>NZ_CAJTUJ010000006.1 GCF_910579375.1 uncultured Rikenella sp.
GGTGGCGAACTGCGCGACTCTCCGAGTCGCAAAAGCTCGGCCCAGTTCGCCGCCCCAATTCTGTCGGGTTCGGGCTGCGGCGTCCGGCCCGGGCATCGAAGATGCCCCGCCGCAGGCCCGGCGGTTCGAAGAACCGCAAAAGCACGGCCTCTTCCTCTGCGCTATGAGGTTCGTCCTCGGCGCGCCCCCCTCGCGCCGCTAAAGCGTCGCCCGCGCCGAGGACGGCGATTCTGCGAATCGTGCT
This sequence comes from uncultured Rikenella sp., assembly GCF_910579375.1. Classification (GTDB taxonomy): domain Bacteria; phylum Bacteroidota; class Bacteroidia; order Bacteroidales; family Rikenellaceae; genus Rikenella. The sequence continues at coordinate 245 of NZ_CAJTUJ010000006.1, forward strand.
ACTCGCTCTCGGCCCAAAGCTCGGCAAAAAAGCACAGCCCAACTCACCGCCCGATTCTCCGCCTCGTGTCCGCCTCACTACGGCTCCGCTATCGCCCGCCGCCTTTGGTCGCCCGCGGCAATTCTTGCCGGATTGGCCAAGTGCCAACCGGCAGAATATGCCCTCTTTAGGCGGGCGACGGATTTTTCGTGGGTGGGGTCAAGTTTTTTCGCACGTCGTTCTTTTTTCGCGCGCCTTGCGCGATTCATTCTATTTCGGCTCACCGCCGAAATGATTGAATCGCTTCTTTAGGCGACGGCGCGCGGCTTCGCCAACAGGAGGGTACTGCGCTCGGGCCGCGCGGGCCCCACGTCCCGTGGACGGGAAATGCTTACGCATTTCCACTGGCAGCCTCTACCCCAGCTTTCGGAACAGTAACCGAATCACCGTTCCGGCCAAAACAACTTGGTTCCGAAACCCAAAGTGTTGTCGGTATACTTCATATTCGAAACTTCCAACAGCCACAAATCGCTCAACATCGGCGCCGCAAACGGAAACCGTTTCAGATAGCCGCTGCGCGCCGCCGACAACCATTCGGCAGAGCTGTCCGCCCGATGCACCGTACCCTGAAGCTGAAGCCCCTGCAACCGCCCTACGACTTTCGATTCCAGGACGACAGAAGCTGCCACCCGGCCGTGAGCCGTAAACTGAGCGGCATGCCGCGTCTCGGTCGGAGAGGTAAAGACGAAAGCCCCGCCCGCAAAACCGAGCGTGCCGGGGGCCAGATAAGCATAAAAGAGATTGCAACACCACAATTCGCCCCCTGCCGAAGCGTCGGCAGTGGCCAGCGTCATCACCCGATGGCGTCCCACGAAACGGACGATCCGGGCGTCGACGACCGACAAAGCCGACTCTTTATTTTTTTGCTGCATAAGCGTCCATCACTTTCCGCACATCTCGCTTCGCCTGTTCGAAAGCGGCCTTGTTGCCCGACCGAATCGGCGTGCTGGGTTGCGAGGTGTTGGTCAGCGGATTGATATACTTGCCGTTCTTTTTCAACCGGTAGTCGAGGTGCGGGCCGGTCGAACCGCCGGAGTTTCCCGAATAACCGATCACCTGTCCCTGCGAAACCCGCTGCCCCTGCTGCACGGCGAAACGGCTCAAGTGCAGATAGGCCGACTCGTATCCCCCCGCGTGTTTGATCCATATGCGCCAACCGCCGCCGAACGGATCCCAGCCTCGTCGGGTCACCACGCCGCTCGCCACGGCATGCACCGGAGTCCCCACCGGACAAGCATAGTCCACGCCGTTATGCTGTCGCCGAATCCGCTTGATCGGATGAATCCGGGAGCCGAAACGGGAGGTGATCCGCGCGCTGAAGCTCAGCGGGGCCTTCAGCATGGCCTGCTTCAGGTTGACGCCCTTGTCGTCCCAATAGCCCCACTCGTCGTCCTGATTGAACCGGCAGGCCCAATAGCTCTTCCCGGCATGAACGAACTCCACGCCGTAGATCGTCCCCACGCCGACGCTGGCGGTGTCGATAAACTGCTCTTCGTACAAGACGCGGAACTTGTCTCCTTTCTGCAAGGCGAAGAAGTCGATCACTGACTGGTAGATTTTCGCCATCCGTTCGCCGAGCACTACCGGCAGGTTGTTCTCGTAAATGGTGGCGTACAGCGAACTGCTGATCGTCCCTTCGGCATAACGCTCTTCGGTGACGACCTCTTTCTTGTCCACCCGCACGTAGATGCTGTCGCACAAGGAGAAAGTAACGTAGTCGGTCTGGTTCCGCTCGTACACCAGGTAGCACAAGGTCTGGGCGCTATCCGGCGTCAGAAAAGCGGTGTAGGTGCGTCCGGCCCGGATATCGCGGGGCTCGAAACGCCCCTTGGAAAGGGCGAGGAGGCGATTGACGACCGCGATATTGACGTTGTAACGCTGATTAAGCAGCCGCGAGAAGGTCTCTCCGCTTTCGATCTCGCCGGTCTGGACTTCGAAGGCTTCGATGGGCAGGCCGTAGACTTTGCTTTGAGAGCGCATGACGATGGAGTCGAAACGCGCACTGGCAACGAGTGTGCCGTCCGTCTCGCCGCCGTAGCCGTTCGAGGGCCCGGAACAGCGCCGGATGGCGAGCAAAATGCCGAGCACGAAGATGACGCAGAGCAGAAAAAGAAAGACGACGACCAGAGGATGTCGACGGAAGATCTTACGGAAGATCAGACGAAAGGAGGGTGTTTGGGTCTGGGCCATCGCGCTTGTGGAGGTTCTATTTGGTTTTCAGAGCGTCGAATCCTTCGCCGAATACGCCCATGACGCTGGCCTGAGTAATGAAGGCTTTCGGATCGGTCTCTTTGATGATGCGGTAGATGTCGCTGGCTTCGCCGCGGCGGCAAATCACCATCACGACTTTCTGGGGGGATTTGGAGTAGGCTCCGGTGGCGTCAAGAATCGTCACGCCGCGGTTGACATCGCGCATAATGCGTTCGGCAATTTCGGCGTATTTCTGCGAGAAGACCATGATCTGTGACGAAGATTTGCTCCCCGACAGCACCCAATCGACGGCCGTCCCCATGGTGAACATGGTGACATACCCGTAAACGACGGCCGGCAAATCCCGCAGCACGATATACGCGCTGCCGACAATGACCACGTCCATGAGCATGATGAGTTTCCCGAGGCTGACGTTCCGGTATTTGTTGATGATCATGGCCAGAATATCGGTCCCGCCGGTTGAGCCGCCGACCGAGAAACAAAGGCCGACGCCGGCTCCGGCAATCCCCCCCCCGAGAATCGCGGAGAGGAGTTTATCATTGGCCAGCCCCATGAGGTCGGGCGGCAGCACCTCCTGTAACAAGGTGAGGGCGGCGGAGTTGAAGAGCACGCCGAAGATGGTTTTGGCGCCGAACCGCGGCCCGAGGATCCAGAAGCCGAAGGCGAGCAGGAATACGTTCACGACCATATAGGTCACCCCGAGCGGAATGCCGGTGGCGTAGAAAACCAGCGCGCCGACCCCGCCGACGCCTCCGCCGGCCACTTCGGCGGGCACGAGCAGGGCTGTCCAGGCGAACGAATAGAGCAACAGCCCGAAGATCATAATCAAATAGGCCCGTACTTCGCGTTTCACGTCGGCCGCGGTGATTCGGGGTTTCGACAGAGAGAGTTTCATGGGTTCAATCTGCTTCTTGATGGATGGATCAACATACGACGTTTATGATCTTGCCGGGCACGACGATCACTTTCCGAATGGGCCGCCCGTCGGTGTATTTGGCGGTCTGTTCGTCTGCCTGAATGGCGGCCGTGATCTCGTCCGGCGTCGAAGAGCGGTCGAAGGTGCGTTTGAACCGGGTCTTGCCGTTGAACGACACGGGATATTCGAAAGTCGATTCGACGAGGTATTTTTCGTCGCACTCCGGATAAGGGGCATCGCAAACCGACTCGTCGGCGGCATGTCCGAGCGGCCCATGCCACAGCTCTTCGGCAATATGCGGTGCAAACGGAGCCACGAGCGCCACGAGCGGTTCGAGTATCTCCCGCGAGGAGGTCTTCCGGTCGCACAGCTCGTTGAGGCAGATCATAAAGGCGCTCACGGCGGTGTTGAACGAGAAGTTTTCGATGTCTTCTCCGACCTTTTTGATGGCTTTATGCAGGGTTTTGCGTTCGGCATCGGTCGCCGGGGCATCGGCGACTCCCTCGACGAGCCGCCACAGCCGTTTCAGAAATTTGTGCACGCCGTCGATCCCGTTGGTATCCCAAGGTTTCGACTGCTCCAGCGGCCCGAGGAACATCTCGTACATCCGCAGGGTGTCGGCTCCATACGTATCGACGATAAAGTCCGGATTAACCACGTTGTACATCGATTTGCTCATCTTCTCGACGGCCCATCCGCACACGTACCGCCCGTCCGGTTCGAGCACGAATTCAGCATCCGCAAATTCCGGCCGCCAAGCCCGGAAGGCGTCGATGTCGAGCACGTCGTTCTTCACGATGTTGACGTCCACATGGATCTCCTGCGTATCGTACTGCTCCTTGAGACCCAAGCTGACGAAGCGGTTGGTTCCCTTGATGCGGTAGACGAAGTTCGACCGCCCCTGGATCATCCCCTGGTTGACGAGCTTTTTGAAGGGTTCGTCCTCGCATACATACCCCAGGTCATACAGGAATTTGTTCCAGAAGCGCGAGTAGATCAGGTGTCCGGTAGCGTGCTCGATCCCCCCGACATACAAATCCACGCTCCGCCAATAGTCATTGGCCTCTTTCGAAACCAGCGCGGTGTCGTTCTTCGGATCCATATAGCGCAGGTAGTAAGCACTCGACCCCGCAAACCCCGGCATGGTGCTGGTCTCGTAATGCCACCCGTCGATGCGGGCCAGCGGCGGCCGCCCGTCCGCGGTCGGGGTAAAGTTATCGGTCTCGGGCAGCACGAGCGGCAGCTCCGCCTCCGGCACGAGCCGGGGAATGCCCTCCGAGTCATACGAAACGGGGAACGGCTCGCCCCAATACCGCTGCCGGCTGAAAATGGCGTCCCTCAACCGGTAATTCACCTTCTTACAGCCCACACCCCTTCGCTCGATTTCGGCGAACATGGCCGGAATGGCCTCCTTGACATCGAGTCCGGTGAGAAAATCCGAGTTGATGAGCCGTCCCTCCTTGGCGTCATAAGAGCCCGCGGTCACATCGCACTCGATGATCGGAATGATCGGCAGATCAAAATGTTTGGCAAAGGCCCAGTCCCGAGAGTCATGCGCCGGAACGGCCATAATGGCACCCGTCCCATATCCGGCCAGCACATAGTCGCTCACCCAGATCGGAATCTCGACGCCGTTGAACGGATTCACCGCATACGCCCCGGTAAACACCCCGCTCACCCGACGGGTGTCGGCCATCCGTTCGCGTTCGCTCCGCTTCTTGGTCTCCGCGATATACGCCTCCACCGCCTCCCGCTGCTCCGGCGTAGTAATCTCCCGGATATATGCGTGCTCCGGCGCCAAGACCATGAAGGTCACGCCGAAAACCGTATCGGCCCGGGTGGTGAAAATCTCCAATAATTTAGCCTCGGGACCCGTAGTCGCAAAGCCTTTGATCGGGAAGTACATGGTCGCGCCGGTCGACCGCCCGATCCAGTTGCGCTGAATCTCTTTGAGCGATTCGCTCCACTCCAGTCCGTCGAGCCCGGCCAGCAGCCGTTCGGCATAAGCGGTCACCCGCAGGAGCCACTGCCGCATCCGCTTCTGCTCCACCGGAAATCCCCCCCGCACCGAGAGCCCGTCCTTCACTTCGTCGTTGGCCAATACGGTTCCCAGCCCCTCGCACCAGTTCACCACGGTATCGGCCTGGAAGGCCAGCCGGTAGTTCATCAGCACATCCGATTTCTCCTTCGGCGAATAGGCGTTCCACTCTTCGGCCGTAAACCGCAACTCCCGGCCGCACGCGGCATTCAGCCCCTCGTTTCCATACTTGCCGAACGCCTCTTCCAGCTCCGCAATGGGCCGCGCCTGCTGCGTGTCGTTGCAGTAATAGGAGTCGTACATCTTCTCGAAAGCCCACTGCGTCCATTTGTAGTACCCGGGATCACAAGTCCGCACTTCGCGCTCCCAGTCGAAACCGAAACCGATCTTGTCCAGCTGTTCGCGATATCGGGCAATATTCTGTTCGGTGGTCACCGCCGGGTGCTGGCCGGTCTGGATGGCATACTGCTCGGCCGGTAATCCAAAAGCGTCGTAGCCCATCGGGTGCAGCACGTTGAACCCTTTTTGCCGCTTGTACCGGCTGTAGATGTCCGATGCAATGTATCCCAGCGGATGCCCCACATGCAGCCCCGCTCCCGACGGATAGGGGAACATGTCGAGGACGTAGTATTTCGGTCGCGAAGAGTCGACGGCGACCCGGTACGTTCCCGCTTCGGCCCACCGCCGTTGCCATTTGCGTTCGATTTCTCTGAAATCGTATTCCATGTGCGTATGTCGTGTTATTTTTTCTCCGTGTCCTGCATCGTGACGATGCGTGTGTATGCCGGCTTGTCGAGCAGCAGCTCCGCCGCCCGCCAGACGACTTTGTCGCGCCGCAGCTGTCGGGCGATCCGTCCGGCGTCATAAAACCACCGGGTGGCCACGGCATCTCCCAGCGCCTCGCGAATCTCAGGCCCGAAAACCTGCAATTCTGTCCGTTTGTCTTCGCGTATCTTCACGGCGAGGGTATCGAGCTGCGGCGCAATCCGATCGGCATATTTCTCCCGCTCGGCCATCCGGCGCAACTGCTTCAGCAGGCGCTCGGTACCCGACTCGAAGGCGATGGGTTTGTCGTCCATAAAGTCGCAGAAAGCGGCATAGGTCGCATCGTCGACCGCGAAATCCGCCGCCGGGGCATGGGTCACCGCATACCGGTTGGCAAAATCGTCCACATATCCCAAGCCGATCAAAATGGCGGTAAACTTGCCGAGGTATTCGGCCGCGAGCCTCACGTCGGGCATAATCCCGCCTCCGTCATAGACCGTCCGGCCTCCGGCCGTGCGGAACGAGGCGATCAGCGAGTCAGGTATGGCCCCCACGCTCCCGTCTTCGTTCCGGTGGCTGTAATCGAGTGCCTGGATACACCGCCCGCTCGGGGTGTAGTATTTCGCCGAGGTGAGTTTGACGTATCCGTTCTCGCCGACCGGCCGGGTGGACTGCACGAGCCCTTTGCCGAAGCTCCGCTGGCCGATCACCACTGCGCGATCCAAGTCCTGCAACGCGCCGGCGACGATCTCGCTGGCCGAAGCCGACGAGCGGTCGATCAGCACAGCCAACGGCACGGTGGGGGCAATCGGTTCGCCGACCGTCCGGTAGGTGGAGTTCATCTGGGGCATCCGCCCGCGGGTCGTCACGACGACGGTATTCCGGGGGACGAAAAATCCGACGATCTTCACCGCTTCGCCCAGAATCCCGCCGGTATTGCCGCGCAAATCGAGCACCAGCCCCCGCATCGCTCCTCCGCTCTGCTGCTGAAGCGCGTTCAGGGCCGTCCGCACTTCGTCCGCGCACTTATCGGTAAAGCTGTTCAGCCGGATATACCCCACGGAGTCCCTCCCGACGCTGTCGGAAACCCAGCCGTAATACGGCACGGCCGGTATGGCAATCCGCTCGCGCTTAACCCGCACCGTCCGGGTCACGGTCGTATCGGCGATCGGCGCAATCACCAAGGTCGCCACCGTCCCTGCCTTGCCCCGCATCCGGTCGCTGGCGAAGGCGACTTCCCGACCGGCCATATCGACGCCGTCGACGGACAATATCCGGTCACCGGCTTTCAATCCCGCCCGATCGGACGGCGTCCCGCGATAAGGCTCGGCGATCTCGACCCACCGCCCGTCGCTGGATTTCCGGATCAAGGCGCCCAATCCGGCGTATTTCCCGGTGGTCATAGTCTCGAAATCGGCCATCTCCTCGGCCGGCAGGTATTCGGTGTAAGGATCGAGCCCCTCCAGCATGGCATCGGCGGCGGTCTTTACGATCTTCTTCGGCGAGGTGGTGTCGACGTAATAGAGATTGACTTCGCGGAAGATATTGAAGAAGGTCTCCATCGACCGTCCGATCTCCAGGTCGCGCCGCTGGGCGGCGACCGTGGCACTATCCGCCGTATTCTGCAGCGGTGCCGGCTGCTTCTTCGGTGCGGCCTGAGCGGCCGATAACATCGCACAACCGATCCCTGTCAGCAGGGAGAGCAATCTTATTTGCCGAAACAATTTCATAAAAGCCTGTTATGCAATAAATGTCCCCAAGCGAAAAGCTGCTCGCACGGCCTCTTTCCGATTCCCTTCGATATAAGAAATCCCGTTGGCATCGGTCGTAATCTCGATGCGGTCTTCCCACATCATCGTCACTTTCTTCCCGGTCCAAGCGGCGACAAAGAGTAGATCGTCGGCTCCATGGGTATCGGCTTCGATCCGACGAAAACCGCACTGGGCCATCACACGCTCCACATCTTCCACCCGCGAGGCGGCGTTAAACGTAAGCCGTCGCCGGGTAAAGCCGAAGAAGGGGTACAACAAGGCGAATACCACGACGACACCCAAAAAGAGCCACCCTCGCGAGGTGGTCCACAAGATGTTTAACGAGGCTGCCCCATACCCGAGTGCACGCATCAGGGCAAAGAGCACAAAAAAGAGAACAATTAAATAGAGGGCGTATTTGGCTGCCCGTATCGGATATCGGTTCATGTCGTTTTTCTGAATGTGGGTTTACTCGGTTTTTTTCGTATCCGGTGGTCTGTCGGCCGTTTTTTTGCAACGCCGGAAATCCTGCCCCGGGCTACCGCTATCGGGATACGGGCGCATTGAGCGGCGTCGGCGACGGCGGTTACAGCTGGGGTGCCACGGTCAGCGGTACCAATGGCCTGCACTTGCGTCTCACCATGACGTGGCTCAATCCCAGCAGCGCGGGAACCCGTGCCAGCAGTTTTCCGTTGCGTTGCCTCTCGGAATAAACGGTGCCGCGAGCCCGCGGTGGACAAGGGGCTGGAGCTGCCCCACGTAGCCGAACTTTGTGCGGACGGACGCCCGGGAGGTGCCGCAATTCTCGGCGCGCGAGCGGCGTGTTGCGGGCCGCCCGTGGGCAGGCGGCCGGCCCGCGCGACTCTGCGAGTCGCAACTACAACGCCCCATTCACCGCCTCCGTTTTGCGAGATTCGTCCTCGGCGCGCCCCCTCGCGCCGCTAAAGCGTCGCCCTTGCCGAGGACGGCGATTCCTTCCGGAATCGCGCTACTCGCTCTCAGTCTTAGCTGTTCGCTGCCAGCGGAGGCACAACAAGCTCCGTCGAGTTGCAGAAGCTTCACCCAAAGCACCGCCCCATTCTGCAAAATGCGTTTTCGGCCGCAGCCAGCGGAGAACGAAGACGGAGCGAAAGCGGAGTATTTCGGCCCTCCGCATCCGGGGGCTGCGGGCCGACCGTTGTCACGGGGACTTAGCTATTCGCTCGCGCCCCAAAACTCGCTCCAGTTCTCCGCCCCGTGTCAGCCGCACTGCGGCTACGCCGCGTTTTCGCGCGCCTGGGGAAATCTTGTCAAAACACACAAGCGAGTTTTGACGATTTCCCTCTCAAGGCGTGGCGCGCGGCTGTACCTACGGGAGGGTACTGCCCTTACGCCGGGCGGGCGGTGCCTCCCGGCACTCGGAATGGGTAGCTTCGGCCCAACCCCTCGCCCAGTTCTTTGCCCGCGCGCTGGCCGGACGAGAAATGCTACGCATTTCAACTGGTAGCCTCTACCCCATTCTCTGTCCGCACATAAATCCCAAAGTCTCCCGCTATCCCCGCCCCAACAACTCCCGCGCCTGTGTCCTGGCCGCCTCGGTCACGGCACTGCCGCTCAACATCGCGGCAATATGTTCCACACGCTCCTCAGGGGTCAGCAAACGAATATGCGTCCCTCCCGCAGCAGCGTCACCACCCCCTTTCGAGGCCTCCTTATATACATAATAATGGTGCTCGCCCTTTGACGCCACCTGCGGCAGGTGGGTGATATTCAACACCTGCATCGAATCTCCCATCCCGGCAATGATCGCCCCCATTTTATCCGCCACCGAACCCGAAACGCCGGTGTCGATCTCGTCGAATACGATGGTCGGCATCCGCATACTCTTCGCCACCAACCCCTTGAGAGCCAGCATCACTCGCGACATCTCGCCCCCCGAAGCCACCTGCTCGATCGGTTGCGGCGCACTCCCGGCATTCCCGCTGAAGAGCATCGCCACGTCATCCGCTCCGGTAACCGTCAAACCGTTCTTGGCCGGAACAATCCGCACCTCGAACGTAGCCCCTTTAATCCCCAACTCACTCAAAGTCTTGGTCACGTGTTTTTCGATCTTCGGAGCCGCTTTCCGCCGCCCTTCCGTCACCCGCCCCGCCTCCTCGATAGCCGTAGTCTCCAAGGCTGCAATCTGCTGCCTGAGTTCCCCCATCCGCTCCTCGGCCGCATCGAACTCCTGTAACTGCACATCCAGCTCCTGCTGCAACCGCAACAGCTCCGCCTCGGCATTCGCCTCGTCGATCCGGTGTTTCCGACACAAGGTATAGATATCGTCCAGCCGCTGGCTCACCACCGCCAGCCGTTCCGGATCGATCTGCACTTCGTCGCGCCGCCGTTCGCACTCTTCGGCCATATCCTTCAGTTCGAGATATGCGCTCTCCATCCGCGCTGCCAACTCTCCGGCCGCCGGATAACGCCCCGCCAATTTGCTTAAAGTCTGCTGCATAGCCCGCGCTCCGATCGTAATCCCCCCTTCGAGCGGCCCGTCGTCCGCCGTCAGCATCCCGACGCAAAAATCCAGTCCCTGAGCAATCTCCTCGGCATAGGTCAGCAGGTTCTGCTCCTCTTCCAACTGCGCCACCTCGCCCGGCTTCAACTTCAGGGCCAACAGCTGTTCCAGCTGGTACTGCAAATAGTCCCGCTCTTTCGCCGCAGCCTCGTTCGCCGCCACCACCTTATTGAGCTCGGTTTTCAAGGCATTGAGATGCCGGAAATGCCCGGTGTACGAAGCCACGAGCGGCAGGTGTCCCGCCACGGCATCCACCAGATGGGTCTGAAACCCCGTCCCAGCCAACAACAACGTCTGATGCTGGGAATGGATATCCACCAGCCTGTCGGCCACAGCCCGCAAAGCGCTCAAATTCACCGGCGTATCGGAAATAAACGCCCGGCTCTTCCCCGCAGCGGTAATCATCCGCCGCACGGTAATCACCTCTTCCCAATCCAGGTCGTTCTCTTCGAAAACCGGCAAGAGATCCTCCTTATACGGCGCCACGTCGAACTCGCCTTCGATCACGCAGGAGTTCTCGCCGTCCCGGATCATGGCGGCATCGGCTCTCGCTCCTCCCAGCAAAGACAACGCCCCCAAAAGGATAGATTTCCCGGCCCCCGTCTCCCCGGTGATGATGTTCAACCCCGGGTGAAAGTCGATGTCGAGATGGCCGATAATGGCGTAGTTTTCTATGTTCAGATGTTTCAGCATATTTCCGCGAATTTCCGCGTCATATAGTCCGCAATATCTCCCGCCACTTCCGTTTTGGATTTCAAGGGGATAGCCGTCTCCGCCACGGCCGGATTCCGGTCGATGATCGTCACCCGGTTGGTATCGGTTCCGAACCCGGCCCCCGCATCGCGCAACGAGTTGAGCACGATGGCGTCCAGATTCTTAGTCTCGAGTTTATGTCTCGCATAAGCCCCCGACTCTGTGGCCGAAGTCTCCAGCGCAAACCCGATGGTCACCTGCCCGTCCCGTTTCAGCCGCCCCATCTCGGCAGCGATATCCCGGGTGGGTTTCAGCGTGAGGACGAACGGCTCCGCAGCCGAGTGTTTATACTTCTCGGTCCACGGAGCCGCGGGTGTGTAATCGGCCACGGCGGCGCAAAAAACCGCCCCGTCCATCTCCGGAAAGCACTGCCGGCAAGCCTCGTACATCTCCGCAGCGGACAAAGCGGTGACTACGGCGATATTCCGATACCCCCGCGACAAAGTCGCGGTCGCCTGTCCGCTCACCAAGGTCACCTCGGCCCCCCGCGCAGCCAGCGCCTCGGCGATGGCGTACCCCATCTTCCCGGTGGAATAGTTGCTGACGAACCGAACCGGATCGATCGGTTCGACCGTCGCCCCGGCGGTGACCAATATTTTCTTCCCCTGCAACAAAGCATCTCTTTCGGAAAAAACGGCGCGCAGATAGTCGATGATCTCCTCCGGTTCCGCCATCCGTCCCTTGCCGACGAGGCCGCTGGCGAGCTCCCCGTCGCCCGGTTCGACAATCCCCACACCGTCCCGCGCCCGAAGCAAGGCCAAATTGGCCTGCGTGGCCGGATGCCGGTACATGTCCAGATCCATCGCCGGCGCCACGCTCACCGGACACCGCGCCGACAGATAGGAACACAACAGCAGCCCGTCGGCAATTCCTGCGGCCATCTTCGCCAGCGTATTGGCGGTGGCCGGAGCGATCAGGTAGTGATCCGCCCACTCGCCCAAGGAGATATGGGAGTTCCACGCTCCATTGGTCGGGTCGAAGTTATCGACGAGCACCGGGTGCCGGCACAAGGTGGCCAGGGTCAGCGGCGTAATAAAATCCCGCGCGGCCGGAGTCATCACGACCCGCACTTCGGCCCCTTCTTTGACCAAGGCGCGTATAAGCATAGCCGCCTTATAAGCGGCTATGCTTCCGGTAACTCCCAACAGGATATGTCTCCCTTTCAATGACATGCCTTGTCTCTGTGGATTAAAATGCGTACGAGGGGTTCTGCTCGTCCCGCCAAGCGACTATTTTTCCGCCGCCTGCGGATTCCGTTCCCGAAAAGCGACCTCCCCTTCGAGGTACTCTTCGACGGCGATCAGGGTCGGTTTCGGCAAACGTTCGTAATGCCGCGAAACTTCGATCTGTTCGCGGTTCTCGAAGGTCTCTTCCAGATTGTCCGTGGCGAACGAAAATTCCGACAACTTAGACGCCAGCTCCTGTTTCAATTCGCTGTTGATCTGGTTGGCCCGCCGCGCGATGACGTTCACCGTCTCATAAATATTCCCCGTGGCCGCATCCAGTTCGCTGAGGGTACGGGTCACCGTATTGGTCGGTATCTGCTGTCCTTTGATTTCCATATGTCTGCTTGTAAATTCTGTGTCCGAATCCGAAAATTATCGCGTGTGCTCTACTTCTCCGTCTCCACCCATATCTTTTCCTCCTCTGCCGCCTCCTCGGCAACGGCCCCCTTCTTCTCGCGCTTGCGCAGCCGGGTGTCGTTCTTTTTCAACTGTTTGGCCTCGGCCTTGATCCGCCGCTGCTGCTCTTTGAGCAGCGCCTCGTCGGCCCGCAACTTCCGTTTGGCCGCATCGCGCTCCAACTGGTCGGTGATGGTGCGGAGTTTCTCTTTCTGCACCCGAATTTCAGCCTTGAGGCTCTCGGCATCAATGCGGTTCTTTTCGATATCGACCGCAGCCTGCTGGTTCTGGTCGACATAGGCTTTCGCGTCGCGGAACATCCGGTTGAGGCTCCGCAAGGCTGCCGCGCTCTCGGGATATTCGCTCCGGAAGTTGTAGTACGAGTCGACCATCTTCATATACCGATCCAGTTTCCGCGCCGGGACGCTGTTCTTGGCATAGTTGTACCACGACTGGCAGATCAGGTACATCATCTGTTCGCGGTACGGCGTTTCGGGCATCTCCTTGAGCGAGTAGCGCAGAGCGGCGACCGATGCCGGATAACGTTGCAGTTTGAAGTACAGCGATGCGTTGATGAAAGCCTTTTCGTAGAGTTTCTGTTGCAACTCTTCGAGCATCATCCGGATATCCTCGGCTTTGATACTCTCGGGATGGCGGTTGAGGTATTCGTTGAAGGTGGTGATCGCCTTGTGGGTCTCCGCCTGGTCGCGTTCGGCCGGCCGCGAGAGGTGATAATAGCACATCGGCAGGAGATATTCGGCCTCTTCGGCGAACGGCCTCCGGCTGAAGTTCTTGCGATACTGGTCGAACCCTTCGGCCGCCAGTTCGTAGAGCCCCTGCATGTAGTATGCTTTGGAGGTGTAGAACAGCAACGTGTCGGCCCGATCGGTGCTGTACAGGTCGTTGTACGCGGCTTCGAAATAATCGGCGGCCTGCCGGTACTTTTTGTGGCGATAGGCATCGATACCGGCCTGGTATATCTTTTCGGTATCCTTGCTCTTGAGCAGTCTGTTCATCTGGCTGCACGAAGCCAGCGCAGCAACGGCTGTCAGGAGCAGAAGGGTGATCCTCAGGTATCTCATAGGAAAGATGGGGTGGTCGTATCCGTTAATTCGCAAAGGTAATAAACTTTTTTGGAACGTAGGGCGCGCCCGCCGAACGGCATTTTTCACCTTCGACGAACCGAGGGCCGGGAGACCCCCGCCCCGGGCTACCGCGACTACGGCCGCACGGACTGGGAGGGCATAGCAAGAAACGTCGGCGGCGAGGGTACGGTCTGGTCTGCATCGGTGCCCAGTGGCACCCAAGGCATGAACTTGAATTTCCACGTATCATGGCTCTATCCCAGCAACGCGAATTACCGTGGCTACGGTTTTCTGTTGCGTTGCCTCTCGGAATAAACGGTGCCGCTCGGCACTCGAATACTGGCCGGGTCTACCCTACCTCTACCCCAAGAACCAACCGCTTCTACCCGAAAGATACCCCAAATAACCGGCAGCCTCCACCGTGTCAAATTATTTTTAACTTTGTTGTTATCTAAATCGAACCGAACGTGGAGCATTACGAAGAACACCATAAAGAGACTTTCAGCGACAGCGCGCTGGCGGTGGCATCGGGCATCGAGCAGCCGCCTGCGGTCAATCCGCATTACAAGCGGCCCCGGCGGCATCGGCTGTCGGCGGATGAATACGTGGAGGGGATTCTGGCGGGCAATACGACGCTACTCAGCCAGGCGATCACGCTGACCGAGAGCCTGTTGCCGGAGCATCATGTATTGGCGCAGGAGATTATCGAGCGGTGCCTGCCTCATTCGGGGCGGTCGGTGCGGATCGGCATTACGGGGGTGCCGGGCGCCGGAAAGTCGACCTTTATCGAAGCAATGGGCGGTCGGGTGACGGGACTGGGACACAAGCTGGCCGTGCTGGCGATCGATCCGAGTTCGGAACGGACGAAAGGGTCGGTGCTGGGGGACAAGACGCGGATGGAGACGCTGGTGCACAATCCGTCGGCGTTCATTCGTCCGTCGCCGTCGGCGGGGTCGCTGGGCGGGGTGGCGCGGAAGACGCGGGAGAGCGTGATTCTGTGCGAAGCGGCGGGGTTCGATGTGATTTTCATCGAAACGGTCGGGGTCGGACAGTCGGAAACGGCCGTGCACTCGATGGTAGACCTCTTTCTGCTGATCCAGATTTCGGGAGCGGGGGACGAATTGCAGGGCATCAAGCGGGGCATTATGGAGATGGCCGACCTGGTGGCGATCAACAAAGCGGACGGCGACAATGTGCAACGGGCCGAGTTGGCACGGCGTCAGTTCCAGAACGCCCTGTCGCTGTTCCCGATGCCGGAATCGGGCTGGAAGCCGCGGGTCTACACCCTCTCTTCGACCGAAGGGCGTGGGGTGACGGAGCTGTGGAGCGGAATCGAAGATTACCTGAAGTTCACCCGGGCCAACGGCTATTTCGACCGGAACCGGAGCCGGCAGGCAAAATATTGGATGTACGAGACGATCGACGCGGAGCTGCGGGATCATTTCTATAAGTCTCCGGCCATCGAGCCGTTGCTGGGCGAGTACGAGCAACGGGTTTTGGAAGACCGGATCAGTTCGTTCGCGGCGGCCCACGAGCTGTTGGATCGCTATTACAAGAAATAACAGAGCCGGTTCTATCCTATCCCCCATAAAGAGAAGTCCTTCCCCACGATACGATCGCAAGGAAGGACTTCTCTATTTTTATGGCAGTCTGTCGCCAGACTCGCATCTTCCGAATTACATCGGATCCGCCATATTCTGAATCGGTTTGTGGTATTCGCCCGATTCCAACTTGCTGCGGCAAGCTTTGAAGGCATTCAGCGTATATTCCACATCCTCCAGCGTGTGCACCGCCGTCGGAATGATACGGAGAATAATTTCGCCCTTCGGAATCACCGGATAGACCACCACCGAGCAGAAGAGGTTGTGGTTTTCGCGCAAGTCCACCACGATATTAGTGGCATCCTCTACACCGCCCTTCATATAGACCGGCGTCACCGGCGACTGCGTCACCCCGATATCGAACCCGGCGTCTACGAATCCTTTCTGCAACGCCCGCACGATGGTCCACAGTTTTTCGCGGTATTCCGGATGCTCCTGAATCAGGTCGAGACGTTTCATCGCCCCCTTGACCATCGGCATCGGCAGCGATTTGGCGTAGAGCTGCGACCGCATGTTGTAGCGCAGGAAATTGACGATATCCGGATCCGACGCCACGAAAGCTCCGATGCCGGCAAACGATTTGGCGAAGGTACCGAAGTGGACGTCGATCTGATCCGACACGCCGAAGTGTTCCGGCGTCCCGGCTCCGGTTTTCCCCATGGTTCCCAACCCGTGCGCATCGTCGACCAGAATCCGGAAGTCGAAATCTTTCTTCATGGCGACGATCTCGTCCAGTTTGCCCAGGTCGCCTTTCATCCCGAAAACGCCTTCGGTAATCAGCAGCACGCCGCCGCCCTGCTGTTGCGCCAGTTTGGTCGCCCGACCGAGCATCAACCGGCACTTTTCCATGTCGTTATGGTGGTACACGAACCGCTTTCCGCCCTTTGCCTTGTGAATCAGGAGGCCGTCGATAATACAGGCGTGCGCTTCGGAGTCGTAAACGATCACGTCCTTAGCCGTAGCCAGACAGTCGATGATCGAGACCATTCCCTGGTAACCGAAGTTGAGCAGGAAGGCGTCGGGTTTGCCGACGAAAGCGGCCAGCCGCCGTTCGAGTTCTTCGTGGTATTTGGTCTGCCCGCTCATCATCCGGGCGCCCATCGGAGCGGCCATCCCGAATTCGCGTGCGGCTTCGGCGTCGGCGGCCATCACTTCGGGGTGGTTGGCCAGCCCGAGGTAGTTGTTGAGGCTCCAGTTGAGCATCATCTTGCCGCGGAAGACCATCCGCGGGCCGATGGGCCCTTCGAGTTTCGGGAAAGAGTAGTAGCCGTGGCTCAGTTTCTGGTACTGGCCGATGGGCCCACCCGCATCCTTTTTGATTCGTTCGAAAATATCCACTGTATGTCGATTTTAGAATGAGACGGATAAAAAATCGCGTCAAAGGTACGCTTTTTTCTGTTCGGGAGTCCGAAGGGAGGATAAGTATAAAATCGTATTTTGGGATTATGTCGGAATGAGCGGGCGGGCTCCGGAGGTTCGTCCGCGCCCCGGGCTTCCGCGCTTCAGGCAATGAGAAAGAGATGGGCCGACTGCGTTATGTCGCTTACGGGGGCTACAGTTGGTCTTCGGCGCCCGATGAGACGCAAGGCGCGCATTTGAATTTCCACACGACATGGCTCCGGCCTTGCAATAAGGGTTATCGCGACTACGCTTTTCAGTTGCGTTGCCTCTCGGAATAAACGGGGCTGAGGGCTTTCGACGGAACCGATTGGGGACTTAGAACCCGGGCTTAGGCCTATTTTCTTTTAGATTCGCAATTCGAATACTATTCGGCACCGCCCCGGGCTACCGCGATTTCGGGCGGGCTGGCTGGGAAGGTATAACTGGCGGAGTATGCAACAATGGTTTCAGTTGGGCGTCCGGGATCAATAACCCTAACGGCCTGCATCTAAGTTTTCACGCACAGTATCTAAACCCGAATTACTCCGACAGCCGCGGCCACGGTTTTCAGTTGCGGTGCCTCTCGGAATAAACGCCGCGGGCCCGCGGGAGGCAAGGGGCTGGAGCTACCCTAACAATTGGCAGCCTCTACCCTATTCTCTTTTCGCGCGCCGACGCTGCCAGCGAATTCTGAGGCCATTTACGGATGGTAAGCGGCAAGGAGGAAAACAAGCGCAGCGCAGTTAGCGAAAACCAGAAAAACTTTAGAGCGCATCCCTGAAGGGATGCGCTGGCCGGATCTACCCTACAAAACCGCAGACCCGCCGCAGGACAAGCAATCTCGGCCCGGCCACAACCCAATCTACTGCGCGACGAAGACATAAGTAATCGTCCCCCGCTGTCGATCCGCCGCACTGGCATCCGCATTGAATCGCGATGCCCGAGCCGCCTGCACCGCCCGTTCCGCGATGCAATCTCCCGGCGAAGCCTGCTCCACCGCAGCACTCGTCACCTCGCCCTCCCGGTTCACCGTAATCCCGACCACCACCGTCCCCCCTTCGCGACACTGATAAGCTGGCACATGCAGATAAGTCGCATACCGACCCGCCAAATTATACGACACCGTCACATTCCCCTGCACCTTCACCGTCTTCCGTTCAGACCCGCCCTCCAGCTTGACCTGCGACGAAGACGATTTCGGCATCCGGCTCCGTTTCGACATCTCGGCCAACTCGTCCATCCCCGACCGGAAAGCCTGCTGACCCGCCTCCAACTCCCGCTGCACCCGCTCCGCCTCCTCCATCAACTGATCCACCCGCGTCCCCCGGTCATCCCGCAACGAAGCGTCCATCTTCGCATTCTGATCCGATATGCGATTCGAAACCGGTTCGTAATTCGCCTCCAACCGACGAATCGGCTCCGGTTTCGGCTCTTCCAATTCCGGTTTCGGTTCCTCCGGCTCGTTCGGATCGACCAGGTCGATATACATCGTAGTCGTCGGATTTTCGAGCACGATGATTTTATAGGAGACGAACAGGATGGCCGCAATCAGATAGAGCACCACCGTCACCAGCAGTCCGACCCGGTGACGATAGACCCATTCGCCCGCATCCGTCCTGCGCCGACGCGGATCGAACGGCAGCGCCATCCGCTCGCGCCGTCCGCCGCCGGGCGGAACCCGACGCGGCGGAGCGGGAGGAACCGTTCCCGGCCCCCGTTTCGTCGCCTGAGAAGAGCGCTGCGGAGCCGTCGCGCGCGCAGTGCGACCGGCCCGATCGGCCGGGTGTCTGTTTGGAGGTGTAGCCATTTGAACGACAAAGTTAATCATTTTCGACAAAGCGGCGAACCGCCGGGCGAACGACAGACCGACAAGTAGAATATACGAGAATTTTTCTATCTTTGCCCGCAATAAACGAACCGAAAACGATGACGGAAAAACAACAAACGCTCGCGGGAGCCTGCTCTTTCTCCGGCAAAGGATTGCATACGGGCGCGACCGTAAACCTGACGATACTGCCGGCGGCGGAAGGACACGGAATCAAATTCTGCCGGACGGACCTCGACGGGCGGCCGGCGATCGACGCGGTGGCGGAAAACGTGGCCCAGACTTCGCGCAGCACGGTGTTGAAGAAGGGCGAGGCGACCGTTTCGACGGTCGAACACCTGATGGCGGCTTTGTGGGGATGCGGCGTGGACAACGCCCTGGTGGAGGTGGACGGCGGCGAGGTGCCGATCGCAGACGGTTCGGCGATGCCGTGGGTGAAACTCATTCGCCAGGCGGGGATCGTGGAACAGGCACAGAACCGGAAATACTACGAAATTTCGGAAAAAACCGTCCTCAGCTCCGGAGAGAATAATACGACAGAGATTATCGCTTACCCGGACGATACATTTTCGGCGGTGGTGAACGTCGATTTCGGCTCCAAAGTGGTGGGACAGCAATACGCCGTGTTTGCTGAAAACGAAGACTTTGCGGAAGTGGTAGCGCCGAGCCGGACATTCGTTTTCCTGCACGAAATCGAACCGCTGATTCAGAACAATCTGATTCGCGGAGGGGACTTGGACAACGCCATCGTCATCGTCGAACAACCCGTTTCGGCGGACAAGGCGGCGCAGATCGGCAAACTGTTCGGACGCGAGGGGATTTCGGCGGATCGGCAGGGGTATCTCAACAACCTCGACCTGCACTTCGACAACGAAATCGCCCGTCACAAACTGCTGGATCTGCTGGGCGACCTGGCATTGGTGGGGATCAGGCTCAAGGGGCGGATTTTCGCCACGCGGCCGGGACACAAAGCCAATACGGAGTTCGCCAAACTGCTGCGGAAACACATCAAACGCGACGCAGATAAACCGACCTTCAAATACAACCCGAACATCGAACCGCTGTACGACATCAATCAGATCAAAGCGATGTTGCCGCACCGGCCGCCGTTCCTGTTGGTGGACAAAATCATCCACATCACCGAAGAGTCGGTGGTGGGGATCAAGAACGTGACGATGAACGAGCCATTCTTCGTAGGGCACTTCCCGGACGAACCGGTGATGCCGGGGGTTTTGATCGTCGAAGCGATGGCCCAGTGCGGCGGGATTCTGGCCTTGAGCACCGTGCCGGATCCGGAAAATTACTCGACCTACTTCATGACGATCGACGGAGTGAAATACCGGCAAAAAGTGGTGCCGGGGGATACGCTCCAGTTCGAGCTGCGGCTCTCGGAGCCGATCCGGCGCGGGATCGTCAAGATGGACGCACGGGCATACGTGCGGGGGTCGCTGGCGACCGAGGCGCAACTCATGGCGCTCGTGACCAAAAACAAATAATCGGACACTCTTTCTTTACACCTTATGATACATCCTCTGGCCTATGTCCATCCGGACGCGAAACTGGGCGCAAATGTGACTGTAGAGCCTTTTGCCTACATCGCCGGCAAGGTGACCGTCGGAGACGGCACGTGGATCGGGCCGAACGCCGTAATCAACGACGGAGCGGTGATCGGCCGCGACTGCAAGATATTCAGCGGAGCGGTGATTGCCGGCATTCCGCAGGACCTGAAGTTCAGGGGAGAGGAGACTACGGCCGTCATCGGCGACCGGACGATGATCCGCGAATGCGCCACGGTCAACCGGGGAACGGCGGCGAAGAATACGACGATCGTGGGGAGCGACACGCTGATCATGGCCTATGCGCATGTGGGACACGACTGTGTGGTGGGCGACCACTGCATTCTGGCCAACAACGTTTCGCTGGCCGGGGAGGTCGAGCTGGACGACTGGGTCATTCTCGGAGGACATACGGCCATCCACCAGTTCTGCCGCGTCGGGAAACACGCCATGACCAGCGGCGGGACGATGGTCGGCAAGGACATTCCGCCGTTCATCAAAGCAGCACACTATCCGGCGTCGTACGTGGGGGTGAACACCATCGGACTGCGGCGGCGGGGATTCGACGCCGGACAGATCGAGGAGATTATGAACATCTGCCGGATCATGTTCCAGAACGGGTATTCGTATGGAAAAGCGTGCGGGTTGCTGGAAGAGCAGCTGCCCGATTCGGAGGCGCGGAAAGAGATGCTGAATTTCTTTGCGGGGTCGAAGCGGGGCGTTATCAAACCGTACCAGCCGCGGATGAAAGATCAGGACGAAGAGTAGCTTTTTTGCCGACTTAATTTGTTTGAACGCATAATATTGCTTACATTTGCATCGTTACGAGCGTTTTGCTCGTAGGTGAGATTTCGGAAACGGGGGTGTTTGACCTCCGTTTTCTGTTTATTATGCGGGACGAAACGAAAATGACGGATACCAGGACAGCTATACGGGAACTGATTCGCTCGACCATCGAGGGAGAGGGTTCTGCTTGGGGAGAGCGGGGATTTTTCATCGTCGAACTCGCGTGCCGGGAGAACAGTGCGGGAGGGATCGACGAAATCACCGTGACGATGGATTGCGACGGGGCGGATGACGAGGGACGGATGCGGGGGGTCGGGATCGACGACTGCGCGTTACTGAACCGGGAGGTGACGGCCCGGCTGGAGGCGGAATACGGCGAAGGATGGGACTGCCAGCTCACCGTCATGTCGGCAGGGCTGGGACAGCCGCTGAAACTGGGACGGCAATACCAGAAACTCATCCGGCAGGCATCTTTAAAGGATGGAGGCGATTTGCCGCGCGTGGATGTGCTTTTCAAAGACGGGAAAAAACTGACGGGCGCGGTTTTGTGCGGCATCGGCTACGACTCCTCGGATGATGGGGCGGATGCTCCGTCGGCGATCGAAGTGGCTTATACCGTGAAAGAGCTCGTGCCGGGGAAGAAACGGAAAACCGACGTCGAACACCGCGAACAGATCCGATTGGCAGATACGAAAGCCGTGAGCGAGCACTTCGACTTCAAATAACGATCAAGCATTCAAAAACAACCTAAATATCCCGCCGAACCGCGGCGCGGACGCAGAAAAGAGCGATGGAAACGATAAATCTGATTAACACATTCGCCGAATTCAAGGAACTCAAGAATATCGACCGCGCCACCATGGTGAGCGTGCTGGAAGACGTCTTCCGGAACATGCTGGTCAAGACCTACGGATCGGACGAAAACTTCGACATCATCATCAACACCGAAAGCGGCGACTTCGAAATCTGGCGGAATCGGCTGGTGATGGAAGACGGCGACGTGCTGGACGAAAACACCCAGATCAGCCTGACCGATGCCCGGAAGATCGACCCGACGTATGAAGTGGGGGAAGAGGTGGCTACCGAAGTCAAATTCTCGGACTTCGGACGGCGCAGCGTCCTCGCGATTCGGCAGAACCTCGCTTCGCGGATTACAGATTTGGAAAAAGCCAATTTGTTCCAGAAATATACGGAGCGGGTGGGCGAGATCATTACCGGCGAGGTGTATCAGGTTTGGAAACGCGAAATCCTGGTGCTCGATGACGAAGACAACGAACTGTTGCTGCCCAAGACGGAACAGATCCCGAGCGACTTCTTCCGCAAAGGGGATACGATTCGGGCCATTGTCTCGAAAGTCGAGATGATCAATAACAGCCCGAAGATCATTCTGTCGCGGACGGCACCGGAGTTCCTCGAACGGTTGTTCGAGCTCGAAGTGCCGGAAATCTTTGACGGTTTGATCACCATCAAGAAAATCGTGCGGATTCCGGGCGAGCGGGCCAAGGTGGCGGTGGAATCGTATGACGAACGGATCGACCCGGTGGGCGCTTGCGTGGGGGTCAAGGGATCGAGAATCTACGGGATCGTCAAAGAGTTGCGGAACGAGAACATCGACGTGGTGAGCTACACCGCTAATCCGAGCCTGATGATCCAGCGCGCGCTGAATCCGGCGAAAGTGCTCTCGATCGACATCAACGAGGAGACCAAGACGGCGGAAGTACACCTCAAACCGAGCGAAATTTCGCTCGCTATCGGGAAAGGCGGTCTGAATATCCGGTTGGCCAGCATGCTGACAGGATACGACATCGACGTCTATCGCGAAACCAGCGAGGAGGATGAAGAAGACGTCGACCTGGCCGAATTCACCGACGAAATCGAACCCTGGATCATCGACCAGTTCAAGAAGATCGGCCTTGACACCGCTAAACGGGTGCTGGCACAGAACGCGGAAGACCTGGCCAAGCGAACCGACCTCGAAATGGAGACCATTCAGGAAGTACTCCGGATTTTGCGGAGCGAATTCGAGTAATCCCCTCCCCTTCTTCGAGTCGAGCGGGATTTCGCACGCACCGAGGCGGACGGACAGAAAACGAATTTTAAGGCAGCCGGGCCGACAAGCCGGTGCACATCAAAAAGAGGAAAGACAGATACATGGCAGCAGAGAAACAGACAAAAGTCAGATTGAGCGGCGTCGCACGCGAGTATAACGTGGGGCAGGGAACCATCGTGGAATTTTTGGAAAAGAAAGGATTCAAGGTGGAACACGGGCCCAGCACCATTCTCGATCCGAAAGCCGTCGAACTCGTGCGGAACGAGTTCGGAGGGAAGAGCGTGCAGAAAATCGACATTCGCGAGAAAATCAAACCCGTGCGCGAGAGCGTATCGCTGCACGACAATGCTGCGCCCGACACGACTGCCGCAGCGGGAGACGAATCTGTCGGCGCGGAGACCAAGAAGAAAAACACGGGAGCTACGGTCTTCGCCACGCCGGTCGAGACTTTGAGCGGGCCGAAAGTGGTCGGAAAACTCGACCTGAGCGGGCCGAAGAAAAAAGCGGCGGCACCGGCGAAAAACGAATCGGCGACGACTGCTGCGGTTGAAAAACCGGCAGTGAAACAGCCGGAGCCGGAACCGGTGCCCGTTGTTAAGGCGGAGGCGGCGAAGACGCCGGCCGCTCCGGTTTCACCGGAGCCGAAACCGGTACAAACACAGGTCGAGACACCGGTCGCATCGACACCTGACGTAAAACCCACGACGAACGAAGAGAAGAAAGAGCCGGAAGTATTCCGCGCCAATGACGATGCCAATCGTCTGGCCGGGCCGAAGATCGTCGGAAAGATCGAACTGCCGACCACCTATGAGCGGGGACGCGGCGGGAAACGCAACCGGATCAAGAAAGGGAAAGTCGACGTGGCGAATACCCCGGGGACTTCGCGTCCGGCGACGGTGCATGGACAGGGAGCCAACGGTGGTCGTGGAGGGAATAATGCCGGCGGACGGTTCGGCGGGAATGCGAATGCCGGCGGCGGGCGGAAAGGCCGGGGCGGCAAGCCTGTAGTGCGGCAGGAGGTGAGCGACGAAGACGTACAGAAGCAGATCAAAGAGACCTTGGCGCGGCTCACCAGCAAAGGCAAGGGGAGCAAGAGTGCGAAGTATCGGCGCGATAAGCGCGAGGCGATCCACGGACGGATGGCCGAAGAGATGGAGCAGCAGGAACGCGAAAAATCGATCCTCAAGGTGACGGAATTCGTGACCGTGAGCGAGCTGGCGACGATGATGGACGTTTCGGTGACGGATGTCATCACCGCTTGTATGAACCTCGGGCTGATGGTCTCGATCAACCAGCGGCTGGATGCCGAGGCTTTGGTGATCGTGGCCGAAGAGTTCGGCTACAAGGTCGAATTCGTGACGGTGGATATCCAGGAAGCCATTGTCGAAGAGGAAGATAAACCGGAAGACTTGCTGCCGCGGCCGCCGATCGTCACGGTCATGGGGCACGTCGACCACGGGAAGACGTCGCTTTTGGACTACATCCGGAAAACCAACGTGATCGAGGGCGAAGCGGGGGGGATTACCCAGCATATCGGGGCATATAGTGTGAAGATGGAGGATGGACGGCGGATCACCTTCCTCGATACGCCGGGGCACGAGGCGTTTACCGCGATGCGTGCCCGGGGGGCGAAGGTGACGGACGTGGCCATCATTATCATCGCCGCGGACGACAGCGTCATGCCGCAGACGATCGAAGCGATCAACCACGCGCAGGCGGCAGGGGTGCCTATCGTATTTGCCATCAACAAGATCGACAAACCGAACGCCAATCCGGAAAAGATCAAGGAAGAGCTGGCCAACATGAACTACCTCGTCGAAGAGTGGGGCGGGAAATACCAGTCTCAGGACGTGGCGGCAAAGAAAGGGATCAATGTCGACAAATTGTTGGAAAAGGTCTTGCTGGAGGCGGAACTGCTCGACCTGAAAGCCAATCCCAACCGACGGGCATCGGGGACGGTCGTCGAATCGTCGCTCGATAAGGGGCGGGGATACGTCGCGACCGTACTGGTGAGCTCCGGAACGCTGCGCATCGGCGATGTGATGCTCTCGGGGACATACTCGGGGAGGGTCAAAGCCATGTTCAACGAACGGGGACAGAAAGTGACCGAAGCGGGGCCGGCGACACCGGTCTTAGTGTTGGGTCTCAACGGCGCGCCGCAGGCGGGCGACAACTTCAACGTCATGGAAGACGACAAAGCTGCGCGCGAGATCGCTAACAAACGTGAACAGTTGCAGCGGATGCAGGGCCTCAGGACACAGAAGCATATTACGCTGGACGAGATCGGACGACGCATTGCGGTGGGGAACTTCAAGGAGTTGAACGTCATTATCAAGGGGGACGTGGACGGCTCGATCGAGGCGCTGACCGACTCGTTGGTGAAACTTTCGACCGAGGAGGTCCAGGTGAACGTGATCCACAAGGCTGTGGGGCCGATTTCGGAGAGCGATATTTTGCTGGCTGCGGCTTCGAACGCCGTGATTATCGGGTTCCAGGTGCGTCCTTCGGCATCGGCACGGAAGCTGGCCGAGAAGGAAGAGATCGAGATTCGCCTCTACTCCATCATCTACGACGCCATCAACGAGATCAAAGATGCGATCGAGGGGATGCTGGCGCCGGAGACCCGAGAAGAGATCGTCTGCTCGGTGGAAGTCATGGAAGTCTTCAAGATTACGAAAGTGGGGACTGTCGCAGGGTGTCTGGTGCGGGAAGGAAAGATTACGCGGAATACCTTGATACGGGTGATTCGCGACGGGATCGTGGTCTACACCGGCAAACTGGGTTCGCTCAAGCGGTTCAAGGACGATGTCAAGGAGGTCGGGCCGAACATGGAGTGCGGTTTGAACATCGAGAACTACAACGACATCAAGGTGGGGGATATTATCGAAGGGTACGAGCAGGTGGAAGTGGCTCGGAAGCTTTCGTAGCGCTTCTTTTCAAAGAGGGATTGCCTCGACTCTTTTATATGCAGGCCGGCGAAAATCGTCGGCCTGCATATTTTCCAGCAAAAGAGAATAAAAGATTATCTTTTAATGCTACCCATTCGATTTTTTATTTACAATATTTATCCTTGTAAAGAGTCTATGTGCTCTTTGTATTAACAAAAACCTTTCAACCATGAAAAAGTAAAACTTTTTCTGACCATCGGCGGTGCATTATTAGTAACCGGAGTTGCCGTAGCCAATTATCTGATGGCACAGCCGAAAGAACCCGTTTCCGAACTAACTCTTGCCAATATCGAAGCTATGGCCGTTGGGAAAGATATTCAACCCAGCGTGGCAACATGCTTAGGAATATGGGGCGATTGTACTTTACCCGGAGGAACAAAAAGCAAGGCTCCCGCAGTTGAAGTAAATTTATAATTAACGAACAAACAATCGAGAGAGCGGAATAAAATACCATTCTGCTCTCTCTTTATTTAAACCCTCAACTATGAAAGTTCAATTCTCCTTACTCTACTTAGCCTTTTTTTTATGGGGATGCACACCTTCGTGTCCCAACGACGATCCCTTAGCTACTTTTAAGACTCACTTACCCACAGAATGGATTAGAGACACGGGATTATCAACCGATTCATTGGGAAATCCTGATTTTTTACATACCGTGGGAGGCCATCTGATTTTCATCGAACCAAGAGCAGAACAATTGCTATTACATTATGATCCAGAAACGAAGAGATGTACACGTTTACTCCCACATGGAAAAGCAGCAAACGAGTGCATGAATGTTCACCAAATCGGATATTATCCAGCAGCAGAAAAAGAAGCATTCTATGTCTTCGACAATTATCAAAACCGCATTTTCTTTTATACCTTACAGAATGAGCTCCCCATATTAAATCATATCAGTACGATTCTTGAAGGCATTAAAACATTTTCATTCTTAACTGCAAATAAAATCTGGGGTTGTGCAACGGATAGCAGTCGATATGTACAAGCCGATACTTGCGGCACAATTGATTATCGATTCGGCGATTATCAGGAATATGGTCTATCCATACCTATAGGATCAGGTCTATTGCAAGGTTTATCCGTTACAAATGCTCTTTCGACAAAACAAGAACGTTATGCGTGGTTCTCATTTTACGGAATTGGTTATCAAATACTTGAATGCAAACCGGACAGTTGCAAAATTATAGCCGGAACATTATATCAATTACCTAAATTTCAAGTACATTCGAATTCGGGCATCGACTATCCGACATTCGAGCAGAATACCGTTGTCGGTTACCCCGCTGTAACAACTGATGGATCGTATATCTATGCTTTATATAGTGGGCAAAAATTGCAAACATTATTTGAAGACCCTGACCGTATTTGGCGAAGTCGTTCCATTTGTATTTACGATTGGGATGGACAACCGCAAATTTTACTGCAAGCCAATCGAGACTTAAAAACTTTGGCTTACGACCAAACAAAAGATCGACTATATGCACTAAGTTTAACCGAAGAGGGACTCTACGAATTGGTTTTTCTCGACTTATCAGATTTGCGTAAAAATTACAGCCTCGATAAATGATAATTAAGTTATATAACATTTTCCATACAGCATTATTGCCGATTCTTTTTGCGCTGTGTACATGCTTCGGTTGCGGCCAGCGGACGAATTATCGTCCGCTGGCTGTGGAGCAGGCGACTCCGTTGGAAGGTGTCGTATTGGAGGACTCGATACTCACGTCACTTGTCACGAACCTGCAAATCGTCGGGGATTACCTCGCCGTGATTTATCTCGACACCTGTAAGAATCAGGGGCATCTGTATACGAAAAGAGGCGAACGGATCGTCGATTTCTGCCCCCTCGGAAAAGGGCCCGGCGAAGCGATCGCACCGAATGCCATCGTACCCGATCGGGATTCGACCACCCTTTCCTTTGGATTTACGATGCACAAGTCAAAAAAATGATTCGGTGGCGCCTCGATTCCTTGCTGGCCGAAAATCGGACTCCGATGGAAGAATTCGTGCTCGATGTACCGTTTTTTGCCGACGAAATTTTTGCCACGACCGACGGGATGGCAGGTTTTTTAAGGGCATATATCTTCCCAACCCAGCATGCCAACCGTTTACTCGGGAGGGGAAAGTAACGCACATGTACGATCGGTTTCCGGAGGCGACGGATACGATTCTGATGAAATCGGCCTGGCGCAACAGCTCGGCTGCCCTTTCGCCCGACGGCAAACGATTGGCATCGGGACTCTATTTCGGCGCGATTCTGGAGCTGTTCGACGTGGACGACGACAGCATCCGGCAACGGCATATCGAATATTTTGTCGAACCGGAATTTCCGTACGACAAATGGGGAAACCCGACCGATTTCGAGGTGATTACGTTCGGATTCGGGCCGCTCTGTGCGTCGAACGAGCGCGTCTATGCCACCTACAACGGAACGAAAGATTTCCGGAAGATGGATTATCTGGCCCTTTTCAATTGGAACGGGACACTGGAGAGGGTTTATAAAACCGATGCGAATTTCGTGCGAACCGCTTACGATGCGGCGTCGAATACCCTCTTTGCCATAGTACTCTCTCCCGAAGGCGAGTACCGCCTTATGCGGTTCGACCCTCCGATTCATCGTCTCTCCGCCGCTCTCGGAGCTTCGGATACCGCAGCCGACGGCGCAGAATAGCGAGCAGCTCGCCCGTCGGACAGACGATCCGACACCACGGCCGATAGAAAAAGAGCGACGCGCCGAGTCCGATCCCAGCCAATACGATCGACGAAGTAGCCGCCGCTCGGATCAAAAAAGCCGTGAACGGCTCGATATCGGCCAGTTCGAACCGCGGTCGGAGGATCAACAATCCGACGATAGCCGCCAACAGCAAACGTCGGCCCCACCGCGCTCCCTTCAAGACCGGTTTCGGAATCGGTCGTTTCCCGGGCCAAAGCTTTCCCGCCAACTCCTGCGCCGCGCCGAAAGGACACAGATAGGCGCAATAAAAATCCCGGTTGGTAAACAGCGGTATCAATACCGCCGTCAGCACGACCGCGAGCATCCCGAACCGCGCAATGGAAGAGGCGTCGAAAAGCAGCCAGTTGTACAACAAGCTCAACGACACGAAAGCTCCCTGCCAAATCCCCAGCACGGCCACCGAAAGCACCAGCAACGGGATTCTGATTTTCCGCGTCGTCTCGGGCGACAGAAAGCAGGCCAGCGACATGATGGTCACGAACAGCACGGCAAACTCGCCCAAATAGTTGGTTACGAAGTCCCAAGACCGGTTTTTCGGTTCCCGCCGGAGCAACGCGGCCAGGGTCTTATTCACATCGGCAATCACGGCCTGCGAGGTATGGGTAGCCCCCGACAAAGCGTCTACGTCGGGAATCCGATCATACAGATGGCGCCCGTTCCACTGCTCCAAGAACCGGGCTTCGGCCAGCCGCCGCACGAAACGCGGGGTCTCGTTATTAGGCAACATCCTCACGCCCCGGATAATCATCTCTCTGTCCAAAAAAATCACCACAGAGACCGGCCCGCCGAATCCCCGAGTCATATTATGCTCCTGCCGCCCGGCGATCAGGTAGCCGGACAAGGCATGGGGCTCTTCGGCTGTTCGCACTTCGTACATCACCGAGTCGTCGGTGGTCAATGCAACGGGGTGTTCGAAAAACCGGGCGACAAGGGTCGAGTCGAAACGGGTCGGAGCCTCAGGGGCCACCACTTCCCTCTCCTGACGACCGAACACGGCGTCCCGGTTCTCGCTCAGGGCATAAAGCACGACGAGCAAAAACAACAGCTTAGGGATTTTATTGACAATATGCTGCCAATACCGAAGGTGACCTGACATTCCTTTTTCGTAAAACAATTCCTTTTTCGCCCACATTTTTTGAGCTGGACGGAACCGTACCTTTCTTTCAAGAAAGGTACCCAAAGAACTTTTGCAGAGGTCGTCCCGGTGGGACGACCTCGGGTTCTCTCCGCCTTGTTCGTTAGGCTGTGGTTTTCCGGCGCGGGCGCATTGGGGTAATACTCGCATTATAGCGCCCCGCCGAGAAAACCCAGCCCAACCAATCGGGTAGACACGGTCAGAGCATCCCGCAGGGATGCGCTCTAAAGTTTTTTTGTTCTTTTTGTTCACAACCGACGCAGCCAGCGAGAGCAATGCAAACGCAGTTTGCAAATTGCCGAGCTGGCGAGGAGGAAAACGAGCGGAGCGAAGTTAAAGAGAACAGTACCCTCCTACACAAAGAACTACGCACGATAAGCAATCGCTATATTGACAAATGTAATGATTTTTCGGCAGCATTTCGTTCCCCGGAAATGGAATAAAGTTTGTATTTTCGTGAGTCGAAAAAAGAAAAATCCAGCTATGAACGACAGACCAGTGCGAGTTCGTTTCGCCCCCAGCCCCACCGGGCCATTGCATATGGGCGGCGTGCGCACCGCCTTGTACAACTACCTTTTCGCCCGTCAGCACGGCGGCTCTTTTTTGTTGCGGATCGAAGATACCGACTCTCATCGGTTCGTGCCCGGCGCCGAAGCATACATCATCGAATCACTGAAATGGTGCGGCATCGAGATCGACGAAGGAGTGAGCGTCGGCGGGCCGCACGCCCCCTACCGGCAGAGCGAACGGCGCGAAATCTACCTCCAATACGCCGAACAGTTAGTCAAAGACGGGTGGGCCTACTATGCCTTCGACACCCCGGAAGAGCTGGAAGCCATTCGGAAAGAGTACGAAGAACGGGGCGAGACCTTCGCCTACAATCATGCCGTCCGGACGAAATTAGCCACCTCGATCGCCCTGCCTGAGGAGGCGGTAAAGGCACGTATCGCGCGGGGCGACCAGTGGACGATCCGGTTCAAAATGCCGGAGGGAGAGACCATCGAGATGGACGACATGATCCGGGGGCATGTGACGGTCAACAGTTCGACCTTGGACGACAAAGTGCTGTACAAATCGGCCGACGCGCTGCCCACCTACCACCTGGCCAATATCGTGGACGACTACCTGATGGAGATCACCCACGTGATCCGAGGCGAAGAGTGGCTGCCGTCGCTGCCGCTGCACGTGATGCTCTACCGGGCATTCGGCTGGGAGGAACGGATGCCGCGGTTCGCCCACCTGCCGCTGTTGCTGAAGCCGACCGGCGGGGGCAAACTCAGCAAGCGGGACGGGGACAAGTTGGGATTTCCGGTCTTCCCGCTGCAATGGAAACCGCAGGACGGCGGCGAAGGGGCACGGGGATATCGTGAAGACGGCTATTTCCCGGAAGCATTCGTCAACCTGCTGGCCCTGCTGGGGTGGAATCCGGGGAACGACCACTCGGAAATCCTCTCGATGCCGGAGTTGATCGATCTCTTCTCGCTCGAACGCGTGAGCAAGTCGGGAGCGCGGTTCGACCCGGAAAAGGCCCGGTGGTTCAACGCGCAATACCTCCATCACAAGTCGGACGCGGAACTGGCGGCGCCCTTTCTGCCCGTGCTGGCGGCACACGGTCATCGGGATATCCCGGTGGCGAAAGTGGAACGCATTATGGGATTGATCAAGGAGCGGGCGACGTTCATCGGCGATCTGTGGCCGCTGGCCGCCTACTTCTTCGAGGCTCCGCAGGAGTACGACCCGAAAGCGGTGGCGAAATTCTGGAAAGACGACAATCCGGAACACCTCCAGAACCTGCGGCGGCAGTTAGAGGTGGTTGAAGACTTCACGGCTCCGAACCTCGAAGCGAAAGCGCACGCGTGGATCGAGGAGCAGGGATTGCCGATGGGTAAAGTAATGAATACCCTGCGGCTGGCTTTGGTGGGAAGCAGCACGGGGGCGAACCTCTTCGACATCGCGGAGTTGATCGGTCGGGAAGAGTTCCTGCGTCGGATCGAACGGGCACACGAGATACTTGGATAGCATCCGTCCGACTGACCGATAGGGTCTGACTTTACGCGGGACGCGGATGTGCCTTTGAACGGGACTTTCCCGTACTACTCGGATGGGGTTGTCGGAGAATCTTATGGATCAGGAGACTACAAAGCCACCAACGGTCGTCTCTACAAGGTAACGGACGACGGCACCGCGGGAACCCCGCTCGCCTGGTACCCCGCACCGGGCTACCGCGGTCATGCGGATGGCGTGCAGCGTAACGTCGGCAGCGAGGGTACGGTCTGGTCTGCGTCGGTGCCCGACGGCAGCACGGGCGCCTGGCGTTTGTTGTTCGGCACACCGGGCATGCTTCCTTCATATGCGACCTATCGCGGCAACGGTTTTCTGTTGCGTTGCCTCTCGGAATAAACGGAAGAACGACAAGTACGAACCGGTCAAAAACGCAAGAAGCGGGGGTGCAACTGTTGTTACAGTTGTACCCCCGCTTCTCTTATACCTCGGCGCTGTTTAGTTCGAGAAGGTCAAGCCCGCCTCCGAAGCGTCCACCAACACCGGTTTCTCCTTGTTCACCTTGCCGCCCAGAATCTGTTTGGACAGCTCGTTCACCAAGTTCCGCTGCAACGACCGCTTGATGGGCCGTGCCCCGAACTGCGGATCGAACCCGTCCTCGGCCAGCCAGTCCACCGCCCGATCGCTCACCGCCAGCTCGATGCCGCTCTGGGCCAGCATCCGCGTCAGGGAGTTGATCTGGAGCGTCACGATCTGACGCACATCGGTCAGCGTCAGCGGCAGGAACATGATGATCTCGTCGATCCGGTTCAGAAACTCCGGACGGATCGTCTGTTTCAGCAGATCCATCAGTTCGTTTTTCGTCGATTCGACAATCCCGTCCCGTTTCTCTTCCGTCATCTCCTTGTCGTTCAGCCCGTCGAACCGCTCATTGATGATGTGCGACCCGATGTTCGACGTCATGATGATGATCGTGTTGCGGAAATCGACCGTCCGCCCCTTGTTGTCGGTCAGCCGGCCGTCGTCCAGCACCTGAAGCAGGATGTTGAAGACATCCGGATGAGCCTTTTCGATCTCGTCGAGCAGCACCACCGAATAGGGTTTGCGCCGCACCGCCTCGGTCAGCTGTCCCCCTTCGTCGTAGCCCACGTATCCCGGAGGCGCCCCGATCAACCGCGACACGCTGTGCCGCTCCTGGTATTCACTCATATCGATACGGGTCATCAGGTTGGCATCGTTGAAGAGGAATTCCGCCAACGCCTTGGCCAGCTCGGTCTTCCCCACCCCGGTCGTCCCGAGGAAGATAAACGAACCGATCGGTTTGTGCGGATCCTGCAACCCGGCCCGCGAACGCCGTACGGCATCCGAAATGGCCCGAATCGCCTCGTCCTGACCGATCACCCGTTTGTGGAGCTCGTCCTCCATGAAGAGGAGCTTTTCCCGTTCGCTGGCCAGCATCCGACTCACCGGAATCCCCGTCCAACGCGATACCACGCCGGCGATATCCTCGGCATCGACCTCCTCTTTGATCATCGGATTGTCGTTCTGGTTCTCGCCCAGCTGCGCCTGCAACCGTTCGATCTCCTTCTCCGACTCCTGAATCTTGCCGTACCGCAGCTCGGCCACCCGACCGTAGTCGCCGCGCCGTTCCGCATCGGCCGCCTCCATCTTGAAGTTGTCGATCGCCTCTTTCTCTTTCTGAATCCCCTCGATGATGTCGCGCTCGCCCTGCCACTTGGCCCGCAGCGAGTTCCGCTGCGCATTGAGCTCTTCGATCTGCTGGGTCAGCTCTTCCACCTTCTTGTCGTCGTTCTCCCGGCGAATCGCCTCGCGTTCGATTTCGAGCTGCCGCACCCGCCGGTCGAGCTCGTCGATCTCTTCGGGCACAGAGTTCATCTCGGTACGGAGCTTGGCAGCCGCCTCGTCGATCAGGTCGATCGCCTTGTCCGGCAGGAACCGAGAGGTGATATAGCGGTGCGAAAGCTCGACCGAAGCGATGATCGCCTCGTCTTTGATCCGCACCTTGTGGTGATTTTCGTAACGCTCCTTCAGCCCGCGGAGGATCGAAATGGCATCGGGCACACTCGGCTCGTCGACCATCACCTTCTGGAACCGCCGTTCCAGCGCCTTATCCTTTTCGAAATACTTCTGGTATTCGTCCAAGGTCGTCGCTCCGATCGAGCGCAGTTCGCCCCGCGCCAACGCCGGTTTCAGGATGTTGGCGGCGTCCATCGCCCCCTCGCCGCCGCCAGCACCGACCAAGGTATGGATTTCGTCGATGAAGAGGATGATTTGGCCGTCGGAATCGGTCACCTCTTTGACCACCGCTTTGAGCCGCTCTTCGAACTCGCCTTTGTACTTGGCCCCGGCGATCAGGGCCCCCATATCGAGCGAAAAGAGCTGTTTGTCTTTCAGGTTTTCCGGTACGTCGCCCTCCACGATCCGATGGGCCAGCCCCTCGGCGATGGCGGTCTTCCCGACCCCCGGCTCGCCGACCAGAATCGGGTTGTTCTTCGTGCGCCGGGTCAGAATCTGGAGCACGCGCCGGATCTCTTCGTCGCGCCCGATCACCGGGTCGAGTTTCCCTTTGCGCACCTGTTCGATCAGGTTGATGGCATACTTGCCCAGCGCGTCGAACTGCTGTTCGTTGGTCTGGCTGTCGACAGTCGTCCCTTTGCGAAGCTCCTTAATCGCCGCGGAGAGCTCTTTGGCGGTCACGCCGGCGTCCTTGAGCAGTCGCCCCACTTCGGCCAGCCCCAGCAGAATGTGTTCCGGCGTAACGTATTTATCGCCGAACTGCGTGGTAGCCTGCATGGCTCTCTGCATCACCTGATTGCTCTCCGAGGAGAGATAGGGCTCGCCGCCCTGCACTTTGGGCAGACGCGAGAGATCGTTCTGCACAGCCGTTCGAAGGGCGGTCATATTGGCCCCCACTTTGCCCAACAGGTAGACGCCGATGGAGTCCTCCTCGCGAAGCATGGCGCTCAGGATGTGGGCCGGTTCGACAGCCTGCTGCCCGCCGGCGACGGCGAGGTTCACGGTCTGTTGGAGCAGCTCCTGCGCCTTGATGGTTAAATTACTGGTTGTCATAATGGTGTTTATAGATTTTATAATTATTTCCGGTGATTTGCCCGTTAAATCCTGCAAACTTCCTGCCAAAAAAGGGGTGCCTGACATTTTGTCAAGCACCCCTTCCGTCAGTCGCCGAACCAGCGGTTCTACCGTTTCAGTTCGTAATACGGAATGCGGCCGAGCGGCACGGAAATCTCCATCACCAACGGCCCTTTGAAGCGTTTCCCCTGATCGTCCACCCATGTTCCGCGCGGCAGACGCACGGTGCGTTTGCCTTCGGCCGTCACCACAGGCGCCACGAGGTATTTCGCCCCGAGCATATATTGGTCGCGACAGTCCCAGAACCCTTTGTTGGGATACATGTACTCCATGCTCCGCACCATCGGTTCGCCGGTCTTGGCCGCCTGTGCGGCGGTTTCGAGCAGGTAGGGGGCCATTTTTTCGTGCAGTTTCGCCGCTTCGCGGCAGTAGCCGAGGTGTTCGGCGTCGAGCACGCGCCACGGCGCGACCGAGAACTGCATCATCGGCATCAGGGCATGCAGCTGGGCCGACCGGACGATCAGATCCTGATCCAGCCGCTCCTGCGCTTCGGCGGAGAAGTCGGCCACTTGACCGCCTCCGACCATGTCGGGACAGGTGTAGGGATAGCCCAGAATCCCCGCATTGATCATCTCGGGCACGAGTTGTTGCAAAGCTTCCCAGCTGTGGTTCTTGTCGGCGAGCCGCTGCACGAGGGGCAACCCCTGCAATCCCCACGCGGCACGATATTCGTTGTACGGGAACCGGTTGCCCAGTTCGCCCCACCGCTGCAAGTGATCGACCGCCCGGGCATTCTTGTCGTGATAATCCTGGGTGGCAGGGTCGTAAAAATAGGTGTCTCCGGCATCGAATTTGAAGCCGTCCACGCCATATTCCCGCTGCATGCGTTCAAGCTGACGCTGCAAATGAGCAAACGCCGCCGGGTTGGTCAGGTCGTAACAAGCGCTGTAACCGTTCCACCACGGTATGATCGCGGCTTTGTTCGTTCCTTTTTGTTTGATAAGGAACCCTTTGGACTGTAATTCGCGAAATTCCGGACTGTCCGGACTCACGAACGGCGATATCCACAACATCACGTTGAACCCTTTGGCGTGCAACCGGTCGACCATCGCTTTCGGATCGGGAAAGCGCTCGGCTTTGAAGTCGAAGTTGCCGTAGTACCGCTGCCAGTTGTCGTCCACCATCAGTATCCCGGCAGGAAAGCCGTGGGCCAGAATGTCGTCCGCGTAGCGTTTGATGGCCTCCTGGCTCTGGTCGTATTGCAGTTCGATCCAGGTATTATATTGCGGCCGGCTGAAAAAGAGTTCGGGCGGGGTCTGTCCGTTCGAGCGGAACCGGGCGTTTTTGCCGAGAATCACGGCTTCGCGCAAGGTTTTCCCGGCTTTCACAGCCCGAACGTCTCCGACGGGCGAGTCGATGAGGAATTTCCGCCCGTCGAACCGAAAGGTGAACGGCGCGTCGCTCCAAATATACCGTCCGAGGCTGGAGACGAGGAACGGAGCGGACTGGTTTTGGAGGTTATCCGCGCCTAACCGATAGCTCCGGTCGGCGGCCTCGAAAGGCATGGCGGCACCGAGAGCCGTATAAGCTCCCCACCACCGCTCTCCGGCGAGCACCGGGATTTCGCTCTTATGCTGTGCGGAGGCGGTGCGGCACACCGTCAACAAAACGATCGAGGTCAGAAAAATCGAGAGATATCGGTTCTTTTTCATCGGATTGGCTATAATTTGACTGATCAAAGGACTATTTTCTTGAGTAACGAGGTGAAATACAAGGTTTGCTCGCCGAACAGCGGGCCGGTGATGGAGGCGTATTCACCGATCATTTCAGTCATGAATCGCTGGTATTCGGCCGTGTCGGGCACGTCGACCTGCAAGGAGTAGGTGTAATGCGGATCGCCGTGATCGGTCAGCACTCGGGTGAAAACCATCCGTGTTTGGTCGCTGCCGAACCCACCGGCGCGCAAAAAAGGTACGAACTGCCTCACAAAGAGGTCGTACCACCGTTCATGCACGGCGGGCTCGACAATAAAGGTGGTATTTACGATATACATGGTTTCTCGAAATCTGTCTGGTTTCAGGGTTTCGGGCAGTATATGGCCGATTTCGAACGCCGGGCGG
This sequence comes from uncultured Rikenella sp., assembly GCF_910579375.1. Lineage (GTDB taxonomy): Bacteria > Bacteroidota > Bacteroidia > Bacteroidales > Rikenellaceae > Rikenella. Next base: position 37,217 of record NZ_CAJTUJ010000006.1, read on the forward strand.
GCAGTGCCTTCCGACACTCGGAAGGGGGCAGCCTCTACCCCTATTCTTTGTCCGCGCGCCTGACGCAAACACATGGCTACAGCTGTCCTGTCTGAAACAATTGCCCCCGATCAATTCCGATTCGGGAGGAATGAGTATTCCGACGAGTAGGTCAACATTTGATCCACATAATCCGTCGGGTACTCGATCCGGACATCCGTCATGGCTCCTGCCTCGTCCAGCACCGGCACATACCGCGGATTCACAAAACCCGAGTAAGGAGCTATATTCAACGCCGCATACCGTTTCAACACCTCGCCGTGCAACGTCGGATCGACCTTCACGCCGTACCGTTCGACCAGCTCCATCCCCGCCTTGAAATCGCCCTCCGACTTGATGCGCTGAATCTCGCGCAGCAGCTCGCCGAACAGCTCCCGCAACTTATCGTAATCGTTCACCACCACATACGTTTTCCCCGCTTCGGTAACAAACTCCACCACCCGATCCGCCTTGCCCCGCTCGTAGACCCAACCGGCGATCAACGCCCGGTTACGCATGTGCGCCTCTTCGATATTCTTGCCCGGCTCGATCCGCGTCAGCTGCGTCATCAGACCGTTCATCATGTAGTTGTTGTACTCGGCCTTCGCCACGTCGAGCGTCGGAATCACCCCCAGCTCGACCAGCTTCGGATCGTTCATGTAGTAGAGCGCGAACAGATCCGCCCGGGCCTCTTCGAGCGTCGAGCCGTAGTTTTTCAACTCGTCGCCCCGCACCCCTTCTGCCAATTGTCCCGAAGCGTGTCCCAGACACTCGTGCAGGTCGGTATGCAGGTTATTCCCCACCGTTCCCCACTTCGCGCGCAACTCACGGTCTTCGGGCCGCAGGATGAACTCTTCGGCAAAGCCGTTCCCGGCCGCAGCCGCATCGTAAGCCGCCGTAATGTTGGCGATGGTCACCGATTTCGAACCGTGGTCGCGCCGGATCCAGTCCGCATTGGGCAGGTTGATCCCGATCGGCGTCGCGGGATAGCAGTCGCCGCCCAGCATCGCCACGGTAATCACCTTGGCCGAAACTCCTTTGACGTGCGGTTTTCGGTACTGCGGGTCGATCGGCGAGTGGTCTTCGAACCACTGGGCATTGTCGCTGATAATCTGCGTCGTCTTGGTCGCTTCGAGGTTCTTGAAGTTCACGGTCGACTCCCATGAAGCCTTGTACCCCAGCGGATCTCCGTAGTTTTCGATAAACCCGTTCACGTAGTCCACCGTCGACTTCGTGTCCTGCACCCAGGCCACGTTGTAGTCGTCGAAACGCTTCAGGTCGCCGGTCTTGTAGTAGTCGATCAGCGTCCGGGTATAGGCCTCCTGCTCCGGCGTATCGGCCACCGCAGCGGCCCGTTCCAGCCATTTGACGATCTCGCGGATCGCCGGCCCGTACATCCCGTCGGCCGACCAGACCCGTTCGACAATCTTCCCGTCCGCCCCCTTGACCAGCTGGCTGTTCAGCCCGTAAGAGACCGGCTGCCGGTCGGTGGTATCGGTCAGGGCGGTGTAGAACGCCTCGGCCTCCTGCTGGGTCACGCCGTTGTAGTAGTTGCAGGCCGATGCGGCGATCATATCCACGCCGGCGGTCTGATCGACCCGTTTCGGATAGAGCGTCGGGTCGAAAATCACGGCTTTCACGGTGTCGAGCAGCGTCCCCTGAATATCTCCGAACTTATCCGCAGGCGTAGCGGCAAGCAGGGTGTCAAAATACTCGGCACTGAACTCCGGGGTGAACTTGTCGCCGGAATAGTGGTGGTGCACGCCATTGGCGAACCAGACTTTTTTGAGGTATTTTTCGAAAGCGAGCCACTGGTCGGCGGTCTTATCGCCGTCGTAGGTCGTATAAATGGCTTCGAGCGTCCGCCGTACCGGGAGGTTGTATTTGCAGTTCTGGTCGTAGAGAATATCCCGTCCGCAGAGCGCAGCCTGACCGAGATAGTAGATAAACTGTTTCTGCCGCGGGGTGAGGCTGTCGAAATCGGGTACCCGATAGCGCAGCACGTTGATGTCGTCGAATCGGTCGATGTGCCATTGGAAGTTCTCCGCCTGCGCATCCTTTGCGTTGCGGTCGGCTCCGCAACCGGTGGTCAATAGTGTGGTCATAAGCAAAGCGGCCGCCAGGCCGGTCTTCTGTTTCATCGTCTGTATTTTGAGTTCGTTATATTTTGTTTCCAGTCGGCTCTGCCCCGCCTTCGAGGTCACTCGTTCCAGATTTCCCAGCTGCGCTCCGCCTGGAGCACCAGCATCTCCAGCCCGCACTTCACCCACGCCCCGCGCCGACGTCCCTCGCGCAGAAAAGCGGTCTCGGCCGGATTGTAAATCAGATCGTAGAGGTAATGCCCCGCCCCGATACGCTCATAAGGCAGAGCCGGCCGGGCATCCTGATTGGGGTACATCCCCAAAGGCGTGGTATTGACGATCAGCCGGTGTTCCGCGACGATCTCCGGTGTCAATTGTTCATAGGCCAGCCGAGCCGCTCCCGCTGCCGTCCGCGATACTTCGACGTAAGCAATCCCGAGCTTATTCAACACGTAATGCACCGCCTGGGCCGCGCCTCCCGTCCCCAACACCAGTGCCTTCAGCGACGAAAGCTCGCCCGGAAAAGTCCGCAGCATCTCTCGCAACGACATCTCGAAACCGTACACATCCGTATTATAACCCCGGAACGCGCCGTCGGCCCCCACCCGCACACAGTTCACCGCCCCCACCTCCCGCGCCTCCGGGTCGATCTCCGCCAACAGCGGCAGGATATGTTGCTTGTGCGGAATGGTGATGTTGAATCCGCAGATATCCTCCGGCAAAACCCGCCTCAACTCCTCGATCCGCTCCACCGGAAAATTTTCATACGTACACTCCCCCTTCAACCCCTCCGCCGCGAACTTCGCTGCGAAATACCCAGCCGAAAAGGAGTGTCCGAGCGGAAAACCTATCAACCCGTATCTTTTCATCGTCTCTTAATGCTTTTCGGCCTCCTGTTCCGCCGCCCGCCGCCGCGACAACACGGCCGCTCCCCGCTCGATCCCCCAGATCAGCAGAAAGCCCGCCGCCATAAACACGATCGCCCAGCCCAACAACGCCGGCTGCCCGGTCAGCTGCTCGTATCCCCCCGGCAGGACATTCCGCTCCACCAGCGGCAAGACCTCGCCGTGGCTGTTGGTATAGGTCTCCATCACCTCTTTCCAGGGCCATATCTTGTTGAGCGACCCCACCATAAAACCGGTCAGCAAAGCCACCGTCACCCCGTGATACTTGGCCAGCAGCCACGAAAGGAGGTGCGAGAAGCTGACGATCCCCACCACGGCTCCCACCGCAAAGAGCAACAGCACCGGTACATTAAAGGTCGATACCGCCCCGATAATATAGGCGTACTTGCCCAGCAAAAGCAAGATGAAAGCCCCCGAAATCCCGGGCAGAATCATGGCGCAGATCGCCACCGCCCCCGAGAGCACGATAAACCACCACGCATCCGGCGTCGACGCCGGGCTCAGCACCGTAATCACATAGGCGGCCACCGCTCCGGCCGCCAAGGCGACGACGGTGCCGATCCCCCACCGTTTCACCTCGCGCGCCACGAGCCACGACGAGGCGATAATCAGTCCGAAGAAGAACGACCAGACGAAGATCGGATAGCTCTCCAAAAGGTATTTCATCAGCTTGGCGAGCGAGAAGACCGAGATGGCGATCCCGGCCAGCACCGAAAAGAGAAACCCGCCGTGAATATGTCGCCAGAACCCGCGCAGGTCGAACCGCCCCAAGAGCCGCAAGGCCGTGAGGTCGAACGATCGGATCGCTCCGACCAACTCTTCGTAAATCCCCGTAATAAAAGCGATCGTCCCGCCCGAGACGCCTGGAATCACATCGGCGGCCCCCATCCCGATGCCCTTGAGCACCAGCAGGGGATAGTTTCTTTTCGATTTCATAGAGAAGAAGTATTCGAATTACCGGAAAAGACAAAGATATCTTTTTTCAAGCAATTTCCCTCTCGCCGCCCCCACCGAATCCCTCGGCAAGCTTGCCATCCAAAAAGCGGGCTCGGAAAAGATTCCGAGCCCGCTTGATTTTTCGTTGCGAGAAAGCAATCCTCGCCTACAACGAGCGGATCACCTTCATCATCTGCTCGCCCAGCCCGATCCGGTAGCCCTGCGAAACGAACACCACCCGACCGAACGTATCGGCCACCACAAAGACCGGCAGATCGTTCATATTCGTCAACTCCAGCGACTGCCGAAGCATCCCGGCCACCTCGCCGCCTTTGTCGACGCCATAGGTAATGGTACTCGGCAGCTTGCCGAACTCCGACGCATCGAATGCCGCCAACTGTTCCGCCGTCGGGAAGAGGAACACCAGCCCCCTGCCCCACTGTTCCAACTCGGTCTTGAGAGCGGCGATGTCGCGCAACGCATGGTTAGTCGGCTCTTTCTTCACCTCCAACAAAGCCAGCACAAAGTACCCCCGACCGGTGGTCGAAAGAATCGACTGCGGCTCGGTCGCCCCCTGGGCCAGAAATTTAGACTCCGGATTCATCGTGCCGATCACCTGCACGGCGTTGTCGTCCTCGCGCATCGTCATATCGAGCGTCGTCTGCCGCCCCGCTTCGATCGGGAAGAAGCGCACCTCGCTCAGCACTGTCCCGTCCGCCATCCGCGTGCCGCTCGTGAGCATGTAGTCGCCCGCCTCCAGCACCACCGGCTTCCGGAAAATCGCCGACAATGACCCCGCAGCTCCCATATCCGCGTCCGGATCGCTCAGTTCGATCGTCTCGTAACGCCCGTTCCGGAAACGCGCCACCGTAAAGTGGCTGTAATATTTCGGATCGTCATTGTGTTTGCTCGGCACGTAGTTCACCATCAACGTCCCGCGCGGCACGGCACTCGCCACAGCCGCCGAAGCCGCTTCGCCGTCGAAATCAACGTTCCGCCAAGCATCCACACCGCACGTCGCCGACAGATCGTAGTATTGCAACCGTCCCGTCACCGGTTCATGCCGCGCCGGAATCCCCTTGCTGCGCGCCATGGCGATGAAATAACGGTCGCGAGCCGCCCGGTCGCCCATCCCCGAACGCTGTACCCCGAGGGCCGAGATCGGCAGCCGGCTCGGGTTGAGGCTGTCCACCAGCTCCACCCCCTTCGCCTTAAGGATAATCTCCTCGATGGTCGCCGGTTCGGAGGCCATCGCCGACCGATACGATACGAGCAGCTCCCGTCCTACCCGCGGGTTGAGGATATACTCCTTAAAATACGGCCGGTCTTTATAAGCCACCGCCCCCGTCAGGTGGTCGGCGAGCACCGCCGCCGGCGTGTCCTGCAAGTCTTTGGTCGAAACCACATCCAGCAGGTCAAAAGCTGTAATCAGCTCGCCCAGCTTCGCCGCCTCGGAGAGGAATTTCGCGATCTCCGCCCAGTTCCCGCGGCTCGTCGAAATCGCGTTCCACACCCGAGCGGTATCGGCACCGATCCGCTGCGCCAGCGCAAAGGCATCCTCCTTGGACATCCAGCCGGAGATATAGGCATTCCGGATCGAGTCCTCCTGTGCCAGCCGCAGCCCGTTGGCAGCCCGTTGTTCCGGCGTCACACGATCCGCGGTTTTGCCCTCCGCCGGCGGAACGATGTCGAACGCAGCGGCATAGCTTTCGCCCGCTCCGCCCCGACGATTCAGAACGATCACCAGCGTATCCTGCTTCCCGAACGAGAGTTTTTCGTATCCGAAGTCAGCCCCGTCGGTCGCCCAGACGAGCATGTCGCCCAACCCGGCGGTCATCGTGGTTTTCCCCTCGGCATCGGTCTTTTTACGCACAGCAGGATAAAACTCGGCATAATTATAAATCCCGAAATCCACCGATGCCCCCGGCACCACCGCACCGGTCGTATCGCGCACCACAATGGTCGCGGTCGCCACCGGAGCGTAGTTGTGGGTGACGTTGATTTCGGTATGGAGCGGGGTGCGGCCGATCACATCTTCGTCGCCGAGATAATCGCCGAAAACTTTCGTGTGCATCAGCATCCCGCGCTTGCTGGGGCCGTCAAACCACCCCATATCGAGCACCGGTTCCGGTTCGCAGGCTCCGAAGTAGTACCACTTCCCATCGGCCCACGCTTCGACCCAGGCGTGGTTGTCGTCGGTATGCGCCCACCGCGGGGTATAGACCTGCCGCGCGGGAATCCCCACGGCCCGCAGAGCGGCCACGGTAAAGGTAGACTCCTCGCCGCACCGCCCCTGGGCATTCCGCACGGCTGCCGACGGCGACATGGTACGGCCGTCGCTCGGCGTGTAGATCACCTTCTCGTGGCACCAGTGGTTCACCTCCAGAATGGCCTCTTCCATACTGAGCCCCTTGACGCGCTCTTTCAACTCGTCGTAGAAGGTCACGCGAGAGGTATCCAGATTCTCATTATTAATACGTACCGGCAGTACGTAGTGCAGGAACAGATCGTTCGGCACCGTCCGTCCCCAGGGCATCTCTTCGGCAGCCCGAAGCGAGGCGCGCACGTTGGCCAGATAAAGTTCCGGTGCATAATCGGTGGCATCGCCGACGGGCATGTAGGCATAGAGAAATTCCATTCCGTCCCGTTCTTTCGGGGTGGCTTCGGCGGGCAGTTCGGGAAGCCAGTCCGCACGTTCGGCGACTCGTTCGGCGACACGTTGCCGGGTCTGCGCCTGCTCCACCAGCCGGTCGCTGCCGCCGCAGGCGGTCAGCAAGGCGAGGGCCCATGCGGCAAAAAGTGTTTTCTTCATGGTGTTTGGGTATAATGTTTTTAGGTATGTTCAACATGTCTCTCCGAGCGCCGAACTCTCGGGATTCGGGTATCGTTCGTCCCCGCCCCGGGCTACCGCGACTTCGGTCGCGCGGGCTGGGAGGGCATAGCAAGGGGTATCGGCAACGGCGGGTACAGTTGGTCTTCCTCCTTTAGCGGGACTAGCGGCGTGTTCATGGACTTCGCCACGCAGGGTCTCCACCCCAACAACGCGCCCGATCGCGCCCACGGTTGTCAGTTGCGTTGCCTCTCGGAATAAACGGACGCTAAGCGTCTCTTACTGGCTGTGTCTACCCCAATACCTGCACCCTATTTGTACTCCTGCGGCTCGTA
>NZ_CAJTUJ010000007.1 GCF_910579375.1 uncultured Rikenella sp.
AAAAGACGCTGTGCGTCCCTCCGCGGCGGGAGGCTTCGGCCCGCGCGACCCTTTAGGGTCGCAAGAACTCCGCCCAAACCTGTGGGGCTCTTCTTCGGCGCACTATTCGCTCTCAGCCTATAGCAATTCGCCGCCAGCGGTGAATGCAACGAGCTCCGGCAAGTTGCAGTCCGCCGCGTGGGGTGGGGCGCACTGCGCGGCTCTGTGAGCCGCAACTGCACTACCTCATTCGTCGCCCCATTCTGCGAAATGCGTTTTCAGCCGCAGCCAGCGGAGAACGAATACGGAGTGCGAGCGGAGTATTTCGGCCCTCCGCATCCGGGGGCTGCGGGCCGACCGTTGGCACGGGAACTTAGCTATTCGCTCTCGGCCCCAAAGCTTGGCAAAAGCACGGCCCAATTCTCTGCCCCGTGTCCGCCTCACTGCGGCTACGGGAGGAGACTGCCCTCGGGCCGGGCAGGCCCCGCGTGCCCGCGGTGGGCAATGGGCCGCCTCGGCCCAATTCCTCCCCCATTCTTTGTTCCGCGCGCCTTGAAAATCCAGTCAAAACGTGCGAGCACATTTTGACGATTTTCCTATTTAGGCGTGGCGCGCGGTCGAATTTTGACCCAGATGGAACTGCCCTCAAGCCGGGCAGGCCACCCTTATACCGGACGGGTGCGTCCACAGGGCGTTTTTACTGCCAAACTCTACCCAAAACTACACGCTACTACCGAGATCCCACAACTGCCCCGCCTCATCTTCCTGCCCCACAAAAAAGATCGGGGAGCAGACCGCTGTATACCGCAAATGCGGCCACAAAACGGTGCTCCCCGATCGGGTGACACACTATCGATAAAATAGACGACGGGCGTTTATTACTTAACCGTCTTGACGATTTCGGCGAATGCCGTCGGGTGGTTCATCGCCAGGTCGGCCAAAACCTTACGGTTCAAGGCGATCCCTTTGGCGTTCACTTTACCCATGAATTCGGAATAGGTCATCCCGTTAGCCCGCACGGCTGCGTTGATACGCTGAATCCAAAGGCCACGGAAATTCCGTTTTTTGTTTTTGCGGTCACGGTAGGCGTAGGTCAAACCTTTTTCTACCGTGTTTTTTGCGACGGTCCAGACGTTCGAACGAGAACCGAAGTTCCCTTTGGCGAGCTTAAGAACCTTTTTGCGGCGAGCGCGACTGGCTACCGCGTTGACACTTCTTGGCATAATGATGCGATTTTCGATCGGCCGGCGGTCGACCCGTTCGGGCGACGCTTGGGGGAACCTGCGTGGGTTCCGCCGGACGCGATCTGGGTTAAAATAAAGTATCGCCCGGTTTTTATGGCCCGGACGGAGGCCGTCGAACAGAATCTACTTCACGAGCATCAGCTTGACAGCCGGCGTGTCGGTAGCGCTCATCGTCCCGGTGTGGGTGAGATTGCGTTTCTGTTTGGTCGTTTTTTTGGTGAGGATGTGGCTTTTGAAAGCGTGTTTCCTCTTCACTTTGCCGGTGCCGGTGAGCGTGAAGCGCTTCTTGGCGGCGGCAACGGTTTTCATTTTCGGCATGGTCGAAATTTATTTAGATGGTTAAAATAGTGTGTTTCAACACAATGAATCCCCTGAAAACATCGGGATTACTTTTTCGCCTTCGGCGCGAGCATAATGCTCATCCGTTTCCCTTCGAGTTTGGGCATCTGTTCGACTTTAGCCCATTCTTCGAGGTCCTGGACAAACCGCAGCAGGAGAATTTCCCCCTGATCTTTGAAGACGATCTGACGTCCGCGGAAGAAGACGTAGGCCTTGACTTTCGCCCCCTCTTTCAGGAAGTTTTCGGCGTGTTTGAGTTTGAAGTTATAGTCGTGGTCGTCGGTCTGAGGCCCGAACCGGATCTCTTTGACAACGACCTTAACGGCCTTGGCTTTAATCTCTTTGGCCTTTTTCTTCTGTTGGTACAGGAATTTCTGGTAGTCGATGATGCGACACACCGGCGGCTCGGCCTTCGGCGAGATTTCCACCAGGTCGAGTTCCTGTTCCTGTGCCATGCGCAACGCCTCCTGCAACGAATAAACATCCTGCCGGGCGATATTTTCCCCGACTAACCGCACCTGCGGAGCGGTAATTTCCCGGTTGATCCGGTGGGGATTCTCTTTCTGTACGCGTCCGCGGAAGGGCGGGCGCGACGGTCTTGGGCGCGGTGGTAGTGCTATAGTTTTGTCCTCCTTAGTATATTTAGTCCAGGGTGTGGCGGTCGCAAAAAGCGTGCCGCACGTTACATGTTATCGGCGATGGGCCGAATCTCTTCGGCAACGAGGTCGGCCACCATCTTGGTGAAGTCGGCCAGAGTCATCGCTCCGCGATCCTTACCCTCGCCCTGCATCCGGACGGTGACGGTCTCGTCCCGCTGTTCGTTGTCGCCCACGATGAGCAGAATGGGCACCTTGGCCAACTCGTTATCCCGGATTTTACGGCCGATTTTTTCGTCGCGGTCGTCGACGCGGGTGCGAATATCGCAATTATTCAGCAATTTAGCAACTTTTTTCGCGTAGTCGTTGTACTTTTCGCTGATGGGCAGTACGACGGCCTGCTCCGGGGTCAGCCACAGCGGGAATTTCCCGCCGGTATGTTCCAACAACACGGCGACGAACCGTTCCATCGATCCGAACGGGGCGCGGTGGATCATGATCGGCCGGTGTTCCTTGTCGTCCGATCCTTTGTAGGTCAGGTCGAAACGCTCCGGCAGGTTGTAGTCCACCTGGATCGTCCCGAGCTGCCACTTCCGCCCCAAGGCGTCTTTGACCATAAAGTCGAGCTTGGGCCCGTAGAAAGCCGCTTCGCCGGTCTCCACAATGGTCTCCAGCCCCTTTTCCGCCGCCGCTTCGATAATCGCGGTCTCGGCCTTGTGCCAGTTCTCGTCCGTCCCGATGTATTTCTCCTTGTTATCCGGATCGCGCAACGAAACCTGTGCCGTAAACTCCTTGAAGTCCAAGGTCTTGAAGATATACAGCACGATGTCGATCACCTTCTTGAACTCGTCTTTGAGCTGGTCGGGCCGACAGAAGAGGTGGGCGTCGTCCTGCGTAAACCCGCGCACACGGGTCAACCCGTGCAGCTCCCCGCTCATCTCGTACCGGTACACTGTCCCGAACTCCGCCAGCCGAACGGGCAAGTCCTTATAAGAACGCGGTTTCGACCGATAAATTTCGCAGTGGTGCGGACAGTTCATCGGTTTGAGCAAAAATTCCTCGTTCTCGTCCGGCGTATGAATAGGCTGAAAAGAATCCTTCCCATACTTGGCATAGTGTCCCGAGGTGACATACAGATCTTTCATCCCGATATGCGGGGTAATGACCTGTTCGTACCCGTACTGTTTCTGCACCCCTTTGAGAAAATTCTCCAGCCGCTCTCTGAGCGCCGCCCCCTTGGGCAGCCACAGGGGCAAGCCCTGCCCCACCCGCGGACTGAAGGTGAAGAGTTCCAGCTCTTTCCCCAGCTTCCGGTGGTCGCGTTTCTTCGCCTCCTCGACCAGCGCCAGATATTCGTCGAGCATCGATTTCTTCGGGAAGGTAATACCGTAAATCCGGGTGAGCATCTTCCGCTTTTCATCCCCGCGCCAGTAAGCCCCCGCCACGGCGGTCAATTTCACGGCCTTGATCGGAGCGGTATCCGCCAGGTGCGGCCCCCGACAAAGGTCGGTGTACGCGCCGTTGCTGTAGAAGGTAATCGTCCCGTCGGTCAAGTCGCCGATGAGCTCGCACTTGTACTCGTCGCCCTTCTTCGTATAGGTCTCCATCGCTTCCGCCTTGGAGACTTCGCGCCGCACGAACGGCTGTTTCTCTCTGGCGATTTCGAGCATCTTCTGTTCGATCTTCGCCAGGTCGCCTTCGGTAATCGGCGTGGGCGAGTCGACGTCGTAATAGAATCCGTTATCGATGGCCGGCCCGATCCCGAACTTGATGCCGGGATACAGCTGCTCGAGCGCCGCGGCCAACAGGTGCGACGAGGAGTGCCAGAAAGCATGCTTCGCCTCCGGTTCGTCCCATTTGTGGAACCGGACAGAGACGCTGTTTTCGATCGGTTTCTGAATATCCCAGCTCTGTCCGTTCACGGTCGCGGCAAAGGTCTCCTGCGCCAGTCTCGGACTAATCGATTCGGCGATCTGAAGCGGCGTGACGCCTGCTGCGAACTGACGGCTGCTGCCGTCGGGGAATGTAATGTCGATCATACTTGCTCGGTGTGTAAAACGCCGTCCGCTCCGGCTCGGCGCGGACGGATTGACAAAGTTAGCCATTTTTCTCTGTTTCGGTACACGGAGGGGCGGAAAAGCGAACTTCCGAACGGTTTTTTCATCCGAGGGGTTGCACGAATCAAAAAAAGCGTTACCTTTGTCCCGCTTTCGTACTTTTCTGCGGTTTGCGGAGGGTGCGGCCTCTCGCCCAGGTGGTGAAATTGGTAGACACGCTACTTTGAGGGGGTAGTGCCGGTTGCGGCGTGCAAGTTCGAGTCTTGTCCTGGGCACCATGAAGAAAGAGAGATGATTGACATTCAGTCGGTTACCTCTCTTTCTTTTTCTATCCGCACAACATTTGCACAACAAATCCCCTATTTCCCGTCCCGCTCCTTGCGCAATTCATCCAGGTAAGAAGCCGTGATAATCCCCGACGGCAGCGCAATGATCGCCACGCCGAACAACGCAGAAAGCATACTAATCACCCGCCCCAAGTCATTCGCCGGGCAAATATCGCCGTATCCTACCGTCGTCAAGGTCGTCGTGGCCCAATACAGCGCATCGAAATAGGAATCGAAATGGGAACTCCCCTGCCCCGCATTGAACATGATAAGCGCGGTAACAACGATGTAGAACACGGCGATCATCAACACCGACAACAGCACCTTCCGTTCGTTCCGCAAGACGCGAAACAGCAGCTGGAACTGCTCGGAGTAGCGAAAGAATTTGAACACCCGCACGATCTTCAGCAGCCGCGACACCCGGAAAATCTTGTACCCGTTCGGTAGCAGATTGACGCCGGGCAAAATGGACAACAAATCCACAATCCCCATCGGCGTGATCGGATACAGCAGGAAAGCCGCCCACCGATGCGCGTAAGTCCGCCGCAGGTCGGCGGTCATCCAATGGGCGATATAGTCAGGATAAAGACAATAACGGTGAAGAGGTCGAAATAGTAAAACACCGGATACTGCTGCCGAAAGAACAGCGGCAACAAGCTCAGGCAGATGCAAACGGACATGAATATGTCGTATCCGTAACTGAGTCCGCTGTGCCCCTCGCTCTTTTCTACGATCTGATATATCCGCTGGCGAAATTCAATCATACTTTGCATGAAACGCCCAGGGTCTACTATTACTCCCCGCCGTTGGTCGTCCCTTCGTAATAATCGACAGCCGCACAGATAGGTTCCGCCAAAGTATAAATCTCGTCCAGGCTGTTGATCAAATGTCGAGTTTCATTCTTCTCCGCATCGAATGTGCCGACGTATTTATTGCTCCGGTTGAACCACAATCGACAAATCGGCTTCCGGTTGTTGTCATCCAGCAGAACCCCGAAATACGACTTCGTATCGCGCCCGACAACTCGATTCAAAGATACTTTTTGCGCCAGAATAGACTTAACGATATAATAGCCCTGCAATTCTTCCGCAGTAGTTACGATACCGTTGTCGGAATCTTCGCAATGTTCCGCCTCTGGTTCCGATTTTTCCGCAGTTGAAGTAGTCGAAACTTGAACGTCATTATTTAAAGCGGCTTTCAACCGTTCATTGATAATGTCGTTTTTCCACTGCGAGGCGGCACGCTTCATCAAGCCGGTAAACTGCTCCATTGCCCGCTCTTTCATCTGGCCGCTATACACCTGCCGAGCGAAAAACTTCACAAATTCCGGCGTCGGATTACTCATCTCGGAAGCGATCAGCCGTTTCAACTCATTCGTATATTTGAGTTCGCTTGCCGTATTCATGATGTTATCCACATCGAAATACGACTTATGGAACTTGCGCAACTCCTCGATCTGCGTGTCCCGCAATTCCAACAAATTGACCTCCAAGAACGGTTTTTCATCCATCACATTCTCTTTCTCCAGATCGGTATAGAATCGATAGATGATACCATTGGTCAACACACCGAATTTGGCCGGCGAAACGGTGAAGTACCGCAACAATTGATTATCGTGCAGGCTAAGATCCTGCAAGCAATGCTTGCACTCGATAAGAATGACAGGCTTCCCGTCCTGCATAATGGCATAATCGATCTTCTCCCCTTTCTTGGTGCCTATGTCGCAGATGAACTCGGGAACGACTTCGGTCGGATTGAAAACGTCGTAACCCAACGCATTGATAAACGGCATAATAAAAGCGTTTTTTGTCGCCTCTTCCGTCAGAACGTTATCTTTCATCTTTTCGATGCGTTCCACCAACTGCCGTATAATGTCTTGAAAATCCATGTGAAAAATTTTAGTAGATATTTCTAATTGTTAAAGCGCGCTTTTCTTGAATGTCCGAAATGCGGCATGCCGTTGAGGTGTCGAGACTATCCGCGTGCCGCCGTCGATGCAACACCCGGCACACCCGCCACATCCCCCTTTTGTGCCAACTGTTGAGTCAGCGCAGCAATCGTATTAGCATTTTGCTCAATCGTGCGTTGTTGCGACTCAATCACCGCCCACAATTTTACGTCATTTTTTGCAATATTCAAACCACCGTCTTTCAGCATTTCCCCTTTTCCAGTAATAAGCCATTCGATATTCAGATCAGGATAAGCAACTAAGATTTTCGCAAGAACGACATCGGAAACAGTTGCATTCATCTTGTCGGCATCTAATAATCCCCGTTTTATATCCGTTGACTGGAAAAAAACAGTCTTACTAATCCCCTTAAATTCAATGTATTGTAAAATTCTTTGCTTTGTCATTGCGAAAATCTTAGCAGACTACTTGTTTATTGCGATAATATTCGCAATCTTTGCCCTTGCAATCACAGTTGCAATAACAAATGTAACAATTTAACGGAGCGATAACTATAAATAGGCTTTAATAATCGAATACGATGCCAGCAAAACAAGTGAAACAGGAAAGCATAGCAAGACGATTTTTTGAAAAACTAAAATCCATTTGGGGATGGGTACATAAATACAAATGGATTGGTCAACAGAATGACCTTTTAGGACCTTGTTACGTCCTGCTTCTAACTCCTGGGCCACTTTCAGCGACTGATTGGATAATGCGTATAGTTGAATCGCATTTAACAGACAAGAAATGCACAATAGAATTAGAGCAAATAGATACAGAACTCGGAGCCGTGGTAAAGTGGAAATGTTTACAGGAAGGACAACCAGTATTCCAAGGATGCTTGATGATACAAGAAGAAGATTTTGAAAAAACCGCTCGATTTTATTTAGATGATCCCGGCGATAATTAGAAATCCGACCAGCAAGATCATTGATTAGTTGAGTATTCATAACACTTGATTTTAAGTTTTGGACATCTCAAAATTAAGTGTTTTCCCGTAGCGGCGCAAGGCCGCCGCCCGGAGCGAGACCGGGGCGGGAGCGACGAACAATAGAAAAACCCAAAGACCACACACCCATGGTGGAAATAGTCAAAAGAGTCGATTTGATCGCCACGTTCGACAACCTCAAAAAGGCCGGCGATACGGTTGAAATCCGGCTTTCGGATGCCACCGAATCGAACGTACGGTCGGCTGCGTCTCGGTATTCGCAGCGCAAGAAAGTCCGTTTGGTCGTCGCGGCGACGTTGGGGGCCGATAGTATCAAAGTAATGCGTGATTCCTAACATGGCAGCCTTGAAACTCGAAGAATTGATAAACGGCGGGGCCAACATCACGCTGGCCATTTCGTCAGCGGATTTGAAGGAGTTCGCCCAGGCCGTTGCCGATGCCACACGCCTCAAGATCGAGCGGGAAATCGCCGACGGAAAGACGGAGATGTTATACACGATCGAATACGTGGCGGAAAAGCTGTCGGTGAATCGCAGCACGCTTTGGCGGTGGGACAAAAACGGCTACTTGAAAGTCATCGAGATCGGCGGACAACGTCGGTACCGAAAGTCGGACATCGACCGGATTTTGAATGCCAAAAACGAACCGGCCCAATAAACGAACAAACGATGGAAGGTTGGATCAAATCATATCGGGCCATACTGGATAACCCGATCGTCTGCAAAGACGCGGATCATTACGCCGTATGGGGCTATCTGCTGCATAACGCCGCGCATACGCCCACGGACGCCATGTTCAACGGTAAGCGAATTACCCTGCAACCGGGGCAGCTGATTACCGGGCGGCGGAAAATCGCCGAAATGTTCCGGATAGACGAGAGTAAGGTGCGCCGGATTCTGAAACTCTTTGAGAGCGAACAACAGATTGAACAACGACCGACCAACACAAGCACCTTAGTCTCAGTATGTAACTGGGCTATTTACCAAGGCGGCGACCAACCGAATGAACAGCCGGTAGCCAACGAATGCACAACGAATGACCAGTCAATGGCCAGCCGTTGCCCATCTGATGGCCAACGACCGACCATCGAGCGCACAACGACCGACCAGCCATTGACCACTATACAAGAATGTAAGAATGAAAAGAATATAGAATGTAAGAATATCACACACACAGATTTTTCCACAGAACGTAAGAAAAAATCGCGCGCGACGGAAATTTTGAGCTGGGTGGCGACCAACTATCCGGCCGTGCTGCGGATGGCCGAACCGCTGACGGAGCAACAGGCGGAATGGCTGGCCGGGAAATACACCGATGACGACATCCGGCGAATTGTGATGGCCATGGACAACAAGGGAGCGACCAAGAACAAATCGGCCTATTCCACCTTCGTTGCCTTTGCCGGTCGGGATGCGATTCTACGTGAGCGCAAAGAGGCCGCAGCGGGGAAGCAATACACGTACAGCGAGGTTTGCGACCTGGTATCCACGGGGCGGTATTCGATGGACGATTTCGGACCGGTGGCAACGACCCCGAACGGCAAAAAGCTATTCACCCGTCGACAAGACATCTCCCCCAATGCGTAATGCCATGGAAATACTCGACATCATCCGCCGTATTGTCGCCCGCAAGCGAGCGGCCCGGAAAGAGCCGGTATTTGCCCTGTTCCCGGAGATACTGGCGGAATACGTGGCCGCCGGGGGTACCGATGGACTGAGCGACAAACTGGCGGCCCTCGAAGAGCAGGGGGTAATCTCCTCCCATCGGACGGCAACGAGCCGATCATACGGGCCGGTTGAGGAGGAAGAGGATGAGAAAAACGAAAAAGAGGTCGGAAAATCGAATCAAATCGACTTGGATAATGAAGTATTCGGATTTGAAGAGAAAATTTAACAGTGAGGCTAAAAACGGGCAAGACGGCGGCGTTTCGGATCGGATGCCGGATCGGAAATCGCAAAATGGCGAAACGATGACCGTTGAGGAGCTTCGGGCGATGTGGTCAAGCGGAAGTCCGAACGGCAATCGGAAGGTCCGGAATGCCACCCGAATCGAGCGGGACGGGGTTGTTTTCGCCAGCAAGGTCGAACGCTTCATGTATGACCTGCTGACCTTGCACGGGATCGGTTTCGAGTTTCAGAAACGATATGTCTTGCAAGAGGGGTTCCGGTACAATGGCGAAACGGTACGCCCCGTAACATACACCACGGATTTTTGGCTGCCGGATCACGACATGGTGATCGACACCAAAGGCCACAAGACCCAGCAGGGGACTTTACGAATCAAAATGTTAAAACGACAGTTCGCCGAAGCGGGCATGACGACACGGATCGAGCTGCCGCGAAACCCGGACGAATGCAGTGCCCTTGTCGGGCGATTGATAGACGAAAAACGTTGAGGCCATGAAAACCTATTCGGATTTTTTGAACGGCAAGATCAATTTGGCCGTACAGAGCGGGTTCGAGATTGAGGAGACGGAATTATCCCCGATCCTCAAACCGCACCAGCGCGAAGCGGTCAAATGGGCCGTTCGCGGCGGTTGCCGCGCCCTGTTCGAGAGCTTCGGACTTGGCAAGACGCTCCAGCAGTTGGAGATATGCCGCATCATTACCGCCCGGGAGGGCGGCCGCGCACTGATCGTCTGTCCGCTCGGCGTGAAGCAGGAGTTTACGCAGGACGCCCGGGAGCTGCTCGGCATGGAAGTGGAGTACATCCGCAACCGCGCTGAATCGCTGGCCAGCACCGCGACCGTACAGATCACCAACTACGAGCGGATGCGGGACGGGGATATAACACCGAACGACTATACCGTCGTTTGCCTCGACGAAGCCTCCGTATTGCGGTCGTTCGGGTCGAAGACCTACCAGACTTTCCTGCCGAAGTTCCGCGATGTCAAATACCGGTTCGTCTGTACGGCCACTCCGTCGCCGAACAAGTACAAAGAGTTGATCCATTACGCCGGTTTCCTCGGGGTGATGGACACCGGCCAAGCTCTGACGCGGTTTTTCCAGCGAGACAGCACCAAGGCCAATAACCTGACCCTCTATCCGCACAAGGAGCGCGAATTTTGGTTGTGGCTGTCGTCGTGGGCTCTGTTCATCACCAAGCCGTCCGACCTGGGTTTCGACGACGCAGGGTATGACCTGCCGGAGATGCGGGTAATCTACCATGAAGTAGCGGTCGAGCACGATGCGGGATTGGTGGACAAGTTCGGCCAAAGCCAGCTGTTCCGCGATGCGGCGTTGGGCCTCAAAGAGGCGGCCCGCGAAAAACGCGACAGCATGGCGGCCCGGATCGCCAAAACCAGGGAGATCATCGAGGCCGATCCGGAGAGTCATTACGTAATCTGGCACGATCTCGAAGCCGAACGGCATGCACTCAAAACGGCCATCCCGGAGATCACGGAGGTGTACGGCTCGCAAGACCTCGACCAGCGAGAACAGCGGATTGTTGATTTCTCGCACGGTCGGATCAAATATTTGGCCACCAAGCCCAGTATTAGCGGTCAGGGGTGCAACTTCCAACGGCATTGCCACAAGGCGATCTTCACGGGGATCGGTTACGAGTTCAACGATTTTATCCAGGCTGTCCACCGGGTGTATCGCTTTCTGCAAACCGAAGAGGTCGAAATACACATCATCTATGCCGAAAGCGAGGGCGAAATCCTCAAAGCCTTGCAGAAGAAATGGAAACAGCACGACTATTTGGTCGAGCAGATGACGCGAATCATTCGGGAAAACGGATTGAACACCACCAATATTTACGAAAAAATGCAACGTTCCATCGGCGTCGAACGACGCGAAGAGGCCGGCCGCTACTATCGGGCCATCCACAACGACACGACGATCGAAACGGCCCGGATGGCCGACAATTCGGTCGCACTGATCCACACCTCTATCCCGTTCAGCAACCATTACGAATATACGCCCAGTTACAACGACTTCGGCCACAACGAGAACAACGCCAAGTTCTTCGAGCAGATGGATTACCTGACGCCGGAACTGTTGCGGGTGCTCCAGCCGGGGCGGATCGCGGCGGTTCATGTCAAGGACCGGGTATTGTTTGGCAACGCCACCGGTACCGGAATGCCGACCATCGACCCGTTCCATTCGGAGTGCATATCGCACTACCTCAAACACGGGTTTCACATGGTGGGGATGATTACGGTGGTTACAGATGTGGTTCGGGAGAACAACCAAACTTACCGCCTCGGATGGTCGGAGCAGTGCAAGGACGGTTCGAAAATGGGGGTGGGATGTCCGGAATACATTCTGTTGTTCCGCAAGCGGCCCACGGACGGGAGTAAAGCATACGCGGATGTTCCGGTATGCAAGTCGAAAGAGGAGTACACCCGGGCGCAATGGCAGATCGACGCGCATGCCTTTTGGAACAGTTCGGGTAACCGGCTCCTGTCGGCGGATGAGTTCGCGGCTATGGATGTGGACAAGGCGCGCCGATTCTTTCGCCTCCAATCTCGGGAACTGGTGTACGACTATGCGGCCCACGTGGAGTTGGCCAAGCGGATGGACACGGCGGGGCGGTTGCCGGCGACGTTCATGGCGGTGGACCCGGTCAGCAAATCGGAATGGGTATGGGACGATGTCGTCCGGATGCGGACGCTCAACAGCCGACAGAAGCAAAAGAGGCTCCAAAACCACATCTGTCCGCTTCAGTTGGACATCGTGGAACGAATCATCAACCGGTACAGCAATCCGGGCGAGGTGGTCTACGATCCGTTCGGAGGAATCGGCACGGTACCGTACACGGCTGTCAAGATGGGGCGTTTCGGCCTCTCTACGGAGCTAAATCCGGATTATTGGCGGGATTCATTGGTGTATCTCCGAGAAGCGGAACAAAATCGAAACGCCCCCACGCTTTTCGACATGATTCAAACGGCATAACTATGGGAAAATTGACATTGAAAGACGGCAAGTTTTGGCGCGATGGCGTTGAAGTGCCGCCACGCATCGGCGACGCAGAACAGATCGCTCTCTTGCAGCAAGCAGAAAGAGAAGCAGAACAGCGTGAAATCGACGCGAACGGAGACGGGATAGAACTCGAATTTTCGATAGAAGAGCTCCGGTATACAGGGCAGATTACTTGCATTTGCGGAAAAGTGATAAGCAACGATTTCGAGTGCAATTACTTCGGCCGTAGCGATTCATTCGAGGATGTTATGACGGCGGCCTGCGATAGTCATTGCATGAAATGCCCGAAATGCGGGCGTGAATATGAAATTGTTTACGGGCGGGCGGTGCTAATTCACGGGAATGACTGATACCACCGAAAACCAAATGACCCACGCATCGCTGTTCTCCGGGATCGGAGGGTTCGACCTGGCCGCTGAATGGGCCGGGTGGACGAATCTTTTCAACTGCGAAATAGACCCGTTTTGCCAACGAGTGCTCAAATACCACTTTCCGAATGCTGAACAATACACCGACATACGAACGACAGATTTCACTCTTTGGAGAGATCGAATCGACGTGCTTACGGGAGGTTTCCCATGCCAGCCGTTCAGCGTTGCCGGTAAGCGGCAAGGAACGGATGATCCCCGCCACCTGTGGCCCGAGATGCTTAGAGCAATTCGCGAGATTCGTCCCCGCTGGATCGTGGGCGAGAACGTTCGCGGAATCCTTAGTTGGAACGGCGGGATGGTCTTCGAGCAGGTGTGTGCTGACCTGGAGGCTGCGGGGTACGAAGTGCAACCGCTTATACTTCCAGCTTGCAGTGTCGGAGCTCCCCACCGCCGCGACCGGGTCTGGTTTGTTGCCCACCGCACAGACGCAGGGTCTGAAACGGAACGAGGGAGGTCGGACGGTGTTTTATCCGACGGCCTTGCTGCCAACACCGACGGCTCAGGAGGGGAAGAATACAACGCTCCCGAAAAGTCAAGCGAACAGATGCGGAAGCATCGTGAAGGAAGTTATCATCCGATGCCAACCTGGGAACGGTTCCCGACTCAATCCCCGGTTTGTAGCGGAGATGATGGGCTTCCCGCCGGATTGGACGGAATCACCGTTCCTCGCTGGCGCGCAGAATCGATCAAAGCCTACGGAAACGCGATAGTGCCGCAGGTGGCCTATCGGATATTTCAAGCCATAAACGAATACGAAAGATGATAACCCACGCCCGCTTTACGCATTACGAACGGTTGCAGCTGCTCCGGCAGCAGCAAATGAACCGGAAGCCATCGCCGCCAACTGTAGACGAACAGCAGCAGGCCTACTATGCAGTCGATATGCTGCTTTTCGTGCAGTGCCTGCTGTTTGCCGTGGGCGACCTGACCCGCACGCTCCGGGAGGCCGGGATGTTGCGCCACGCCGCCAAACAGGCCATGAACCGCATGGACGCCCTCACGGCGGAGGTCAGCGAGGCGGCCTATCGGGTTTTCACCCGCCACACCGACCTCGGGCGGCCCTACGTCGACCGGTGCGAAGCGGCCTACCGGATCATTGACGACTCTGTGGAAGGGGTATCCGAGCCGAGGGAGGTGTCAAAGTACAAGAGCATCGCATTGGCCTTGGCGGAGCTGATCGCGGAGTACAACGACCGGCTTTGTCCCCGCTTCCGGTTCGACACGGCAGACAGGCTCCGGGGGATCCCGACCCTGCTCCGGCACGTCGCCGCCGAGACCAACCCGCTGGCCGCGACCGTCATCCGAACCAATGTAACAGCCAAAAACCTACAAATCAAAATCGAATAACTATGGGACTTTTCGGAAGACCAAAATGCCCCCACTGTGGCGCAAAGTTAGAACCGACAAATTACAGTTTCCCTTACCCTCAATGGCGTTGTCGCTCTTGCATCGAGAGAAACGCAGAAGAAGAGAAGCGAAAAAAACGGATTGCCGAGTTGGAAAAACGGATTGCAGAACTGGAACAAACGAAACAAACCGAATAGTGAAAACAAAAACCCACATACACGAATATTGCAAGGAGTGTCGCACATACCTTTCCAAGGACTGGTATGGTGGGAACTACGATTGTCGATTTGCAGATGTTTGTAACGAACGAAAAGGTATCTTGCCTTCGTAAACGATTGCCAGGCTAAGGCAGTTGAGGCGTTCAAACGGATGTGTCCGTTCCAGGACGGCAGATGTCGGCCAAACTGCGAGGGTTGCGCCCGTCTGAATCAATTTGTCCAAAAACTGAACGAATAATGAAAATCGGCACCAAAAGTCTCTTGTTCGGGGCGCACTGCCTATTCATTCACCCCCTGTTGGTGGCCGCGGCATGGTGGCGGCTCTATGGGTTCCCAAGTGATCCGCGCTTGTGGTTGGCATTCATTGTACACGACTGGGGATACTGGGGAAAGCCCAACATGGACGGTCCGGAGGGTGAAACACACGTTGAGGCCGGCGCGCGGATCATGGCCCGCTTATTCGGTCCGGAATGGGGAGAGTTTACCCGTTACCACTCCCGGCATTATGCCCGCAAAGACGGTGTTGCGCCGTCGCGGCTTTGTTATGCCGACAAACTGTCGCTATGCTTTGAATGGGATTGGTGCTATCTGTTGCGCGTGTGCCTGACCGGTGAAATCCGGGAATACCGGGCGCACGCAGAGCGAGGCGGAAAGTACGCGAAAGATTCGTACCTGAGCGGCGCAAGTACCAGCCGCCGGAAATGGTTGCGAACGGTCAAACGGTTTATGCTGCGGTATGTGGCTGCCAATTACTAACCCTATCCCACTGAGCAGCTATGCAAGAGCCGACACCGAACGAACTGGCACAACAGATTACCCGCCGGGCCAATGCCCTCGGAATTTCCATCGCCAGCCTTTGCCGCCAAGCGGGCGTTTCGCGCCGCTGGTTTGAATTTCTTAAGAAACGCACCCCTAAGGCCGTCGAAGCCTACATCAAGATCGAACAGCAGCTGACGGCCATGGAACAGGAGCAAACAGCAGGTCAAAAAGCTAATCAATGAAGATCGAATTTACCCAAGAGAAACGGGGCGAAATCGAACGCATCCAGCATGAGTTTCGCAACAGATTGTCTCAGAATGAAATTCTCCGGTTGACGTCGCAAGCCATTAACAGAGTCTTGTCAAGGTCCATATCTCGGATTACCAAGAACATTAAGGACGAATACAACATTACTCAAAAATACCTGGCCCGTACGGCTAAAGTATCGCCCTGGTCCAATCGCGGCAAGCTATGGGGTGCCATCTCGATTAACGAGAATCGGTTGCCGGTCATTGCATTCAAACCCAAACAGTCGAAATCGTCTATTTCTGTCGCTTTTCATAAAGGGCAAACGAAATATATCCGCAATGCGTTCATTGCCACTGTTCCGGCGGGTAAGAAAGGAGAAGAGACCAGCGAACACACTGGAGTGTTCAGTCGAGGAAAATACATCAAACGAAAGGGTTTCTACTACTATACGAAAGCGGAGCGGCGTAAGGGCGGGATCGGTCGTACAAAGAACGACAAAGTGAGGATTACCCAGCGTATGGGACCATCTGTTTTCTCAATGAGTGTGAATAAAAAGATTGCACAGGATGTTCAACAGTTTATGGGGAACGAAGTAACCGCCCGAGTGCGCGGGATATTGACCGCTCGGGTCGCTAAAATCGCCGCGCAAAATCGTTGAGTGGCGAATTTTTGTAGGTTCTTTCCGGCGATCCGCATCGGGGGTAGTCGGCACCGCGGTTTTCGGTTAGTTAGCGGGAAAAATTATCATAGGAAGCAGAAAGCGTTCGGAGGATGAAAAAGAGAGCACCCAAGGGATGGGTTAAAATATCGGATTTCGAGGAGCTGACCGGCATAAGTTCAAAGACCATCGCTGCGGCCATCAAACGCGGACATATCCCGGAACAGGTTGCCGCCCGTGTCGGAACCGCTGCGACATCCCCGTACTATCTCGACCCGCACGAGGCGGCCAAAACGTGGTACTGCTCCATGAATGCCGCGCATCCGACATCCCGTAAAATCCGCCTCACTTTGGCGGGGTACATCAAAACTTTCGACAGTGCTTTTATTACCCCCGAACAGAAACACGTCGAAAATCCGGCGATAACCTTGACCTATGAAGACGCTCAGCTACAAGAGAAGATCGCCAAGGCGCGTTTGGCCGAACTGGAGTTGGCGGAAAAAGAAGGATCGCTTGTTGAGAAAGCAACCATAGATGCCGAACTATTCGCCGCGGCACAAGAGATACGAAACGCCCTGCTGGTCATCCCGGATCGGATCATCGACCAAGTGATTGCGGAAGCTGCGAACCGCAATAAAGCGCATGGCATCATCTACAACGCCATTGCGGACGAGCTGGAGAAGCTGGCCGACATCGGCGCACGACTGGAGAAATGAGTGATTACACGAGCATAGGCAGATTTTTTCAGGGACTACGTCCGGTTCCGCGCATCTCGGTTGCGGAATGGGCCGACCGGTACCGATACCTGTCCCCCATGTCGTCGGCAGAGCCGGGGCGGTATCGTACCGACCGGACTCCGTACCTACGGCGAATCATGGAGTGTCTGAGCATTCACGAGCCGTACAAGAAGGTGGTTTTCATGAAGGGGGCACAAGTCGGGGCAACCGAAAGCGGAACAAATTTCATCGGCTACGTCATGCACATATCGCCGGCCCCAGCTATGTTCGTTCAACCCACGGAAGAGATGGTCAAACGGTTATCCAAAGGCCGTATCGATCCCCTTATCGAAATGTGCCCGGAGGTAAAAGCCCGCGTGGCGGTGAACAAGAGTAGGGACAGCAACAACACCATCATGCAAAAGAGTTTCGACGGCGGGGTTTTGCTGTTCGCCGGCGCAAACAGTGCCGCCGGGCTACGGTCCGTACCGATTCGTTTCCTAATCTTGGACGAAGTCGATGCGTATCCGCAGGATTTGGATGGCGAAGGGTCGCCGATCGAACTGGCCATCGCCCGTACCCGCACGTTCCCGAACAAGAAAATCTATATCGTCAGCACTCCGACCATTAGCGGGCTGTCTGTCATCGAAAGCGAGTTCCTGGAAACGGATCAAAACTACTACCATGTCCCGTGTCCGTATTGCGGCGGGATGCAACCGCTGACTTTCTCGCAGTTGAAGTGGGACGAGGGTCGTCCGGAAACGGCCCGTTATGAGTGTGTCCATTGCGGCGCGCGGATCGAGGAGCGGCACAAGGTCGAAATGTTCGCGCACGGCGAGTGGGTGGCCAGCAAACCCGAAAAATCCAATCCGGATACGATCGGGTTCCACCTCAATTCCCTGTATTCTCCGTTCGGGTGGCAGTCGTGGGGCGAAATCGCCGCCGACTTCGTCAAGGCGAAAGACAATCAATCCCGGCTGAAAGTGTTTGTCAACACGACCCTGGGCGAAACGTGGGCAGAGCGGGGCGAGGCACCGCCGTTCAAGAATTTGTACAACCGGCGGGAAAGCTACCGGACGAACAGCGTTCCGGACGACGTTTGTTTCATCACGGCCGGGGTGGACGTCCAGCGCGACCGGCTGGAGCTGGAGATCGTGGGATGGTGTGCCGACAAACGTTCCTACTCCATCGACTACCGCGTGATCGATGGCGACACGGCGGGTAAAAAAGTATGGGACGAGTTGGCCGAAGTGGTGGGCGAACGGTGGGAACGTCGGGACGGTGCGGAACTGCCGCTGCAACTGATGGCCATCGATAGCGGATACAACACGACGCACGTTTATACTTTTTGCCGTCGGTTCTCCGGTTCGCGTGTCATTCCGACCAAGGGACAGGACGGGCAGAAGATGGCGGTCATGCCGCCCAAATCCGTCGATGTGACCAAAGCCGGAAAGCGGGTCGGAAAAACGAAGCTCTGGAACATCGGGGTGTCGCTCCTCAAAGGCGAATTGTATTCGGATTTACGGCTCGAAAAAGACAGCGACGGGAATCCGCCGCCAGGTTACTGCCATTTCCCGGAGTACGACGAACACTATTTCCGCGGACTGACCGCCGAAGAACAGGTCGTCAAGATCGTGCGCGGCTATCGCCACACCGTATGGGTCAAGAAATACGAGCGTAACGAGCCGCTGGACTGCCGGATATACGCGCGTGCCGCGGCAACGATTCTCGGTCTGGACCGTTTGTCGCCCGAAAAGCTGGCCACCCTGGGCGGATTAGCCGCCAAGTCGGAACCGAACAAATCAACCAAACCCAAAGGCGAACGAAAACGACGCCGAAGCAGCTTTTGGGATAGATAGCCTGACAAAATGACCGATGAGATGGGTTGGTACGGATTTTGTAAAAGGGGGCTGCACCAGTGGTTCCGGAACAGCTGCTGAAAAACAATCTATTATTAATTAAAAAATTAAACTATGAGTAAATTAAACAAATTGAAAGTACAAAATGCAATCGGCACAAGTCCGTTATCCCCTCGTGGTTTTTCCTCTTGGTTGGAATACTGGGAAAACTTCAAGGGACAACTCTCTGCAAAATATTATTATTGTCCTGCATGCGGTAATCTCACACACAAAAGCAAGTTCGTCGGTGCTCATGTAACGATAGGGGGACTTCCTTTCGGACAAATGTATATTGTGCCGCTTTGCAACAGTTGCAATCACAGGACTGGTGTGTTTTCTGTCAATGCAGACCTTTTGGTACCTTCTAACCTCTAACGCATAGAGGTATGTATGTTAGCTCTGTCGGAACTGCCAATTCCGGCAGAGCTTCTTTATCACAAATCAAAGACCATGCCAATGTAATGATTTCCTAAAAATCCGTTTCTGAAAAAATGTAGATATGGCCCCGCCCCAAAGCGGGGCTTTTTTATTGGTTGGGATAGATAAATCTTTCCACATTTTTCTGTTTTTTGGAAAGTTCTTTCCACGTTTTCGCAAGTTGATTGTTAGATACTTGCGAGGTCTTTACATTAGCGTCAAATCATGCGCTGATGGCATTCACGGTCGAACAATACGAAACACTCAAAAGGGCCATAGTGAGCGGCGTCCAATCCGTCACGTACGGAGACAAAACCGTGAACTATCGCTCTATTGCCGACATGAAAGAAGCCTTGCGGATCATGGAGGCGGAATTGTTCCCGGAACGCACGCCCCACCGCCGGCGGTTTGCGGTGGTCGATCGCGGTTATTTCCCGAAAAAATGAAAGTCTTTGGGTTGGACATAAAACGGAGTCGGCCCAAGCGACGAGCGTATGAGGCCGCCGATAAAAGCCGCCGGGGCAAATCGTTCCGGATGGCCGGCTCGACCGGAGTCAATCGCGAAATTGCGGGGGCGTTGGTTACGCTGCGGGACCGGTCGCGGCACTTGGTGCGCAACAACGGATGGGCCAAACGCGCCATCGAAGTCATTGCCCGCCACACTATCGGCGAAGGTATCCAGCCCGCACCTATTGGCGACCTGGAGCAAATCCGACACATCAAGGATATATGGCACGACTGGGCGGAAAGCACGGCTTGCGACTGGTACGGAAAGATGAATTTCTACGGGTTGCAGGAACTGGCCATGCGAACCATTGCCGAAGGAGGCGATGTCCTGATCGTGCGCAAGTGGGTGATGCCGGACGAAGATTGCACCGTTCCTATCAAGCTCCAGATTTTGGAGGGCGACCAGCTGGACCACACCCGGGACGGTATTAACGACCAAGGGATTGTGCGCCTTGGCGTGCAATACAACCAAGAGGGGCAGGTACTCGGATATTGGATTTACGATTACCACCCCGGCGATGGCGTGTTTTTCGGAACTCGGTGCGAAAGCCAATATGTAGACAAGTCGGATGTAGTACACGCTTTTGAGGTCCTTAGGCCGGGCCAATGCCGGGGCATTCCGTTCGGGGTGGCCGCGTTCATGAAAACGGGGGATTTCAGCGATTACGAAGACGCCCAGCTGGTCAAGCAGAAGATCGCCGCCTGTTTCGCCGCGTTCGTGCTGGGGTCGGAAGATACGGACACCGAGCCTTACGAGGCTTTGGAACCGGGGATTATCGAGCACCTGAGCGACGTCGAGAAGGTCGAATTTGCCAACCCTCCGGCTGTCGGCGATTACGACCCCTATTCCAGCCGCATATTACAGGGGATTGCCGCCGCGTACGGTATCACGTATGAGATGCTGACAATGGACTACAGCCGGGTCAATTTCACCTCCGGTCGGATGGCCAAGATCGATGTAACCGCCAACTTCCGAAGCTGGCAATACAACATGATCGTACCGCAGTTGTGCGCGCCGGTTTGGAACTGGTTTTTGAAAGCCTGCCTAATCGCAGGCAAGATTACGAGACCTATTCGTGCCGATTGGACGGCCCCGCGCGTACAGCAGCTGGACCCGACCAAAGAGACGGACGCGCAAGTCAAACGGATCAAATCCGGGTTGGCCACGATTAGCGAGGTGATCCGCGAAATGGGGCGCGAACCGGACGAGTTTTTCAAAGAGTACCAGCAGGATGTCCAACGACTGCGGGAAATGGACATTACCGTCGATAGTCTGAATGTATTTGTAGATAATCCACCACAAAATGGCTAAACAGAAAAGAGCAGCATCCACCCAGTATGGCCGGGCACTCGTTCAACCGGCGTCGCTCGATACGGAGGCGCGGGAAGTCGACGTCGTATTTGCCACCGAAACCCCCGTGCCGCGGTTCGGGTGGGAGGAAGACTACGACGAAGTGTTGGTTTGCGAGGCCGGGGCGATCCGGATGGAGCGCGCCAACCGTGGACTGCCGGTGATGGACTGTCATAATACCTGGTCTGTGTTCGCGCAACTCGGTCGAACGGTGAAAGTGTGGATCAACGAGAAGCGGGAATTGTGCGCCCGTATCAAATTCTCACAGCGGGGGCAGGTGGCCGAACTGTTCCAGGACATCACGGACGGGATCGTAAAAGATATTTCGGTCGGTTACAACGTGTTCAAGTTCGAGCGCGTCGAACAGCCGGGCGGTAAGAATCCCATCTATCGGGCGATCGACTGGATGCCGACCGAGCTATCCTTTGCCCCGGTGCAAGCCGACATCAAAAGTGAAATCCGAGGAGGTCAGCGGACGCATACGGTCGAAATTATTTCCAACAAACAACAAACAACAAACCACTATGAGTAAACGGGCAAAAAAACGCGGGCAAACGACCCAGTATGTCGTTACCGACGAACCGGTCAAAGCGGGCGATATTATCACCGTGGAAGGCGTGGATGGAGTCGCTCTGTCCGACGGTGAGATTGGGGACGAAATCACCCTGTCTATCATCGAGCAACCGACCCCCGACAACGAGGGAGAGGAAGGCCGCGATGCGGGTACCGAAGAGGAGGAAATCGAAAACGACGAAGAGGAAAGAGAGGAAGAGGGAGACGACGAAAACGACAGAGACGAAGATAACCAGGACGATGAAGAACAGCGTAAAGGTTCGCGCCGTCGGATGTCGGCCATCACACGCGCAACCCGTGCCGCCGGATTGCCGGATTCGTATGCCATCGAGCTGTTCCACAGCAAGAAGACGATCGACCAGTGCAGGGCGGCAGTGATCGAAAAACTCGCTAAGCGGAATCCCCGATCGAACGGGATAAACGGAACCGGCGTCGGACTGGAAGCCGGAACGAAAAAACGCGCCGCGGTGCAGAACGCTTTGTTGCACCGAATCTACCCGGCAAAATTCTCCCTCGATGCGGGAGCCCGTGAATTTCGCGGGATGACACTCGTCGAACTGGGGAAAGAGCTGCTGTCCGGTCAGGGAATCAACACCCGCGGCATGGACAAGATGGCCGTGGCGGATATGATTTTCAAACGATCTCACAGTACCGGAGATTTCCCGTTGCTGCTCGAAGGGGTCATCGACAAGATGTTGCGCGAACAGTACGAGTTCGCCCCGGAATACTGGGACAAGATCGCCCGGCGGACCAGCGTGGCCGATTTCCGGGAAAAAGGGCTGTACATGGTCGGCGGAGCCAACGGGATGAAAAAGGTGGCCGAAGGCGGCGAAATCAAATACACCACACTGAAGGAAAGCAAATCGACCATCCGGGTGGAAAGTTACGCCGAAGGGATCATGTTTACCCGGCAGGCCTTTATCAACGACGACTTGTCGGCATTCGCCATTGTTCCGTCGAGCTTCGTGCGTGATTGGGAGATTTTGCGGGGCAATATGGTGTGGGGGCTGATCGTCGATAATGCCAAGATGTCGGACGGCAAGGCGATGTTCAGTGCCGATCACGGGAACTTGCTTACCGGAACTGACAGCGCATTAAGCGAAGATAGCCTGGCCGCGGCAAAAGTGTTGTTGTCGAAACAAAAAGACCTGGCCGGAAAAACGATTCGGGTATTGCCGAAGTACCTGATCGTACCGCCGGAGTTGGAAATCACGGCCAAGAAGTTAGTGACGGCGACGACCCCGGCCAAAGTATCGGACGTCAATGTGTTTGCCAACGAGTTCGACATCATTGTCGAACCGCGATTGACAGACCCGAAGGGCTGGTATCTGGCGGCCGATCCGAATGCAGTCGATACGCTGTACTACGCTTACCTGGAGGGTAACGAAGCCTTGCGGGTCAATAGCGAAGAGGACTTCAATACCGACACCATGAAATATGCCGTTCGCGGCGATTTCGGCGCGTCGGCTATCGACTACCGCGGGATGGTCAAGTCAGCCGGCAAGTAGGCCCGGCCATCATGGACGAAACGAGCGGGGGCAACTGTTCCCCGCTCCATTTCACAACCTAACAACGAAAGAACATGAAAAATCTGACTGAAGAGGGTAAAACCATCGACTATACCCTGACGGAAGAGGCCGTCGCGAGCGGCGAGATCGTGGTTGTCGGCGACATGGCCGGCGTGGCCGTTACAGGTGGACAAACCGGCGATACGATCGCTTTGGCCGTCGAGGGCGTGTACGAGTTGCCGAAAGGCTCCGGCGCGCTGGCGCAAGGCAAAAAAGCGTATGTGAATGTCGCCGAAGACAAGAGTAAGACGGTCGTCGGGACCGCCTCCGGGAATACGTTCATCGGCTACGTATGGGCCGCAGCGGCTGCCGGCGACTCGACCGTTGCGGTAAAACTGAGCATCTGACATGAGCGATTTTGACGAGCTGGCCGAACAGACGTTCTCGCAGATTTCCAACCTTCTCGGTGAGGAGGCTGTTTGGCCGGCGTCAAAATCCAAAAAGATACCGGGGCGGGTACTGTTCAAGAATCCCACCGAGCCGGTACAGGTCGGCGACACCGAACGGTATGAATACCGGCCCAGCACGGCGACGGCGGAATATTACACCGGGACGTTCGACGGATTACGACAGATCGTCGATGCCGGCGGGGAAGCACATTTGATCATCCGCGGCGTAAAATATTCGGTGCAAAGCATCGAGACGAAGTTCGACGGCAATACGCTCGTAGCCCATCTGGAGCCCGTAGATGAACCGTAGCTATGACTTACGAACAATACGAAGATGCGATTGTCGGTCTGTTGGCCATGCCGGGCGTTTCCGTTACGGTCCTGCCGCACGAAGCGGCATTGGTCGAGATGCGTGCGACGGCCCGCCCGCAGCTGTATGTCATTATCAACGGCAGCAATCTCGGCGAACCCGAAAGTATGGGGATGACCGCCCAGCGGGAGACCCTGCAATGCGAAATTTTCATCCGGGCGAAAGCTCGTCGGGGACGGCTTGGAATATTCGACCTGTATGGAAAGATAAGCGAACGGCTGTTGGGACGCAAGTTGCCGGATGCCGTTACGCCGATCGCATTCAGTCAGTTCGGGTACGTGGCCGGAATACAGAACAACTGGCAATACGCCCTGACCTTTTCGTTCGACACTTATCGGGTCGAAGCCGACTCGGACGAGACGGAAGCGGTCGGACGGATCAAACGAATAACGATTCAAACCAACGAACCATGAGATCATACGAAGTACTTACGCCAGTCTTGGTATTCGGCCTCCACGGCGAAAACGGCACCCAGGATTACACGCTGAAACGGGGCGACGTCGTCGAGTTGCCGGAAGAACATGTCGCCGTGCGGGCCATGTTGGCCCGCAAACAAATCCGAGAGGTTGAAGCCGCCAGGTCGCACAAATCAAAGAAATAACAACCGCATAAAAATTCACGACATGAGTAGTTTTCTGCATGGTATCGAACATGTAAACCTTGCCGCCGACTATACACCGGTCAACGATGTGGTTACGGCTGTAATCGGGCTGGTCGGAACTGCGGATAAAGGCGCGACGAACGAACTGATTTTGTGTACCTCCGAAAAGGACGATGCACAATTCGGTACCGCCGGCACCATTCCGGAAGCCTTGGCCGCGATCCGCAAACAGGACAGTTCCAAAGGCAGTGCCTTGGTGCTGGTGGTGAAAGTGAAATCCGCCACCGAAGAGATCGCCCCGGCCGATGTGATCGGCGCGGTGGACGAGGTCGGCAACCGCACCGGGTTGAAACTGTTTGAAACAGCCTTTTCCAAGTTCGGGTTCGAGCCGATGATCTACATCGCGCCGCGGTATTCGGCTCTTAGCGCGGTGGCCTCGGAACTGGTCGCGATTGCGGACAAAACCGAAGCGGTTGCCTACATCGATACGCCGGATGGTTATACCTTCTCCAAAGCCCTCGAATCCCGCGCCACCAGCGGCGAATTTGCCCGTCTTGGCGAGGGGGCCAAGCTGCTCTTTCCGCACTTTCTCGTGGCCAATCCGAGCTATAATCCCGACGCCGAAGAACCGGCAGCCAAGTATCTGAACGTGCCGATGTCGGCCTATGCGGCCGGTCTGCGGGCTAAGGTGGACTTGGAGGAGGGTTGGCATGTCTCGTCCTCCAACCACCCAATCGCAGGGGTCGAGGGGACGGATGTGGCACTGACTTTCGCCCTGGGCGACACGACGTGCGAAGCTAACCTACTCAATGCCGCCGGAATCACCACCGCCGTCAATCTGTTCGGAAACGGCATTGTCGAGTGGGGGAACTATACGGCCGGTTATCCGGGGAAAACCGATACGGAGGCTTTCGAGTGCGTACGCCGCACGCGGGCCATTATGAAGCGCGCGATCGAACAGGCGTGTATCCCGTACATCGACAAACCGTTTATTCAGGCGAACGTCGATGCGATCCGAAACACGGTCAATCAATATCTGAACGGACTGGTGGCGCAAGGTAAAATCGTCGCCGGGCAATGTTACTATCGGGCCGAAAGCAATCCGGCCAGCGAATTGGCATTGGGACACTTGACGTTCGACATCGAGTTCACGCCGGCCCTGCCGATGCAACAGCTGACTTTCCGGTACAAAATCGACCTGTCAAACCTTTCAACCATTGCATAACCATGAAAGTCAACAAAGTATTTGACGCGAATGTCTATCTGAACAACGCCAGCAAACACGGCCTGGCGTCGGAAATCACGTGCCCCAATATTGCCGCCGTGCTGGCCGAGTACAAAGCGTTGGGGATGGTCGGATCGGCCGAGTTTTTCAACGGGTTCGACAAGATGGAGGCCTCGATCAAATGGACCTACCCGGACAACGAAGCGAAAAAGGCGTGTGCCAATTTCCTGAAACCGGTGGACATTATGGTCCGGTCCAGCAAGGCCCAGTACGACACGGGCGGCATCACGGCCGAAACGCCTATTGTCATCTACATGAAGGGGTATCCGAAGCAACATCCGGGCGGAAGCTACAAAAAGGGGGAGGATACCGAGGTCGAAAGTACGTTCCACGTCCTCTACTACAAAGAGGAGGTCGATGGCGAAACCATCGTCGAGCTGGATGTGATGAATAATATTTACAAGGTGGACGGCGAAGATCTGCTTGCCGAACGCCGTCAAAATTTGGGGATTTAAACATGGAAGCACTGAACAGAAAACCGGACATGTCGGTCCGGAAGACGATGAATTTGCCCGACGGCACCCGGATCGACGTCGTCGGGATACCGGCCCGTAAAATGATGGCGATTGCCAACGACAAGAAGATGTCGGACATGGAACGGGGGATTCACATCACGGCGGCAAAAATTTTGGTGAACGGCGCGACGGTCGTCTATGACGACTTGTTGGACGGTTTCACGGACGAGGAGGTGGAACAGATTGTCCAATTTGCCAACGACGTCAACGAAAAAAACGGGGAATAGCCCGCGCCGACGTCGTCTTTCTGGCGCACTTCACCGGGAGCGGGCTGAATGACATTTTGGATCTGGATACGGATGATTTTTTCGATTATCTGGACGAAGCGATAGAGTTATACCGGCAAGAGACCGATAACCCCCGCCGGGTAGTGCTGGCGGGGATCGAAAAGTAGATAACTATGGCTGATAATGCACTGCGATTAGCGTTCATCTTGTCCGCAACGGACAAGATGAGCCGTGTTATCGACGCGGCGGTAAAGAAATCCACGGACAAACTGTCGGCTTTCGAGCGGAACGCGTCAAAAGTTGGTCGCGGCATGGTGAAAGGCGGCGCCCTGATTATGGGTGCCGGGGCCGCAGTCGGCGGAGCGGTCTTCAGCGCGGGCAAGTCGATCGCCGACTATGCCGGATCGGTCAAAGATGCTTCCGACTCGACGGGGGTAAACACCGAAGCGTGGCAAAAGATGACCTATGCCGCGAAAATATCGGGTATCGAGCAGGAGAAGTTAATGACTTCGATAGTCAAGTTCGACAAGGTGTTGACCGACGCCGCCGGAGGATCGAAAACAGCCGGGCAGATATTCAAAGATTTAGGGATTAGCATCAAGGATGCGAGCGGCAAGATGCGCGCGCCCGAAGCGGTATTTGAAGATGTGGCCGAGCTGCTTGCTAATGTGGAGGACGGCGCGACCAAAACGGCGGCTGCTTGCGCCTTTTTCGGCAAATCCGGTGCGGAACTGTTGCCTATGCTGAACGAGGGCCGGAATGGTTTGCAAGGGCTGTATAGAACCGCAGAAGAGACCGGAAACGTGTTGGCGAACGAGACATTAACCGCCGCCGATGAGTTCGGAAAGTCGTTGGACGCCGTGAAATTACAGGCCCAAGGGGTCATGTTGCAGTTGGGTTCGGCATTGATTCCCGTGCTTTCCGAGATGAAAGACTGGGTGAGTGGTGTTATCGGCAAGGTCGGTGATTGGCTCAAAGCCAATCCGGAATTGGCATCGACCATTGGCAAAGTAGCTGCACGAGGTAGCGCGTTACTGCTCGGGTTGGGGGCGTTGTCCACGGTTATCGGGGGTGTTGCCTTTGGTATCGGGAAATTCGTTTCCGCCTGGAGGGGGCTGAAGACTGCACTCGATTTAGGCCGCAAGGCGGTTTCGTTTTTCAATAAAACACTGCTGACCTCGCCGATCTTTTGGATTATTGTGGGGGTAGTGGCCTTAGCCTTCGTTGTTTATAAGCTCATCAAAAACTGGGATAAGGTTTCGGCCTTTTTCAAACGGCTCTGGGACGGCATTAAGAAGATATTCGGGGCTGTGTGGGAATGGATCAAGAATATGTTCCTGAACTACACCCCGGTCGGGCTGGTCATCAAACACTGGGACAAGATCAAAGGGTGGTTTGCCGGACTTTGGGACGGCGTGAAGAACGTTTTTCGGGCCACGTGGGAGTGGGTCAAGAAAATGTTCTTGAACTACACCCCGGCTGGGCTGGTCATCAAACATTGGGACAAGATTAAAGCCTGGTTCTCGAAGCTATGGGAAGGAGTCAAAAATGTCTTCCGGTCTGTGTGGGATTGGATCAAGAAGATGTTTTTGAACTATACCCCGCAAGGGTTGGTCATAAAACACTGGGACTCGATCAAAGGGTGGTTTTCCGGGCTATGGGAAGGGGTTAAGGGGGTGTTTGTCGGCGCATGGGACGGAATCAAAGGGTTTTTCGCCGAACTGAATCCGGTAGAGTGGCTTTCCGACATGTGGAACGGTATTTCGGAGTTCTTTTCCGGTCTTTGGCAACGCTTCCACCAAGGGGGCCGACAGATTATCCAAGGGCTGATCGACGGGATCACCGGGATGGCCACAAAAGCAATCGACGGAATCAAGAACATCGGTCGGAAGATCGCCAACGGCTTCAAGTCGTTTTTCGGCATCCATTCGCCCTCCAAGCTGTTCACCGAATACGGGGCCAATATTACAGCCGGTCTGACTGTCGGCATCGACGGCGGAACCGGAAAGGTGGAACGCTCGGCATCTCGGATGGCCGAGCGCGCCAACCGCGGATTCAGCCGGAATATCGACGAGGGGGGGAGCCGGATCGGCCAGGTGAACCGAGCATTGGCCTCCGAAAATCGAGCAGCCACGGTGCCGGTATCACAGATTGCCAACACCGTCGGCGGTACTTCGATCACTTATGCCCCACAAATCACCGTTGAGGCCGGTGCCGCGGGAACTGTCGAACCGGATTTCCGCAAATTACTGAAAGAACACGAGCGGGATATACTGGAAATGATCGACCGCGCCGCGGCAAACCGCGCCCGGCTTTCATTCGCATAGAGAAAGGCATGTTAGCGCAGCTTGGTAACCACATATTCGAAGGGTTGAAATCGCCCGGATCGTGGTCGGAAAACGGCGGCGTCCGCTATGGACGTATTGCGTTGGTAAACGGGAAAGACGCTCTGCAATTCACCGGCGAAGAGTTGGGCGAAATCCGGCTTTCGTTGCTCTTCTCGGTCGACTTCTGCGATCCGGTCGCCGAAGTCGAGGCCTTGCGGCAGTCGATGGTGTCGGCTGAGGTCCTGCCCTTCATCATGGGCGACGGTACGGTGGTCGGAAAGTATGTCATAACCTCTGTAGACTTAACCCCGCAACGGTATTCGCCGACTGGGGTACTGGAGGTGGCGAGCGTTTCGGTCGATTTGCTGGAACATACCGGGGGCGACGCTCCGGCGGCAAAAGGCATGGCGGTCAAGCCGGATCGTTCGGCAGCCCGGATAACGCCCCCGCCACCACCGGTGCAACCTCCGGCCACACCGGTTCCTACCGCCGCAGACAGCATTGCGGCGGACATAAGCAAAGGTCGGGCCGCGGTAAATCGAATGAAAGAGACGGTGCGAAAGGTCAAGCAAGGTACGACGAAATTCAAACGCGGGGTCCGGGATGTCCGCCGCCTGGCCGACGAGGTGAAACATGTGTATCAAACGGCCAAAACGAAGGTCGAGAACACGAAAAAGATCATTCAACGTGCCCAGCAACTGCCGACCTCGCTGGAAGGGGCGATCCAGTATGCCGAGAATTTGGCCAAGCTGGACAACGTTGCTGACATGTCGGTCTTGGAGATGAATGTCGATACGCTGGCCGCATCGGCTGAAAAAGTGGGTATTTCGGCCACGTCGATCGTGGCCTTTTCGGCGACCAAGGAGGGCGGGAATTGATGGAAAGTTTCAACTATACGACTGTTGAGGGGGACCGTATCGACCGGTTGGCCGTCAAGTTTTACGGCACAAACGCAGGAATAGCGATCCTTGCCGATGCCAACCCGGCTGTGCCGCTCGATGCTGTTTTCCCGATGGGGACGGTGTTGGTGGTTCCCATCGTGGAAAATATGGACATAGAAACGAACGATAATTTGCCGCCGTGGAAACAATCGGTAAAATAGCTGTTGAAATTACGATTGCCGGGAAGAACATCACCGGTGACGTAAGTCCTTACCTCGCCAAGATCACGTACACAGACCGGGTGGAGGATGAGAGCGACGACATTTCGCTGACATTTGAAGACACGGCGGCCCGGTGGCAAAAAGCGTGGTATCCGCAGCAGGGCGACAGCCTGGAGGTCCGGTTGGGGGTTGCGGGAAATACGTTGGATTGCGGCCTGTTCGAGATCGACCAAATCGAGTTTGAATTTCCGCCCGATGCGCTCCATGTAAAAGCACTCGGGGCGGCGATCTCGAAAAGCCTGCGGACCAAAAATAGCAAGGCTTTTGAAAAGCAGTCGTTGAAAAAGATCGCTCAGTACTTCGCCGACAAACACGGTTTGAAATTGACCGGAAACATGGGCGATCTGGCCAAGATTCAGATCGAGCGTAAGACCCAGGACCGAGAGACGGATATTTCGTTCCTGGCAAAGCTGGCCAAGGAATACGGGCTAATATTCTCGGTGCGCGGGCAGCAGCTGGTGTTTATGACGGTCGACGAGTTGGAGAAGAAACCGGCGGTTATGACGATTGGCAAAGATCGAATGAGCAAAGCCCGGTTTCAGGACAAAACGTCGCAGGTCTACGCGGCGGCTACGGTGGCCACGCGCGACGTGCGGTCCAACACGGTCAAGAAGTGGCAGATTAAACCGTCCGGCGATCCGGCCAAAAAAGATACGTTGATTGTCGGCGGGCGGGTCGAAAACGACGGGCAAGCCCAGGCAAAAGCAAAAGGGGCCTTGAAAGCGAAAAACAAAGACAAGACGACCGGAACGATCACCCTGCCGGGAGATTGTCGGCTGGTTGCCGGTGTGAATGTCGAGTTGACGGGCGTGGGGGAATTTTCGGGGAAATGGCACATCGCTCAAAGCACCCACACCGTAGATCCGGCCAGTGGATACACAACGGACATTTCGGTCAGAAAAATAGTTCAATCGTAGGATGTTGAGACTTGGGATCATTTCGGAGTTAGGCGAGGGCGAGAACCTGGGGTTTGCGCGGGTGTCGTTCGACGACAGCGAAATCGTGTCGGGGTGGCTGTCGCTGCCGTCGTCCAACAGCCGGACGGTCAAACAGTGGATACCGGTCGAGGTCAATTCGCAGGTGGCCTGCCTGATGGACGACTTTTGCGAGCAAGGTTGCATTGTGGCCGTTCTGTGGAGCGCAACGGACACCCCGCCCGATTGGGCGACGCCCGACACGCTGGGCATCCGCTTCGGCGACGGGACCGAAATATACTACGATGCCGAATCGCACGCCCTGACGGTCAATGCCCCGGATGCCGAATTGAATTTCCGGTGCAAGAAATTGACCGTTGAGGGCGATGTGGCGATAACCGGCGATACGGAAATAAAAGGAGACACAGAGATAAAGGGCGATACGGAAATAAAGGGCGATACCAGTATTGCCGGAAATACCTCCGTTGACGGCGATGTGTCGGCCAGCGGAGAGGTAACCGCCGGTCCGTTGAAACTGGCTTTGACCACCCACAAGCACACGACCCCGGCAGGACCTTCCGGGCCACCCATACCCTAACCGAAAGATGACAGGAACAACCGGCGACACCCGCAACTGGCAAGTCTGCATAAGCGATCCGACGGCCCGAGTCGAAGGGGCGGAGGATATTGCCCAGTGCATTTATATCATCCTGAATACCATTCCGGGCAGTGATCCGCTGCGGCCTGCATTCGGCAGCGGTATTTATCGCTATATCGACGCTCCGACGAACAAGGTAGAGCCTCGGTTGGTCTACGAAGCGATTACCGCCATCGAACGGTGGGAACCGCGCGTCACCGTGACCCGTTGCCGATTGGTCGGGAATGGTCCGGCAGGGCGAAGCTTGCAGATCGAGGCGACGGCCATTGCTTCGGCGGCACAAATGACGATTAGCGTAAAAATTTAACCATGAACAAAATCCCCGTATTTGTCGAACGCGATCCGGATGTGATTATGGCCGAATGCAAGGCCAAATTACAGGAGTTGTTGGGGCGTGAATTGCAACCGGCCCAGGTCGAACAACTGATGCTCCAATTCATCGTTTACCGCGAAGTGCTTTTGACCAACCGGTTCAATGCGGGGATGGCTCAGATGCTCTATCAATTCAGCCGCGCCCCGATCTTGGATTATATCGCCGGACTGGTCGCCGTCGAACGCCTGCCAGCGGCGTATGCCGGTTGTACGGTGCGTTTCGATTTGGTCGAGGGGCACGGAGCGGTATTGATACCCGAAGGAACGCGGGTGGCAACGGACGACAATGTGATTTTCCGGACCGTGGACGATGTAGCGATACCGGATCATGTCCATGCGGTCGAAGTCAATGCGTTGGCGGATACCGCCGGGAAGGGCGCAAACGGGTATGCGCCGGGAACTGTCGCTAAGATCCTCGATCCGCTGGCCTTTGTTTCGACTGCCGCCAACCTCGACACGACCGGCGGGGGATCGGATGTCGAAACCGACGAACAGTTGAGGGAGCGTATCAAACTGGCTCCGTCGCAATATTCGTCGGCGGGTTCCCGGTCGAGCTATAAGTTTTACGCCAAATCGGCCAATGCGTTGATAACGGATGTTTCGATCACCTCTCCGACGCCCGGAACGGTGGTCATCGTCCCGCTGACCGAAACCGACGATACCCCCGAACAGGTTATCACGGACGTATATGCGGCGTGCAGTCCGGAAGATGTCCGACCATTGACCGACACGGTCATCGTGGCGGCTCCGGTACGGACGGACTACCGGATACAGGTAGATGTCGTACTGTACGAAGATACGGACGCGAACGAGGCGCAAACGCAGATTACCGCCGCATTGAACGCTTTTGCCTCGGAGAAGCGGACCCGACTGGGGCAGGACATCATCCGGTCGCACATCGCCCAGATATGCCGGATCGGAACGGTGTACGATGTCGCAGTGGCCCTGCCGGCCGAAAACATCATCATCTCGGATGCGGCGTTTGCCAGTTGTACGGAGATCGCGGTAAACATAACGGGTTTTAATCGTGGATAACAAGAACGTCATAGCGAGCGGTATATCCGACAATGAATTGGCGCGGGCTTTCTCGGAGCTGGTAGCCGACCGGTGGGATAACTGGGACCTTTCCCTGTTCATGGCTTATCTGGTCGACATATGCGCTCCGGCGGCACTGCCATACCTGGCGGAACAGTTCGACGTGGACGGTCTACAGGGGTTCGCTATCGCGGAGAACGAGCAGCAACAGCGCGAGATTATCAAGCGGTCGATCGCCTTGCACAAATACATCGGTACCCCGTGGGCCATCCGGGAAGCGTGCCGCACGGTCGGATTCCCAGTCATTGTGATCGAAGAGGGAGTTACGGCCATATCGGGCGGTCCGGCCAGCCCCGACGACTGGGCCCGATTCCGGGTGTTGGTCGAGGGAGGCGTGTCGCGCCATATCACGGCCGACGATGCCCGCAAACTGCGGTTGTTCGTCGAGTTCTACAAAAACGAACGGTCGCACTTAGTGTCGCTCGGATTTTTTCAGCCCCTGGAAGACACCCGGGTGTTCCGCCCCGCTGTCGCCGACCGGGAAAGTATGGACGTCATGGTTTTGGAAGCGTGTCCTAATCCGCTCGTACTGGATCCGGCCGGAACACTTGATAAAGTAACCGTTACGGCCAGCGTACCTTGGGTAATTGAACAAACCCGATATGGATGGGAGGATGGCACCGGCGATGCCTTTACCTTGGAGTTTACCGGCGCAGCGGGTACCTCGGAAATCGTCGTCGCATCGGATCCGAATACAACGGCCAAACGGGAAATGACCGTTGAGATCAAAACGACGTCCGGCCGGACATTAGGGACGCTGACCATCGTACAACTTCTCCATTGGAACGCATACAGCCGTGCGTACAGTAATGCCTACAATACTTTTACGGATAATACAGCCAAGCCATGACACGCGAAGAACTGGAACAGTTGTCGGACGATACGTTTTTTGACAACAACAAAGGAGAGATACAGCCGGAAGCCCACCGCCAATTCAATGCCCAACTGATCGGTTTTATCGATAGTTGTTTGGAGGCTGCGAAACAGTATGCCGTTACAAAAATCGGCGAATTGGTCGGAGGTTCGCCGGAGCAGTTGGATACGCTGAGAGAGCTGGCCGCCGCACTGGGCGACGACCCGAATTTCGCTTCGACGGTCATGCAGCTGATCGGCGAAAAGCTCCCGGCTGCCAGCTACACTGCCGACGATGTACTGGCCAAACTGCAGACAGTGGACGGAAGCGGGTCCGGATTAGATGCCGACATGACGGACGGCATCCACCTTTGGCGAGGTACCCAGGCCGCATACAATGCCATAGCCGACAAGGATGCGAATACGTTGTATATCGTAACAGACTGACTATGATCGGGACAGGAAATAAGAAATCCAAGTTGTTTTTGGGTAAAACGTCCGTCAGGAAAGCCTATTTGGGAGCAGTCAAAGTCTATCCGAATAGTTTTCTCGAACTTTCCGCAACATCGTTTTCGTTCGCTGCCGCCGGAAGCACGGCCGAGTTGAAGATCGAAGTGAACGATGGACAGGCGTGGAGTCTCAACGAGTTGCCGTCCGGATGGAGCGTGTCGGCCGCCAGCGGAACCGGACCGGCCTCAATCTCGATCACCGCACCAAATAACAGATCGACGAATACCGTTACAGCCACTCTAAGCGTAACATCGGAAGACGATTTATCCGCAATCGTATCCGTTTCGCAAGCAGCTGGCGTAAAAATTTATGGAGCATGGCAAAATGTGGGGCTGACGATCGATACGACTTCGTTTCCGGCATCGGGCGGATCATGCGCGATGCGGGTTCAGGTGCAGCGTATCTGGACGTGGAATGGCGTTGCGGGAAGCGGCGGAACAGACGCATCGACAGCTTCACTC
Source organism: uncultured Rikenella sp. (assembly GCF_910579375.1). GTDB lineage: Bacteria > Bacteroidota > Bacteroidia > Bacteroidales > Rikenellaceae > Rikenella. Next base: position 34,797 of record NZ_CAJTUJ010000007.1, read on the forward strand.
GTCCATGCTACCACATCGGACAGCATCGCTACAGTCAGCGGCAACACACTGACTGTCGGTTCTCTTGACACTATTGCCAAGTCTGCAACCGTCATCACCATATCTGCCGAAACAGAATACGACACGACCAAAGTGTCGGCGAATATTACGCAAGCTGAGAATAAAGCGACATACGGAGATACGCATATCGTGTATAACGGATCAAGTACGGGAACGAACTTTGGATCGCAGTTCTCCTACAATATGAACTCTACTTCTCTGAGTCTGAGTCAACGACAGAAAGTCGACTATTCGTCCGGAGCTACAAAGACGGTTACCACATCTGCCAAACCATCGTACAAATCATCGGCAAACTGGGTAACCGTATCGGATATTACGGATTACAACGGTTATTCGACAGCGCAAACCTATAGTTTCTTGTTCTCTTTTGGAGAAAATTCGACAGCGTCGTCCAGATCGGCGATCATAACGTTCACATTCCCCAACGGCGATGTTTTCACAATGACGCTTAGGCAAGATGCTATTCCCAAAACATTCCAATATCTGAAGTTAGTCCCCCTCAATACCTCCAGTGAGATGCATATAGGTTCGCTAACCGTCGAATGGGGAACGGCAAACGGGAACTACTCAAACTCGCAAACATTCACCGGCGATGCTCTCCTTGCCGATCGAACCCTGACGCTCGGTCAGTACCTTTCCGGGCAGACTATCTATTTCAGATTCACAGGGACGACCGGTGGCATGAAAACAAAAATGACATTCAGTTCCGGAAGCAAATTATCTTTTACCTCCGGTCGATATGTCTACACGGGGGCAGATACGATCGAACTTTACGCCACTATGACCGCCGGAACGAGTGATACAGCCGTATTGCAATGGACATTTAGCTCTGGTGGCTTGATAGATTTGTAAAATACTTAAGGAAATGAACGAACTGATTATTGAGGTAATCAATCTCGAGGGATTGATGCGCACGTTTATCGTCATCTTTATCTTGTGGGTCATGGTGCTGATCGCGGTCTTTTGCGACATGTGGACCGGCCTCAAAAAGGCCAAAGCCTTGCATGAAAAGGTAGACAGCCAGGGTATGCGACGGACGTTCTCCAAAGCGTCGGACTACTACAGCGTCATGTTTATGCTGTTGTTGCTCGACGTGATCGGAAATGTGTTTCCCTGGTATGCTTTCCCTTATATCTCCATTTTGGGAATTGTCGGGGTAATCTATATCGAGCTGAAAAGCATGTTCGAGAACCTGAAAGCGAAACGGTCCGCCGCCGCCAATATCCCCGATGCCATCCGGCAGATCGTCCAGTGTAAAGATGCCGGCAAAGCAGCCGAAATTCTGCAAACGCTCAAAGGGATTGCAGATGATACCGGATCGGTGCAAAGTCCGATCCCGACCGATTTTCGAGAATAAACATCGTGAATTATGGCAGACTACAAACTATTGGTGCCGTTTATCCGGAAGTGGGAAGGCGGCTTTGTCAACGACCCCTATGACAAGGGCGGTGCCACGAACGCAGGGGTAACGATTGCCACTTATCGGGCCTATCGCAAACAGAAGGGATATGCAACGACCTCCGTGGACGACTTGAAACGCATGACGTCGGTGGAGTGGCAGGAGATATTCAAAACGCTGTACTGGGATCGTTGGTGGGCGGATGGTATCCGGTCGCAATCGGTAGCCGATATTCTGGTCGATTGGGTGTGGGCATCCGGGGTATGGGGAATTAAGATTCCCCAGCGACTGTTGGGCGTCGCCGTCGATGGCGTGGTCGGGCCGGTAACACTGGAGGCATTGAACGCAAAAGACCCGCACAAGATATTTGATGCAATCATGGCGGCACGTGTACAATTCATCGACGATATATGCCGCCGGACGCCGACAAACGAACGATTCCGGCGCGGCTGGATGAACAGATTGAACGATATACGTTTTGAGGAATGAAAAACAAAGACGATATGCGCCGCGTTCGTGGCATGCTTACTCTTCGGGCCTATGATACGGCCGGCGTCGAATTGTGGTGCGATGCCGGGAACAACCACATCGTCGCCACCGGATATGCTGCGGCGGCCGAAGCTCTTGCCGGTGTTCCCGGGGCGCGTATTGCGCGGGTGGGGGCGGGAACATCGGGAAGTGAACCGACAGACAACGATACACCGATCGCGGATGCGGTATTTGTCGATATTCAGAGTGTCGAATATCCGGCCCCGGCAACGGTCCGGTTCAATTTTACGTTCGGTTATGCCGATGCCGTCGGTATGGCGATCCGAGAGTTCGGCTTATACACTTCCGACGGGCGATTGTTTTCCCGCAAGGTTCGGGAACCGATAGAAAAGACGCCGTACATGTCCCTGGTCGGCACGTGGGACATTCACTTTTAATCGCCCAGCTATGAAAAATCTGATGACTGTTTTACTGGTCGTTGCGGTAATCGCAGGCTGTTTCCTTTGGAGTCGTTGGCCGGGCTCCCCCATCAAATCGGAACCAGCGCGGACAGATACGGTGGTTGTCCGCGATACGATCCGGGAACCGATCCCGGTGCCGGTGGTGCGAACGGTTGTCCGCTACGATACGGTGCGGGTGGCTCTGCCGGCGGTGGATTCGTTACCGGGGGATTCGGCGGCGGTTGTCCTGCCGATCGAACGCAAGACGTACGAGACGGAGGATTACCGCGCAGTGGTTGAGGGTTACAAACCCAGCCTGGTAGAAATGGAAATCTATCGACAATCAACGACAATCACAAATACCGTCATGCAACCGAAACGGCCACGGTGGGCCCTAACGGTCGGGCCGGGGATCGGTTATGGCCCGCATGGGGTGCAACCGTACGTCGGCGCCTCGTTCGGATTCGTCCTGTGGAGCAAATAATAACGCGGAAGACCAATTGTAAGACCTCGTTTCGAGGTCTTTTTTTGCACGAAGTTTGCATAAAAGTAGAAAAATAATGTGCTTTTATTTTTTAAACAATGGAAATATTTCTATCTTTGTAGTGTCAAACCACTACAACATGAAGTACAACGAACTACACAGATTGATTCGTCAGCGAGGTTGGCGGCAGATCAGTAGAAAGCAACGGGGCAAAGGCAGCCACGTTATCTACGAAAAAGACGGGCGAACCTATCCGGTACCAGACCACGGAAGCGCCGAAATCGGGAAAGGGCTGGAAATGAAAATTAAACGGGAGATGGGGCTGTAAGCCCCATCCTTCCACACTAAAAAGAAAACAGATATGAAAACGATCGAAGCGAAAATAGAACGGGCTACGGATGGAACCTTCTCTGTGTATTGTTTGGAGGAGATGTTTTCCGGGGTCGGGGATACGATCGAGGAGGCCAAGAAGGATATGCAGGCTCAAATAGAGTTTTATGTGGAGCATTGTAAAGAGGAAAGAAAGGCGTATCCGAATTGGCTGGATGAAGATTATCGGATCGAATACCAATTGGACGTGCCGAGCATTCTGCAATACTATGAGGGGGTGATTACGCCGGCTGCTTTGGGTCGATTATCGGGAATCAATCCGAAACAGATTTGGAGCTATGCGCACGGAAAATCGAAACCCCGGCCGGCACAGTTGGAGAAAATACAGACGGGATTACGCAAGCTGGCTGCGGAACTTTCTGCCATTTCGTTGCTGTAGTGGTTTGACGATTATTACGCAATGAATGGCTGGCCGCTCTTCCTCTTCTATGAGGAAGAGCGGTCCTTTTTCTATAATTACTAAACTTTGATGAAATATTGTTTTTGCTTCGACCCGTTAGCTCCGTTTGAATGAAACAACCCTTGCATCATAAATCCAACAAGACCAATCACGGAGACAGTAGTACCACCAACCAAAGTGGTTAAAATAGTGTCAGATAAAGTAAAGCATTGCCCTAAAAATCCTTTAATAAAGAGCATAGAAAACATTATCACCGCCCAAAAACACATAAAAACAAACACGCACCCTGCATATCTATTGCGTAATTTTCGATAGTGTTTGAGGTCTTCTATTAGCTGTTGCAAATATTCATCCCGATCGGAGGAAAGTTCCCGAGATTCATCTTCTATCATAGAGGTGTCCCTCCTTGTTTCCGGAGATGTTGCTTCTTTTTGTTCCTCGCTCGCCGAATCTGCAATAATTTCCTTGATTTTACTTAGATTCTTCGTCATCGGGATCGTCGGCTTTTTTTATCTTCCTTTTATAATATGCCTCAATGAGCGAGTCTGGAATAACTGCACAACGTCCGCAATGCCCACCATTCCAAATTGTAGACCAAGGTGTCCCTGCTTGGTGGATGATATTAGACATAGTTATACCATCAAAGTTTTTATAACTATCCCATACGGCATCTACTACAGCCTTTTCTCCTTTAGTTAAGTTGGGATAGATTACCTCATCTTTGGGGAAATCTCCGGTTCCCAATGCTAAAGATAGGGCATATTTGGCTTGATCTTTCAATATAGGAAAGCGTATATTTCCTGATCCGTAAACCTTAAGAGAATGATACAACGAAGGGATAACGGTTCCGAAACGCCATGCTTGTATCGGCTCATTCAAAAGTGGTTGTGAGTGGAATCCCAAATACCAAGCATGGGAAAAGTAGACTAATTTGATTGCTTGCATGGGGGTGAGGGGAATGCCCTCTTGTTGCGCTTTCTCAAAGAGGTAATTAAACACCTCTTTGGATTTTAGCGTTTCGTCAAATTTCATAATTGGGTCCTCCTTTTCCGTGTATTTGCTCCTTCTCTCAAAGATACAAACGCAACAGGAGCCATTAAATTATGGTGAAATGTGTTACAAAGATATTGAATATTTTGTTGTAGATGCAACACCCAAAGTTCATGCCATTATTATTTTTCCAGCAACTTTACCAGGTCGCGTTTCATCTCTTCGTCGATTTCCCGATAACGGGCGAAAGCCCGCGAACCGTCCACGTGGCCGGACAAAGCCCCTACCAGATTCGGGTCCTTGACCTGTTTATACAGGTTCCCGACAAAACAACGCCGGGCCAGGTGGGAAGAGGCGATCTCGTTCAGCGGCCGTATTTCCTGTTCGCGGGTGGTCGGATTGATGACCACCACCGGGCGACATAGGCCCGCAGCAAGAAAAATGCGTTTAATGGCTTTGTTGTACTGTTGCTGGGCCATGAATGGAAACAACGGGCCGCCATTGGACGGGTACTTGGCTAAAATTTCCAAAGCGATCGAGTTGAGGGGGACACGCACGGTTACGGGGCGGCCCTCTTTCGTTTTCCGGGGGATGTACTCTATCGCACCGTTTATGACGTTATTTCGGGTCATCTGGTACAAGTCCCCCACCCGGCAGCCGATAAGGCATTGGAATACGAAAATATCCCGCTGAATGGCCAGTTGAGGATGTCGCGAAAGATTGGTCCGGTATAATTTGTTCCGCTCCTCAATGGTGATGTAATAGGGGGTGCCGTAGACGCTTTCGGCAATCGCATAGTTGCGAAACGGGTTGTTCGCGGTCTTCCCGACCTTATTGGCCCAAATAAAAAAGGTGCGTATCTTGATTAAGATACCATTGATCGTATTTTGTCCCCGCTGTGCGGGTGTTCTGCTTTCCGGCACCGCTTCGTAAATGTCGGGGTGTTGGTCGGCATATTGGTATTCGTGGCGTAAAAAATCCTCGAAATCGGACAACAAGGCGGGGGTAATCGCATCCACCGACAGGACAAAGGCCGGACCTTGTTTTTTGCGGGTATACAGTTCGTAACGTTGCAAAGCACGAATCACCACTTGGAAAGCTCGTTGCCGCCACTGTGAGTATTTATGCACCCGCAAAAATTCGGCAAAGGCGTCGAAAAAAGTTTGCTTGTCGCTGGTATCCGCGTACTTTTCGGGATGCAGTCGCCGATCGATTTGTTCGTCCAGCCAATCGGATGTAAGCCCATCTTTGTTTGCTGTGGCGTCGTATATCTCCAAAATAAGGTTTTTCCGATCCGCAACATTCCGGTTGATTTCGATCCGTTTCGCGCTATCGAAAACTACTTTGGCTTTCACTTCTTGCCTGGCATCATCCCACACGGCTGGAGGAACTTCGATTTCGCTGGAATGAAACAGTTGAACGCCACGCCCGGCACTCAGTCGGAACCGGATATTGACGGCCGTCGCTTTACGGGTGGAGGTGCGGATAAAAGCTTTCACGGTAGCCATGGCAAGACAAATTTCGGTTATGCAAATATATGTCCTTTGCACAACATTCGCACAACACATTGCAATATTCTGCAACAAAATGAAATTTCCAATCGTTCACAATGAATATATAATTCACTATTTTACAGATGATTTATCAACTATTTGCTACATGAACTCAAAATCGAATATTGCATTATTCAATTCTTGTCCTGGGCACCAACAAAAAGGATCGCTGAATGTCAGCGATCCTTTTTCTTTTCGAAGCGTGCCTTTCCGCACCTCCGGAACGATCGGTCGGTCTATTTAAACTCTTCCACGATCACCGTCCACTTGCCGTTGACTCCCATCACGTTCAGGTAATAATTCCCGGCAGAGAGATGACTCAAGCTGCTCTCCCCCTCTTCCGATTCATTCACCATGACTTCGGGTATGCCGCCGCTACGCATAATATCCACTCCCTCTTCCACGACGTAAACGCCGAGCATACCGCCGAACTGACCGGCTTTGAAGTCATAACGCAGCCGAGACTTTCCTTTGCCCAGCGTAAATACATCGGATTTCTTGTCTCCCGAGCCGGTGAGACGTGCCACTTCGGTCCATTGCTTGGGCGTCTCTTCAGCAGCAGCGGTTTCGGTATTTTCGCCGTTTGTCGTCGAAGCGGCAGGGCCGCCGCAAGCGGTCAATGCGACAGAGGCAATCAATGTCCATCCCCATGCGTAGATTTTCTTCATTTCGTTTTGTTTTAGGTAAAAAATAATACAGGCTATGACAAATATAATGATTTTTCACTGACCTGCATCTTTTTCACTCCGAATTTTCTCGCCCGAGAGCTGCTCAACCTACCGCTTCGTCACCCGAATCCCCCTGCACCTGATGGGTTTGTTAGACCTTTTGACCGTCTCCTGCAAACAGTTGAACACTTCGGACGACATATTCCCGTCCTTCGGCGAAGCGATGGCCATCCGCCAAACCCCGTCCACTCGTTTAACTTTCGCCCGATCCAACGCCTCCAGAAAAACCGGCACATTCTCACCTTCAGGCACCCCGCTAAACCCGGCCGTAAATTCCAGGTAAGGCAGTTTCCGGTTGACTTTCCGCAGCTGCGACGCGGCGGGATAGTCCGACCTCGCGCAAGAGGCCGTCCATCCGGCAATTCCCAAAAACAGGGCGACAAAAAGCACGAAACGCCTCATCACATCCACCGTTTTCGTTTAAAGAAGTAGAGGGTGGCGCCGATCGACAGGAACATCAGCAGAATGGCGAAATGGAACCCGTACTCCCACTCGTCGAACGGGGCGAGCCGATAGTTCATCCCGTATATCCCGGCGATCAGGGTCGGGGGCATGAAGATCACCGAAAGGATGGTAAACATCTTGATGATCTTGTTCTGTTCGATGTTGATCAACCCCATGAAGGTGTCCTGAAGGAATTCCAGCCGTTCGAAGCTGAAATCGGCGTGGTTGATGAGCGACCCGACGTCTTTGATCATGATCGAAACGCGGGGGTAAGTGTCGTTCGGGAAGCGTTCACTGCGCTGGATGCCGGAGAGGAGCCGCTGGCGGTCGAAGATGCTCTCGCGCAGGATCATGGTGTTCTCCTGCAGGCGGTTGATGTCCAGGAGCACCTGCTTGTCAACGCTCTTGTCCACGTCGTTGTTGGCGGCGCTGAGGGTGGCGATCTGGCGCGAGATGATTTCGACCATGTCGGCGTCGAGGTCGATCCGGGCTTCGAGGATCGAGATCAGGACGTGGTATCCGGTCGTATAGGAGCGGTAGTTCATCTGAATCTTGCGGCTGGCTTCGCTGAAGGTGCGAAGGTCGGTGTTCCGCTCCGAGACGAGGAGTCCTTCGCTCAGGATAAAGGAGACGGTTTCGGTCTCGAAACCGCCCTCTTTGAGGATGGTGAAGGTGGTGTTGCAGATGATGGACTCTTCGAGTTCGGCATACCGCGACGAGGTTTCGATCTCTTCGGCCTGCTGACGGGTGAGGAGGTTGACGTCGAGAAAGCTCTCAACGAGTTTGCGTTCCTTGGCGGTCGGGACGACGAGGTCGATCCACAACAGGTCGTCGTACCCCAGCTCCTCGAAAACGCCGGGATCGGGGTCACGGATGATCTTATTGATGGATTTCAGGTACAGTATAATCATGGATTCGTCCTCTTCTCCGTTTGTGTGTGGTTGAAATTCGTTCGTTTCGGGCGGTCGAAGGCTCGCCCCGGGCTACCGCGGCGGTCGTGAGGGTGCGTTATGGAACGTCGGCGACGGCGGGTTCAACTGGTCTGCCGCCAGAAGCAGTAGCAACGGCATGGATTTGCACTTCCTCGCGCAGTATCTCAGCACCAGCTATTCGGGCAGCCGCGCCCACGGTTTTCAGTTGCGTTCCTCTCGGAATAAACGCCGCGGGCCCGCGGTGGGCAATGGGCAGGAGCTACCCTAATATTAGACAGCCTCTACCCTACTTTTGAGCTGAATCCTGCGGTTCGAAGAACCGCCCGGGCCGAAGCCTCCCCCAGCGGAGGCCCGCAACTAACGTTGCTCTGGGCCCCGCAGGCTTCGACCCTCAAAAGCAATCTCTAATTCACTACCTCCCTAGCAAAGCGGGTCGGACGTCCGGGAGGTATCGCAATTTTCGACGCGCAAGCGGCGTGTTGCGGGCCTCCCGAGGGGAGAGGTTCGGCCCGCGCGGCTCTGCGAGTCGCAGAAACTCAACCAACAAATCAGCCCAAACCACGACCAAAGGTTCAGCCCAATTCTGTCGGGTTCGGGCTGCGCGCTCCCCAGGTGGGCTGAAGGCCCAGCGCGCAGGCCCGGCGGTTTTACGAACCGCAAAAGCACGCCCCATTCGTCCTCAGCCTATAGCAATTCGCCGCTTGGGGTGGCGGCGAACTGCGCGGCTCAAAGAGCCGCAGAAGCACAGCCCACAGTTCAGCCCAATCTACA
>NZ_CAJTUJ010000008.1 GCF_910579375.1 uncultured Rikenella sp.
CTTCATCGACCAGCGAGACCAAGGGAATGTATTTACACTTTGGCCAGAAGGAGTTCAAGACCAATGACGCGACACCCCGTGCCAACGGTCTTCAGTTGCGTTGCCTCTCGGAATAAACGAGCCCAAAGGGCGTTCTACTGGCAGCCTCTACCCGAAAACTGGCTGGAACTGCCCCAAGCAACTGGCCGAGTACCCTAAACACAGCCTCGACCCCAACCCACGGCAACCCCGACCCAGATCTACCCCAAGCAACCGGCAACAGTGGCCCGAAACCGCCCGTAACGCCCCAAACCCTTTAAGGACTACATACAAAGCCCCGAAGAGTAACCATTGATCCGTCATGGAAAACGACCTTATACAGACCGACTACCTGGCCGGCCTCAACCCACCCCAGCGGAGCGCCGTCGAAAACTACGACGGCCCCTCGCTGATCATCGCCGGAGCAGGCTCCGGCAAAACCCGCGTGCTCACCATGCGGATAGCCCACATGTTGCAACGAGGTGTTTCGCCCTACCACATCATGGCCCTCACCTTCACCAACAAAGCCGCCCGCGAAATGCGCGACCGCGTCGCCAAGATACTGCCCTACGACGCCGTGCGGGGACTCTGGATGGGCACCTTCCACTCCCTTTTCAGCCGCATCCTGCGCGCCGAAGCCCAGGTGCTGGGCTTCCCCGAAGCCTTCACCATCTACGACACCGCCGACAGCCGGAACGTCGTCAAAGCCATCATCCGCCAGCTCGAACTGTCCGACGAGCAGTACAAACCCAACGACGTCTACGCCCGGATCTCGCTCGCCAAGAACAACCTCGTCCTGCCCGAAGCCTACGCCGCCAACGCCGTGCTCACCGAAGAGGACGCCCGCTCCAAGCGGCCGAGACTGGCCGAGATTTACGCCCTCTACATGCGCCAGTGCCGGCAGAACGGAGCCATGGACTTCGACGACCTGCTGCTCTATATGAACATCCTGCTGCGCGACCACCCCGAAACCGCACGGAAATACGGCGAACGATTCCAATATATCCTCGTCGACGAGTATCAGGACACCAACTACGCCCAATACCTGATCGTCAAGAAACTGGCCGACGCCCACCGGAACATCTGCGTCGTGGGGGACGACTCCCAGAGCATCTACTCCTTCCGCGGCGCCCGGATCGAAAACATCCTGCGGTTCCAGCAGGACTATCCCGAAGCCCGGATCTTCAAACTCGAACAGAACTACCGCTCGACCCGCACCATCGTCGAGGCGGCCAACAGCGTCATCGAAAAGAACAGCCGCAAGCTGCCCAAACACCTCTTTTCCGAAAACGAACAGGGCGATCCGATTCGCGTGATCTGCGCCCTGAGCGACAAAGAAGAGGCCCAGCGCGTCGCCGGAGACATCCACACCACCCTCTACCGCGACCGCGCCACGGCCGACGAATTCGCCGTACTCTACCGCACCAACGCCCAGTCGCGCGTGATCGAAGAGTACCTGCGGGGAAATAATATTCCGTATCGGATCTACGGCGGCCAATCGTTCTACCAGCGGGCCGAAATCAAAGACGCCATCGCCTACCTGCGTTTAGCCATCAACCCGCGGGACGACGAATCGTTGAAACGCATCATCAACTTCCCGGCCCGAGGGATCGGCGACACGTCGGTCAGCCGAATCGCCGCCGCCGCTCAGGCCGAGGGGATTTCGATGTGGGAGGCCCTCCTGCGCCATACGCCGGAAGAGCTGGGAGTGCGCGGTGCGGCGGTAAAGAGCCTGTCGGCCTTCGTCCGGAACTTCACCGAACTGTTCCAGCAGGCGGGTGAGATGGACGCCTACGAACTGGCCATGGAGGTGATGGCCCGGTCAGGACTGGTGGCGCACTACCGGAACAGCCCCTCGATCGAAGACGAATCGCGGTTGCAGAACGTCGAAGAGTTGATCAACTCCATCCGAGAGTTCGTCGATGCACAGTCCGCCACCGACACGGAAACGGAAGAGGAGGAGACTGCGGAGATCGACAACGAGACACCGGCTGCCGATGCGCCGGAGGAGACCGCAGAGGAGGAAACGACGAAAAAAGCGGTCACGCTCGACCAGTGGTTGCAGGAGATCGCCCTGCTGACCGACATGGACGACAGCAAGGAGGACGACACGCCGCGGGTAACCCTGCTGACCGTTCACGCTTCGAAAGGGCTGGAGTTCAAGTACACCTATATTATGGGGCTGGAAGAGAACCTGTTTCCCAGCCAGCGGGGAGCCTCCTCGGCACAGGACGTGGAGGAGGAGCGGCGGTTGTTTTACGTCGCCCTGACCCGGGCCGAGAAACGGGCGACGCTGAGCTTCGCCCTCTCGCGGTTCCGCTGGGGGAGCGTCGTGCCGTCCCAGGCGAGCCGGTTTATCAAGGAGATCGACCCGAAATATCTCGACATGCCGACCTTGCCCGACACGGATGTCTTCGGAGAGCCCGAAGACGAAAACGCCTCGTTGCGGAACCGATGGAACGCTGCGGGAGGGGTGGCGACAGGTCGTTCCAAAGGAGTGGAAGGCGATCCGCGCCCTGCCTTCCAGCGCTACCAGCGCAAGACGGCTCCGCCGACGAGCGGAAACAGTGCCGCGACGCAACCGCCGGCGGGATTCCGCAAAGTGGAATCCCGCCCCGCCTCGGGCACAGCTGCGCCGCAGGGCAAACCGTTGGATAGCGCAGGCGACCTGACCATCGGTGCACGGGTGGCCCATGCCCGGTTCGGAGTCGGCACGGTGACGGCGTTCGAGCAGACGGCGACAGATACGAAAGTGACCGTCCGGTTCGAAGCGGCGGGTGTCAAGACTCTGCTCCTGAAGTTCGCCAAACTGCGGCTGCTGTAGAGGATGAGAGGCGGTTTTACCGCCTCTCTCTCAGAATCGGTATTTCAATTTGAGTCCCAAACCCAGGAATACGCCTTCGTAATCCACCGTTTTCACCCGCTTGTCTTGATCGCACAGGAACGGATTGACATGAATTTCCGGTTCGAGAATCAGCCCTTTGTACAAAACGATGTCTTTGCTGAACGTGAGATACGCCCCGTATCGGTCGTGATACGTGGCAAACGCCTCCCCACGATATCCCCCCTCGGATTTCGAGACGGCAAAATCGACATGGAATCCGGCACTGAAATTCAATATCTTCGAATAGAATTTATAACCTAACCGCAGCGAAACATACTGAAGGTTGTAGTTATATTCATAATATTCCACCTCAGGTCCTCCTGCGGAGTACAATTTCTCCGTATAAGAAAATTTTCGGTCAAAGATTCCGACCTCCACTCCGCTGTGCTTTGAAAATTGCGCCTCGCTGAACAAGCCGTATGAGGGCGAAAATTTCCCGTCGTCCGATCCGCCCAACTGCCACTCCGGCATAAAGCCGAAACCAGCCGAGTAACGATTCTTAAAACGTTCCTGAGCCCCGGCTTGCCCTGGGCCCCACGCCATAACAAAGGCCACAGTTATGACGAGCCCTATTTTCATGTAAGTTTTCATAATCAATCTTTTTTGTTTTTGAAAAGTCGGGATAAACACAATTATTTAGGCTGAATATCACAAACCATCTGAAGTGCAGCATTGAAATTGTACCCGCCCCGAGTATCAAAAATTCCGGGGGTAACCCAACAATCATAGCTACCATTCCAACCCCAATTCACATGTTGGAACGTATATAAAGTTTGATAATTCCGATTCACGTATTCTGAACCCTGAAGATGCCCCTCATACCAATAATTAATCCGATAAACCGTATAATATTCTTCCATTTGGACTCCATCAACAATCCAAGCATGAGCCACATTGGCCTGATCATCTATCCCCTGCATATACACCGGATTCCCTTTTAACAGATTATTATTCACCACGGTTCTGTTATAGGTAACCAGTGTCCCTGCACGATAACCATAATGATTCAAGGTGCGAGTCACATGTTTGCCTGATGCCGAACTACCTCCAACCCCATAAGTAACAGCCAAAAGTTCAGGACGACCTAAATCATAACACAACTCAGAAATGCTATTGATTGCCTCGGAAGAAATACCATTCCACGCTTGTATCGGGAATCGTTCCCACAAATAGGTTTTGTTACCATTGGTACCGATCTTATGATAATTCATAATCTGAGCTACCGCCGTCGTCACACAACCTATTGGGACATCGGTTCCATAAACGGCACCCACTTGAATATTGTATGGCCAATACTGTCCCCACTTCGTTTTAATACGAATGATAGAAGAGATCGGGTCGGATCTATATTCATATAACTCTTCCGTGATATTGTCCACCGGCATATCGACATATTCGATACCGTTCCACACCGGATACCGGGTCTGAGGCATGGAGCTCCGGTCTCCGAATCTTCCGTATTTATATACCAGCCGATTATAGATCGAGTCGCCCCGCATCGCCTCCAGCCGATCGATTTCAGAAACCATGTACGTTTGCAGACACTGAATGAAATATTCCATACCCGGATGTAAATCGTCCGAGCTGTAATTCCCCTCTCCTGAAAACGCCAGCACCTCATGGATGCGTTTATCTCCGGCAAACAACGCAAACCCGGCATCTTGGCCGAAAGCAACCACATAGATTTTCGGAACGACCGTTATCGTTCCGTCGCTTTTTGTCAGAGGAACCGTCGCAACAATGGAATCCGCAATTATCGACTGTCGGCATATCTTTCCGGTTTTAGTTTTTAATTCGGTTCGACCGAGCACCTCGGCCACCACCTGAGCTTTTTTCAAAATATCGGCTTTCGAAAGCACATAATCCGTATTCAGCAGCACGAATCGTTCGGCCTCTTCGGCCGTCAGCACCGTTTCGTCTTGTTTAGGAATTTCCGGTTCCGAAAACGACGTTTTTCGACAGGCAGAAAACGACACGATCATCCCTGCCAAGAGAATGACACACTTTTTCATGATTTTAGAGATAAGAAAGGGTTAGTAGCGCTATAAAGATATAAAAAATCCGACAAAGACAAAGTTTCCTCTTTCCGACATGGTTCAATAAAAATATTCGCTATATTTATAGTCGGATTTCGGTTTCGATTTCCGAGACTAACCCATAAAACCCGTTCGTTATGAAAAAATACCCCACCAACGAGATCAAAAACATCGTCCTGCTCGGCGCCTCGGGAGCCGGGAAGACCACCCTGGCCGAAGCGATGGCCTACGAAGGCAAAGTCGTCGAACGGCGCGGCACCGTCGAAGGGGAAAACACCCTCTCGGACTACACCGACATCGAACACCAATACAAACGGTCGATCTTCTCCACGGTCTTATACACCGAATTCAACGGCTACAAACTCAACATCCTGGATACGCCGGGGGCGGATGATTTCTGCGGCGCCTTGTTCTCGTCGTTCAAGGTGGCCGACGTGGGGGTGATGCTGCTCAACGCCCAGAACGGGTTCGAAGTGGGGACAGAGATACAGGCCCGGTATGCGCGGCGGCACGAAAAGCCGGTCATTGCGGCGGTCAACCAGCTGGATGCGGAGAAAGCGAATTGGGAACAGACCATCGAAGAACTGCGCGCCAACTCCGAGGCTCCGATCGTCGTGGTGCAGTATCCGGTCAATCCGGGGCCCGGGTTCGACGCTTTCGTCGACGTGCTGATGATGAAGATGTACCGCTTCAAAGGAGATTCGGGCGAGCGGGAGGAGCTACCGATACCGGACGAAGAGATGGAGCGCGCCAGGGAGCTGAACAAAGCGCTGGTCGAAGCGGCGGCTGAGAACGACGAAGCGCTGATGGAGCTCTACTTCGAGAAAGGGACGCTGACGCAGGACGAGATGCGGTCGGGGATCAAACTGGGGCTGGCCAAGCGGGACTTGGTGCCGGTCTTCTGCCTCTCGGGGCGGCGCGATATCGGCGTGAAACGGCTCATGGAATTTATTATCAACGTCGCTCCGGGGCCGCTCAAAGCGCCGAACTTCAGGCTTATCGGCGGCGGCGACGTGCAGGCGGATGCAGGTGGGCCGGTGTCGATTTTCGTCTTCAAGACGGCCGTCGAGCCCCATTTGGGCGAGGTGGCTTTCTTCCGGGTAATCAGCGGGACGCTGACCGAGGGGATGGAACTCACCAATATGGCCACGGGCAATAAGGAGAAGATCGGACAGATATTCGTCAGTGCAGGACGGAACCGGGTGAAGGTGACGGAGCTGTGCGCCGGGGATATCGGGTGCACGGTGAAACTCAAGGCGACGCGGGTGAACCACACGCTGAACGGGCCGGGAACGGATTGGCAGATCAACCTGATCGGTTTTCCGCAGCCGCGGTTCCGGACGGCTGTCAAGGCGAAAAACAGTGCGGAGGACGAGAAGTTGGGCGAACTGTTGATCCGGGCGACGTATGAAGACCCGTCGATCGGCGTCGAATACTCCAAGGAGCTGAAGCAGACCATCTTGTCGGGACAGGGGGAACACCACCTCAACATCCTCAAAGCGCAGCTGGCGGGGACGCATAAGATCGAGGTGGAATACCTGGCCCCGAAAGTGCCTTATCGTGAAACGATTACGAAGCAGGCGGCGGCCAACTACCGGCACAAGAAACAGTCGGGCGGCGCCGGGCAATTCGGCGAGGTCTCGCTGGTGATCGAGCCGTACACGGAGGGGATGCCGGCGCCGTCGAAGTACAAGATCGAGGGGCGGGAGCAGGTGATGAACATCAAGTCCACGGAGGAGGTCGAGTTGGAGTGGGGCGGGAAGCTGGTCTTTTGCAGCGCCATTGTGGGCGGTGCGATCGACGCGCGGTTCCTGCCGGCCATTATGAAGGGGATTATGGAGAAGATGGAGGAGGGGCCGTTGACGGGCTCGTATGCGCGGGACATCCGCGTGGTGGTCTATGACGGGAAGATGCACCCGGTGGACTCCAACGAAATTTCGTTCAAACTGGCGGGACGCAATGCTTTCAAGGAGGCTTTCCGCAATGCGGGGGCGAAGATCATGGAGCCGATCTACCAGATCGAGGTGCTCGCGCCGAGCGACAAACTGGGGGATGTGATGAGCGACCTCCAGAACCGCCGGGCGATCATCGAAGGGATGACCAGCGAAAAGGGGTTCGAGACCTTGACGGCGAGGGTGCCGTTGGCCGAGATGAACCGGTACTCGACCTCGCTGAGCTCGCTGACGGGCGGACGGGCCACCTATACGATGAAATTCGTGGGCTACGAACAGGTTCCGGCCGAGGTGCAGGACAAGCTGCTCAAGGCGTACTCCGATACCGACAAGGAGGAGTAGTCCGTTGATTTTTCGCTGAATTTCCGTGCGGGAGAGGCTCATGACGGCTGTTCTCCCGGACGGAAATTCGTTTTTTCCGCCGTTTGATTACTTTTGTCGAACCAAACTTCTGTGGGACATGTGGAGAAAAGTGTTATTCGGTCTGGCGCTGTGGTTCAGCGCGGCCCAGGCAGCAGCCGAAGGATTGAAAGTCATCGTTCGGAACGATGCGGGCGAGGCGTTGCCGTACGCCTATCTGTACGTAGGCAGGAAAGCGGTGGCGGTGACCGACTCGCTCGGCGTGGGGACGATTCCGTCGGCGAAACTCGCCGCAGGGGATACGGTCGGCGTCAGCTACGTGGGGGCGAAACCGCAGCGGGCCGTCTATAACGCGGCGATGCAGCAGCGGGGCGTATGGAACGTCGCTCTGGTCGAGACGATCCGGCACTCCCTGACCTCGGAAGAGGTGACCGTCCACGCCGACCTCGCCGACTTTTTCAACCGAAGTCTGAAACGAGTGCCGGTTATCTACTACCGGCACACCCTGTGCGGCCGCTTCTCCGTCACCGACCGTCCCAACACCGTGACCGGAACCGTGGCGGCGACCCAGACCCATCGCCGGCAATACCACTACTATCCGAAAAAAGAGATCGCCACGCAGGACGACACCACAGGCATGGACAGCGAAAACCTGGAGAAACTGCTGCACATGGGCCTCGTCCAACCGGTCGCAACGGTCAGCACGGTGAATGCAGCGAACCGGAACGCCCGTTACAGCTACCTCGGGCGGGAAGACTCCTGCCACATCTTTCGCGTCGCCTTCCCGCAGCTGGGCTACTACCGCCGCGCCTACTCCATGCAGTTCATCGTCCGGATCGGCATCGACGACCGGCTGATCCGCCGCGTGCAGTCGCACATCGTGAACCTGAACGACGAAACGTGGTGGACCCGGAGCGACATCCGCTATACCCGCTCGCCGCTGCGTCGTTTCGGCCGACCCGAGACCCTGGCCGTCACGCAGATAACGGTCGAATGGCCCAACGGAGGCGTCACGCTGGCCGAACCCCGTCTCTTCGAGGTCGGTGCAGCGCCGGCCGCCGCGGAAATACAGAACAGATAACCCCCATGAAGAAGAAAAAGATACACATCGTCACCCTCGGGTGCGCCAAGAACCTCGTTGATTCGGAACACCTGGCCGGTCAGCTCGACGCGGAAGGGTGGGAAGTGGTCTACGACAGCGACTCAACCGACGCCCGGGTGGTGGTGATCAACACCTGCGGCTTTATCGGCGATGCCAAAGAGGAGTCCGTCAACACCATCCTGCGGTTCGCCGCCGCCAAAGAAGCCGGGGATATTGATCACCTGTTCGTCATGGGGTGCCTCAGCGAACGATACCGCGACGAACTGCGCGGCGAGCTGCCCGAAGTGGACGACTTTTTCGGCGTCAGGGATCTGAGCGACATCCTGCGCACCGTGGGGACGACCTACCGCGACGAACTGCGCGGCGAACGGCGGCTGACCACACCCGCCCACTACGCCTACCTCAAGATTTCGGAGGGATGCAACTGGGGGTGCGGTTATTGCGCCATTCCACTCATTCGGGGGCGGCACGTTTCGGTGCCCTTCGAAGAGCTGATCGACGAAGCGACGACACTCGCCCGGAAAGGCGTGCGCGAACTCATCGTCATCGCCCAGGACACCACCTACTACGGCATCGACCTCTACGGACGGCGGAGACTCGGAGAGCTGCTGCGCGCCTTGTGCCGGATCGACGACATCGAGTGGGTGCGGCTGCACTACGCCTACCCCGCACACTTCCCGCAGGAGGTGATCGACGCCATGCGCGACGAGCCGAAAATCTGCAAATACCTCGATATTCCGTTGCAACACATCTCCGACCGGATGCTCCGCTCCATGCGGCGCGGCCTGTCGAAAGCCGAGACCATCGACCTCATCGGCCGACTGCGGCGCGAGATTCCGGACATCGCCCTGCGGACGACCCTGCTCGTGGGCTACCCGGGCGAGACAGAGGCGGATTTCGAGGAACTGCTCGACTTCGTCCGCCAATCGCGGTTCGACCGACTCGGCGTCTTTCCCTACTCCGAAGAGGAGGGCACCTACTCCGCCACCGAGCTCGCCGACGACGTGCCGGAAGCGGTCAAAACGGAACGTGTCGAACGCATCATGACCCTGCAACAGGAGATTGCCCGACAGAAAAACGAACGGCTCGTGGGACAGGTGCACCAGGTGATCATCGACCGGCGCGAGGGCGATTTTTGGGTCGGTCGCACCCAATACGACTCGCCGGAAGTAGATCAGGAGGTGCTGATCGCCTCCACCGCACCGCTCGCCCCGGGCACCCTGACCGACATCCGGATCACCGCAGCGGACGACTACGACCTGCGCGGCGAACTCGCCGGAACGGACAGGTAAAGCCCGTATTTGTAAATCCCGCCGAAAAACCGTAGCTTTGCGGTACGGATAAGCGGACGGACAATGGCAGAGATGTCGGAACAAAGCCTCATCGAACGCGTCGAGCGCAACATTCAGCGTCTTTTGGCGCAGAACGCCGAACTGCGGGAGGCCAATGCCGCGCTGGGGGCGGAGAATGCACGGCTCCACGCGCAAACCGCGGCACAGGGAGAGGAGATCGCCCGGTTGCAGGCGGATATGGATCGGCTCCTCCTGCGCAAATCGGTTACCGAAGTGGCCGGAGGAGTGCGGGCGGCCAGACTCCGTATCAACCGCTTACTGAAAGATGTGGATCGTTGCATCGCACTGATGAACAAATAATATCCGGCGCCCGATTCGCTACGGAAAACGATTCCGGCGGAGCCTTTCGGACATCCCGATGACCGAACCGCCGTGCGGGCACGAAAAACGGCACGGATATTGCAGCAGATAAAGACAAGAGGTATGGAACGGAAGATGATGAAGATACGCGTAGAGATTGCCGAACGACCGTACCGACTGACCATACCTGCCGACGAAGAAGAACGGGTGAGACGCGCCGCCAAGCAGATACGCGACCAGATCGAAAACCTGAAACGCAACTACGAAGCCTCGCTGACCGAATACCTCGCGATGGCCGCCATGCGGATTTCGATCGAAAACGAAGAGAACAAAGAGCGCCTGCGGATGAGTCCGGAAGCGCTGCGGCTGCGAGACCTCGCCTCGGAACTCGACCGATGGGTCGGAGAGGGAGACGGCAACGACGGAACCGGAGACCCGATCGTCCAGGTTCCGGCACCGATCGTCAAACCGAAAAGCAAACGAGGACGGCCCCGGAAAAACCGGACCGACTCCGACTCCTGACCGGCGCACGAGACACACAGACACTTCGGCGAACAGCACCCTTTCGGGGTCGCGACAGTTCGCCCGACCTCCGGGCCTCCGCCCCATGATGACTTCAGCGGAACCGGAACAAACGTTCTTTCGGGAAACAGACGAATTGACGGAGCCCGTTGTTTTCGCCCGACGAAAACAACGGGTCGCCCGCTCCCATCCACCCACGCCGCACCTTGCGCGGCTGGCAGACAATCGGGGGAGCGGCCGGATTGACGGAGGCCTGTCGGCCAAAAAGACAGACAGGCCTCCGACATTTCCTCCTCCGCCCCGGCGTCTCACCTTTTCCGGTACATACCAGAAGAAACCGAAAATGCCCGCATGGTTTCCTTTTGCTTTGCGATACTCAACACTAACTACTTGGAGCACAACAACTCTATGGACGTAGGACAGGCCTTACCCCGTTTCGGCGGGTTTCTGTATTCCAAACGCCGCCCGAGCGCGGCGGCAGAACGTTGGAAGTCCCAAATCCACAGGCAGCTCCACCCATGATTTGACCGGAGTTATTCGTCAAACCATCAAAGGAAGCCATGCTTTTTTTATGCCTATACCAAACCAAAACAACTAAATAACCAAACCACACACACGAATGGATATACTGATCATAATTGTGAGTGCCGTCGTCGCCGCAGCCGTGGTGGGATACGCCACTTACATGTTCACCTACAAATCGACCGAAAAGCGGCGCACCGCCATCCTGCGCGAAGCCGAACAGGACAGCGAGATGCTCAAGAAGGAGAAAATCCTCCAGGCCAAGGAGAAATTCCTCCAGATGAAAGCCGAACACGAAAAACAGGTCGCCGAGCGGAACACCCGGCTGCAACAGATCGAAACCAAGATCAAACAGCGCGAAACCCAGCTCAACCAGGAGGGCGAACAGCTCAACAAACGCATCAAAGAGTTCGAAAGCACCCGATCCAGAGTCGAAAGCGAACTGCAATCGCTCGCCGGGCGTAAGGAAGAGCTCGACCGGCTGACCAAAGAACAGATCGTCAAACTCGAACAGATCAGCGGCCTCTCCATCGACGAAGCCAAGGCCCAGCTCATCGAACAACTCAAAAGCGAAGCCAAGAGCGAAGCGGCCGCTTATATCAACGACATTATCGACGAAGCCAAGATGACCGCCAACAAGGAGGCCAAGAAGATCGTCGTGCAGAGCATCCAGCGGGTGGCTACCGAGGCCGCTATCGAGAACTCGGTGACGGTTTTCAACATCGACTCGGATGAAGTCAAGGGGCGGATTATCGGCCGGGAAGGGCGGAATATCCGGGCTTTGGAGGCGGCGACGGGTGTGGAAATCATCGTCGATGATACTCCTGAGGCGATTATTTTGTCGGGATTCGATCCGGTGCGGCGGGAAATCGCGCGGCTGGCACTGCATCAGTTGGTGACCGACGGGCGTATCCACCCGGCGCGTATCGAAGAGGTCGTAGCCAAGGTGCAGAAGCAGATCGAAGAGGAGATCGTCGAAGTCGGGAAACGGACGGCGATCGACCTCGGGATTCATGGTTTGAACTCGGAGCTGATTCGGCTGATCGGGAAGATGAAATACCGCTCTTCCTACGGGCAGAACCTCTTGCAACACTCGCGCGAGGTGGCAAATCTCTCCGGGATTATGGCCGCAGAGTTGGGGTTGAATCCGCAGCTGGCGCGACGTGCCGGGCTCTTGCACGACATCGGAAAGGTGCCGGACGACGAGCCGGAACTGCCGCACGCCATGATCGGGATGAAACTCGCCGAAAAATTCAAGGAAAAACCGGAGGTCGTCAATGCCATCGGGGCGCACCACGACGAGATCGAGATGACCACCCTGATCGCACCGATCGTACAGGTTTGCGACGCCATCTCGGGCGCACGGCCGGGGGCAAGGCGTGAAGTGGTGGAAAGCTATATCAAACGTTTGAAGGAGATGGAAGACATCGCTATGGCGCATCAGGGGGTATTGAAAACCTATGCCATTCAGGCCGGGCGCGAGTTACGCGTGATCGTCGGAAGCGAAAAGATCAGCGACCAGCAGGCCGAAACCTTGTCGCACGACATCGCCAAGAAGATTCAGGACGAAATGACCTATCCGGGACAGGTGAAAATCACCGTCATTCGGGAAACACGGTCGATCAGCTACGCCAAGTAGGCATAAACACAGGGCGATTCTATTTGCCACAGGGGCGGCGGTTTGTACAAACCGCCGCCCTTTTTGCACGCTATTTGCAGAAGAATAGCGTCAAAAACACCTATCGCCTTATGAAAACCCGAATCCTGACCGCCGCCTTGCTCGGCGGCCTGCTGACCCTCGGCGCCCTCGCGCCGACCGAAGCCTGCACCCGCGCCGTCTACCTCGGCCCGAACGGAATGATCGTCACCGGGCGCACCATGGACTGGCGCGAAGAGATGCCCACCAACCTGTGGCTCCTGCCCCGCGGCATCGAACGCATCAGCTACGACCGCGGCCCTCATCTGACCTGGACATCGAAATACGGTAGCGTCATCGCCGCCGCCTACGACATCGGCACCTCCGAAGGGATGAACGAAAAAGGACTCGTCGCCCAGCTGCTCTACCTCACCGAAAGCCGCTACGACCGGCCCGGGCCCGACGATCGGCCCGTGATGGGGATGAGCATCTGGTGCCAGTACGTGCTCGATAACTTCGCCACCGTCTCCGAGGCCGTCGCCGAACTGAAGAAAGACCGCTTCCGGATCGACGCGCCCGCCATGCCCGGCGGACAGGCCTCCACGATGCACATGGCCATCTCGGACAGCACCGGCAACAGCGCCGTGATCGAATACCTCGACGGCAAAGTCTCCATCCACGAAGGACGCCAGTACCAGGTGCTGACCAACTCGCCCAGCTACGACCAGCAACTGGCCGTCCGCGACTACTGGGCCCCGATCGGCGGCCTCAACATGCTGCCCGGGACGAACAAATCCTCCGACCGGTTCGTCCGCGCCAGCTTCTATATCAACGCCGTCGAACAGACCGACGACCCGAAAAAAGCCGTTGCCGCCGTCTTCAGCGTCATGCGCTCCGTGTCGGTGCCGCTGGGCTTTTCGGCCCCCGGACACCCGAACAACTCCTCGACCCGCTGGCGGTCGATCAGCGACCAGAAAAACCGGATCTACTACTTCGAAACGACCCTCGCTCCGGCCATCCTGTGGGTACCGCTCGACGAAGCCGACCTGCGTCCCGGCGCTCCGGCACGGAAACTGACCCTCACCGGAGGCGAAGAATATGCCGGGAACGCCCTCGGGCAGTTCCGCAAGACCACACCCTTCCCCTTCCTGTTCGAGATTCCGGAAGACTTCAGCCTCTGATTTCCGCCTCGCGTTTCCGTTCCCACAGCACGTATCTGAATCACAGACCGATACGCGCTGCGGGAACGATTTTATTTGAACCGAATCCGAAAAAAGCGTAATTTTACAGAGACGCAGGCGGACGGAATCTCCGCGCCTCCTGCCGAGCCCAAACTTTTTATCAATCAACACAATATGTTTACTCCCGAAATCTATACGGCCCGCCGGGCGGCCCTGCGCAAGAAACTCAAGAGCGGCGTGATCCTCCTGCCCGGCAACCTCGACTCGCCGATCAACTACCCGGCCAACGTCTACGACTTCCGACAGGACAGCAATTTTCTCTACTACTTCGGCCTCGCCCAACCGGGATTCGTGGGGGTCATCGACGTGGATCGCGACACCGACTGCCTCTATGCCGACGAGTGGACGATGGACGACCTGATCTGGATGGGGCCGCAACCGACCGTGCGCGAACGGGCGGCACTGGCCGGCGTCGGTTCGGCAGGGAGCTTGCAGGAGCTGGCGGCAACGCTCAACAGCGCGATCAAAAAGGGGCGCAAGGTGCACTATCTGCCGCCGTACCGGAGCGCGACGAAGCTGCAATTGTCGGCCTGGCTCGGCATCGCGGCCGAGCGACTCAAAGACCACGTATCACGCGACCTGATTCGTGCCGTGATCTCGATGCGCGAGATCAAAGGGCCGGAAGAGATCGCCCAATTGGAAGAGGCGGCCCTGACTGGTTACAAGATGCACACGACGGCCATGACGATGTGTCGCGAGGGGATCGGCGAACGGAATATCGCCGTCGAGCTGGAGCGGATTGCAGGACAGGCGGGCGGAAGACTATCGTTCCGCAGCATCGTGTCGCAACACGGCGAGACGCTGCACAACCTGAGCTACGACGGGCGGCTCCAGGCGGGCCGGCTGCTGCTCATCGACGCGGGGGCCGAGACGGCGATGGGCTATGCGAGCGACCACACGCGAACGATTCCTGTCAGTGGTAAATTCACGCAGAAACAGCAGGAGATTTACGACATCGTGCTGGCCGCGAACGCCAAGGCACAGGAGTTGGCACGACCGGGGGTGACCTATCAGTCGATTCATCTGGCCGCGATGCGGGTGATTGCAGAGGGATTGCGGGCCTTGGGACTGATGAAAGGCGACCCGGCAGAGGCGGTCAAAGCGGGCGCTGCGGCCCTCTTCATGCCGCACGGACTGGGGCATCAGATGGGGCTCGACGTGCACGACCTGGAGGAGCTGGGCGAGAAATACGTGGGTTACGACGACGCGACGACGCGGAGCACGCTCTTCGGACTGGGAGCGCTGCGAATGGGCAAGGCGTTGAAAGCCGGTCATGTGGTGACGGACGAACCGGGTATCTACTTCATCCCGGCTTTGATCGAGAAGTGGGAGCGGGAGCGCATCCACACGGCTTACATCGACTTCGCGAAGCTGCACGACTACTTCGACTTCGGCGGGATCCGGCTGGAGGACGACATCCTGATTACGCAGAACGGCAACCGCCTGCTGAGTCGTCACCGGGCACCGATCACGGTCGCCGATGTCGAGAAAGCGATGGCGAAATAACCCGCTCTCCACTCTTCTCACGAGCACCCCTTATAACGCTGGCGCCGATAGGAAAGAAAATTCTTTCCTATCGGCGCCACCTTTTTATCAAACTATAAAACCTTCGTCGCCGTAATCGGCCAACGCCGCTCGACACCGAACGTGCATCCCGATACCCGCAACGCCGGAGGAAGCTGATACCGCTTGAAATCCCCGCCGAGCAGCAACCGGCAGACCCGTTCCACCGTCGCCGCCTCGAACCCTTCCGCCACCACCTCCGCCGACGACATCCCACCCTCGACCAACCGCACCAGAATCGCATCGAGCGTCGGATAGTCCGGCAACGAATCGGTATCCTGCTGTCCCGGTCGCAACTCCGCCGACGGCGCTTTCGTGAGGATATGCTCCGGAATCGGCGCCACCCTCCCCTCTGCCTCCGCCCGCTCGTTGATCCGCCGCGACAGGGCGTACACCTCACCTTTGTAGAGGTCGCCGATCACCCCCAACGCACCGCTCGTATCGCCGTACAGCGTCCCGTACCCCACCGCCGCCTCGCTCTTGTTCGAAGTATTCAGCATCAGCGCGCCGTGGCTGTTCGACAACGCCATGGTCATCATCAGCCGAATCCGCGCCTGCATATTCTCTTCGGCCAACCCCCGGCTCTTCTCGTCGCGGGCCGACTCCAACACCGGCTGCAACGCCGCCCGCGCCGCGTCGAACGTCCCGGCGATCGGCACCAGCCAGGCGTGTTCCGGCGGAAGCCCCACGCGACGAATCATCTCTTCCGAATCCGCCACCGAATGGTCGGTCGAATACTGTGACGGCAACATGATCGTCTTCACGCGCTCCGCCCCCAAGGCCTCCACCGCCAAGGCCAGCACCAGGGCCGAGTCGACCCCCCCCGACATCGCCACACACGCCTCCCGAACCCCCGTTTTGACCAGATAGTCGCGCACGCCGAGCACCAACGCCCCGTGCAGTTGATCCAACCGATCGCCCCACACCGCCCCTTCGGGCAACACGCCTGTCGCCGTGTCGATCACCGCGGTCGCCTTTTCGAAAAGCGGCAGCATCGCGACCTCGCCTGACGGCAGAGCCACCCCCGAACCGCCGTAGTAAATCGTATCGGTCTGTGCCCCGACCGCATTCGCCCACACCACCGGCCGTCCCAACCGTCGTGCCTCCCGAAGCAGCCGTTCACGGCTCTCCGCCGGTGCTCCGTGCCGAAAATGATCCGCCGCACAACGGAAAACCACCCCTCCGCACTCTCCGTCGGCCAACACCAGCCGCACCCCTTGCTCCCGTGCAAACGCCTCGACCTCTGTCACCGCCGCAGCCGCCTGTTCCCGGAACAAAGCCGAATCGCCCAGTCCCAACAACGGCCCACCCGTCACCGCATCCGCACCGAAAACCGCCACTTCAGCCCCGTATTCCTCCGCAACACGGGCAATCTCCGCCTTCATCCGGGCCGCATTGCCCACCACATCGCCCACTTTATTGTTCTGCTGTACGAGTGCTATTTTCATAAATCGACCTTGATTTCGAAGAGTTTATCCCAGTTTTTTCCCGTGACGAAGATCCGTCCCGTCGCCGGATCGCAGGCGATTCCGTTGAAGACATCCGTATCCCGGCGATGCGCGATCCGGGTCTCCAACGCCGAACAGTCGATGTAATGGGTCACGAAACCCGTCGCCGGATCGATCACCGCGATACGATCCGTCAGGTAAAGATTGGCCCACAACCGATCGCCCACCCACTCCAGCTCATTGATCGCCGCCACCGGCCCGCGATGATCCCGCACCCGGAACCGCCGCTGCTGCGTGAAATCGGCCGGATTCAGCACCCGTATCCACTCCGAACCGTCGCTCATGTAGAGCGAATCCCCGGCCGCATTGCCCGTCAGCCCCCACCCTTCACCCGAGTAGGAAAAAACGCCGACCTGCCGAAAATCCGAACGGCGATAGACGAAGCAGCGCTGTTCGCGCCAGGTGAGCAAGTAACAGACCGAATCCCCGACCAACGCCAGCCCCTCGCCGAAAAACCGTTCGGGCAACCGCACCATTCGTTCCACGCGCCCCGTTTCCAAATCCACGCGTCGCAACGAAGAGGAGCCGTACTCGCCCGTGCTCTCATACAAACCGCCATCGGCCCACAACAGCCCCTGGGTATACGCCCGCTCATCATGCGGATACTCGGCCACGATTTCCGGCACCACCACCTTGGGCTCCGGCACGACAGCCGCTGCCGCGCGGGACGACGCTCCGCTCTCACCCCTCCCCGCCGACGAGCCGCAGGCCACGGCTCCGCAAGCGATCAAACAGGCTAAAAACAAACTTTTCATACTACATCATTTTTCCGAACCGACGCCGCCCGAACAGATACCGCAGCGCGACACTCCCGCGATACATCACCCTCGGCGACGGCAGCGCAAAGCCGTTCCACCGTTCGCGCCGCAAACCGCGCCGCATCCGGCACCAGAAATCCCGATGCCCCCGCACCACTGCCCCGGCGAATGCGCTCCGACCGGTGCAGAGATAGACCGCTGCCTGTCCCCCATCGAGCCAGAAGCGGATCAAATAGATCACCGCAAAATGCCCGAGCGACAAATTGCGATAAAGCATCGCTAAATTATTCCGAAAATTAAGATAAATTTTCCGTGGCGAAGAGGCCGGCAACGCGCCGCCCCCCACGTGATAGACCACCGACTGCGGAACCACCGCCACGCGCCAACCCATTCGATGGAGCCGCCAACAGAGGTCGATCTCCTCCATGTGGGCGAAAAAGGCCTCTTCGAGCCCGCCCGACCGTCGCCACGCCTCGGCCCGTACCAATAAAGCCGCCCCCGTCGCCCAAAAAACATCGCGCACCGTATCGTACTGTCCCTCGTCCTGTTCTACCGTACCGAAGATCCGCCCCCGACAGAACGGATAGCCCAATCGGTCGATAAATCCGCCGGACGCCCCCGCATACTCGAAATATTCCCGCCGGTCATAAGCCCTGAGTTTCGGCATCGCCGCGCCGACGGTCGGTTCCGCCTCGAACAGCGCCGCCAACGGCTCCAGCCATCCCGGCGTCACCTCCACGTCGGAGTTGAGCAACAGATAAGCGTCGAACGAAACCAGCGATTCGTGCGCCAAGGCCCGGTTATAACCGCCTGTAAAGCCATAGTTCTTGTCGAAAGCCAAAAGTCTCACCCACGGATGGTCCACCGAGACATAAGCCTCCTCCAGCCAACGCACCGACCCGTCCGTCGATCCGTTGTCGGCCACCACGACCGTCGCCTCGCACCCCTCCGGCGCCCCCTCCCCCGTCGAACAGGCAATCACCCCCGGCAAGAACCGCCGCAAAAACGCTTCGCCGTTCCAGTTCAGGATCACGACCGCCAGCCTCATCGCCCCTCGCCTCCGTCCGTTTTGTCCTCGACAATCTGCCGCCCGTGGGCTTCCATCCACGACTCTCGGTTGTGCTTCCACCGCCGATGCGACCACATCCACAACTCCGGCCGCGTGCGAATCATCCGCTCCAGCCGCTCGGCATACCGCCGGGTGATTTCGCCCGGCTCGACCCGTTCGACCCCGTCGTACAAGAGCTCGAACCGCGCCTCATAATATCCCCGCCGCACCTTCCGCATGTCGAGGAACAGCACCGGCATCCCGCTCCGCACGGCCAGTTTCTCGGTTCCCACGAAAAACGGCGTCCACCGACCGAGGAACATCGTCCAGTTCTGTATCTCCGGCCACGCCGGAGTCTGGTCGGCAATCAACGCCAGGGTCACCCGCTCTCCGGCCCGATGCCGACGTACCATCTCGCGCCCCACTTCGTGCATCGGCACCGGAACTACTCCGAACCGGCTCCGGATCTTCCGATAGAATCGATCGGCTCCCCGATTACTCAACGGCCGGTAAACGGCCAGCGTGGTGCTCGGTGCGCTATAGAGGCCGAAATTCGTGGTGTACTCCCACGAGCCGTAATGGGCCATGGCCGATATCCAAGAGCGGTCGCCCGTCCACGAAGCGACCTCGTCCAAGTTCAGGTAGTTCATCCGCCGCCTCACCTGTTTCTCCGTGGCCGAAGTCAGCGAGAGGGTTTCGATAAACACGTCCGCCAGATGGGCATAGAAAGCACGTTCGATCCTCCGCCGCTCATTCTCGCTCTTCTCGGGAAACGAGGCGAGCAAGTTGGCCCGCACGACTCCACGCCTGTAACGCACGACGCTGTACAACACCCACCGCACGAGGTCGGAGAAGAGAAACTGCACTTTATAAGGCAGTTTCCCGAGCACCCAGGCGAAAGGATAGACGAAATAGTAGGTCAGCATCCGAGAACAAACGTCATTTGATAAACTCTGTGCCGGCCACGAGCCGGAAAATTTCGTCCCGCACCAACGGGTTGGTCGCCACGACGCTCCGCCCGAACGTATAGTCCGTTCCGCCGGCGAAATCGGTCACGACTCCGCCCGCCTGACGCACGATAAACGCGCCGGCCGCCACGTCCC
Source organism: uncultured Rikenella sp. (assembly GCF_910579375.1). Classification (GTDB taxonomy): domain Bacteria; phylum Bacteroidota; class Bacteroidia; order Bacteroidales; family Rikenellaceae; genus Rikenella. Next base: position 19,906 of record NZ_CAJTUJ010000008.1, read on the forward strand.
ACGGCGAGAGGTTGATGTGATAAAAGGCATCGGCCCGCCCGCATGCCACATAGACCAAATCCGTCGCCGCCGACCCCAACCGTCTCGCTCCATGGCTGTTGCGATTGAAGTAGGCGAAGCTCCGTTCGAAATGCTCCACGACTTTCGCATCCAGCCCGTAGGCCAGTCCGGTCAGCACCAGCGCGTCGTCGACACCGGCCACTTCGGAGACGTGTATCGGCTCCCCGTTACAGAAAGCCCCCGAAGCCCCTTTCCAGGTGTAGAAGCTCTCCTGCAACGTGACTTCGTACACCACCCCGACAACCGCCTCTTTGGTCTGCGTATCCCACAATGCGATGCTAACGGCATAGGGCGGCAATCCGTGTACGAAATTGGTGGTGCCGTCCAACGGATCGACGATCCACTGGTACGGCGCCTCGGCATCGACGCGTCCCGAGCCCTCTTCGGCCACAAAGGCGGCTTCGGGCACCAAAGCGCCGAGGGCTTCGACAATGATCCGCTCGGCCCCTTTGTCCACATACGAGACGAAGTTGTGCACGCCCTTGACTTCGACACGGTCGGCGGTAAATCGCTTCCGCTCGGCGGCAATATAGTCTCCTGCCTCCCGCGCGATCTCCCGGACGCGGGTACAGATCGGTTCCCAATCGACCGGTATGTTGTTCTTCGTCTGTTCCATGCGACGCTTTTTCGGATGATTACACAAAGATAGTGATTCTTGCAACGGATAATCCGTACAAAAGGGGGAATTTTTGGAGGATATGCCGCATAAAAAAGGCTTGCCCCTTCCGGTGCAAGCCTTTTCGTTACCTGATCCGCTTCAAAAAAGAAGCCGGACGAACTATTTCTGGCGGTAGATCTTGGTATATCCGTAGATAGCCTCGTCCCCGAGTTCCTCTTCGATGCGGAGGAGCTGGTTGTATTTGGCCATCCGGTCGGAACGGCTCATCGAACCGGTCTTGATCTGGCCCGAGTTGGTAGCCACGGCGATATCGGCGATGGTAGCATCCTCGGTTTCGCCCGAACGGTGCGAGGTCACGCTGGTATAGCCTGCACGGTGCGCCATTTCGATGGCATCCAAGGTCTCGGTCAGCGAGCCGATCTGGTTCACTTTGATCAGGATGGAGTTCCCGCAACCCATTTCGATCCCTTTCTTCAAGAACTCGACGTTGGTCACGAACAGGTCGTCGCCGACCAGCTGGCACTTGTCGCCGATCGCTGCGGTCAGTTTCTGCCACCCTTCCCAGTCGTTTTCGCTCATACCGTCTTCGATCGAGTCGATCGGGTACTTGGTCACCAACCCTTTCAGGTATTCCACCTGCTGGTCAGAGGTCAGTTTAGCCCCTTTATCCCCTTCGAAGATGGTGTAGTCGTAAACGCCGTTCTTATAGAATTCCGACGATGCGCAGTCCATACCGATCGACACATCACCCCCTTCGCACTTCCGACCCGGTTTGTAACCGGCTTTTTTAATGGCTTCGATGATCGATTCGATGGCGTCTTCGGTACCTTTCAAGGTCGGTGCGAACCCGCCTTCGTCGCCCACTGCGGTCGAAAGGCCGCGGTCATGCAGCACCTTCTTGAGAGCATGGAACACCTCTGCCCCCATCCGCAAGCCTTCGCGGAACGAGGTAGCGCCTACCGGACGGATCATGAATTCCTGGAAAGCGATCGGCGCATCCGAGTGCGAACCGCCGTTGATGATGTTCATCATCGGCACCGGCAGCGTTTTGGCATTCGAACCGCCGATGTAGCGATACAACGGCACCCCGACATAATTAGCCGCAGCTTTGGCACAAGCCAGCGATACGCCCAAAATGGCATTGGCGCCGAGGTTCGACTTGGTGGGCGTCCCGTCCAGTGCGATCATGGTCTTGTCGATCCCGACCTGGTCGGTCACCATCATGCCGACGATTTCTTTGGCAATCACGTCATTGACATTCTGCACCGCTTTGAGCACCCCTTTCCCGAGGTAGCGTCCTTTGTCGCCGTCGCGCAGTTCGAGGGCTTCGTTTTCGCCGGTTGATGCGCCGCTCGGCACAGCTGCACGCCCGAAAGCGCCGCTGGCGGTGAGTACTTCCACTTCGATGGTCGGATTACCGCGCGAGTCGAGAATTTCGCGGGCATGTACACTGATGATTTGTCCCATTTCTTATTGTTGATTATTAGGTATTTGAGCCTCGTTCAGCCCGATTCCGAAAAGAATCGAGGGGTGTCTACCGCATATCGGTAAACACCCCTCAAAAATAGTACTTTGTTTCTGACTATGCAAATTATTCGACTTCGGCAGCCACCGCTTCCACCGCAGCAACTTCCGCAACCGGCGTTTCCGCTGCCGGAGTCGCATTCTCCGTCGCAGTCGCGGTTTTCTTAGCCCCACCGGCCCGCCGAGTCCGTCCCTTCGCAGCGCCTTTCTTAGCTGCGCCGCCGTTCTGGGTGTATTCGGTGTCGAAGTCTACAAGTTCGATGAAGCAGGTTTCGGCCCCATCCCCCTGCCGGAATCCGGTCTTCAGGATACGACAGTATCCGCCCGGCCGTTCCGCAATCTTCGGAGCGACTTCGCGGAAGAGTTCGGTCACGGCTTCCTTGTTTTTCAGGTAAGCGAAGACCATACGCCGCGAATGGGTCGAGTCGTCTTTCGATTTGGTAATGATCGGTTCCACGTAAGTCCTGAGGGCTTTAGCCTTAGCGAGGGTGGTGCTGATTCGTTTGTGGAGGATCAACGACACGGCCATATTCGCCATCAAGGCTTTGCGGTGCGAAGCCTGCCGCCCGAGGTGGTTTACGGTTTTGTTATGTCTCATGGTTGTGTTTAGTCTTTGTCAAGTTTGTACTTAGCGACGTCCATCCCGAAGTGGAGGTTCAGGTTGGCGAGCAGTTCGTCGAGTTCGGACAAGGATTTCTTCCCGAAATTTCTGAATTTCAAGAGGTCGCTGCGCTGGAACCGCACGAGTTCGCCCAGCGTCTCCACTTCTGCCGCTTTGAGGCAGTTCAAGGCCCGCACCGACAGATCCTGCTCCGTCAGCTTGGTCTTCAACAGTTGCCGCATGTGGAGGATATCCTCGTCAAACTCTTCGGTGGTCGCCTTTTCTTCGGTTTCAAGGGTGATCTTTTCGTCGGAAAAGAGCATGAAGTGGAAGATCAGAATCTTGGCCGCCTCCTTGAGCGCCTCCTTGGGATGAATGGATCCGTCGGTGGTAATCTCGATGGTGAGTTTTTCGTAGTCGGTCTTCTGTTCGACGCGGTAGTTTTCGACCGCGTACTTCACGTTCTTGATCGGCGTGTGGATCGAGTCGATCGGCAGGAGTCCGAACGGTGCATCGGCCGGCCGGTTTTCTTCGGCCGGCACATACCCGCGGCCTTTGCCGATAGTGAGTTCGATCTGGAACTTCACGTCGGGTTCGAGGCGGCAAATCAGCAAGTCCGGATTGAGCACTTTGAATCCGGTCATGAAGTTGGAGAGGTAACCGGCCGTCAGTTCAGTCACTCCGGCCACGTTCACCACCACCTTTTCGGATTCAATGTTCTCGACGGTCCGCACGAGGCGTACCTGCTTGAGGTTGAGAATGATTTCTATCATCTCTTCCATCACTCCGGGGATGGAAGCGAACTCATGGTCTACGCCGGGTATCCGTACGGTGGTAAAGGCGTAACCTTCGAGCGACGACAGGAGTATTCGACGGAGTGCATTGCCCACGGTGATGCCGTATCCCGGCTCCAGGGGACGGAATTCGAACCGTCCGAACGAGGCCGTGGAGTCAAGCATGATCACCTTGTCGGGCTTCTGGAATGCTAATATAGCCATAGTTGTGTGTACTCCTCGATTAATTACTATTTAGAGTAGAGTTCGACGATCAACTGTTCGTTGATGTTTTCGGGAATTTCGGCGCGTTCGGGTTTCTGCATGAATTTCCCGGACATCGACGCGGCGTCCCATTCGAGCCACGAGAAGCGGCTGCGCTGGTTGGAGCCCAACGCGTTCTGGATCACTTCCAAGGCTTTGGACTTTTCCCGAACGGCAACGATCTGCCCCGGTTTCAACTGGTACGACGGGATGTTCACCACATTGCCGTCCACAGTGATATGCCGGTGCGACACCAACTGCCGCGCGGCAGCGCGCGTGGGTGCAATCCCCATCCGGTACACGACATTATCCAGTCTCGATTCGAGGAGTTGGAGCAGCACTTCGCCGGTCACACCGCCAGCCCGTTCCGCAGCTTCGAAAGTACGCCGGAACTGCTTTTCGAGCATCCCGTAGAGTGCCTTTACTTTCTGCTTTTCTTTGAGCTGTACGCCGTATTCGGAGACTTTTTTCCGCCGCCGATTGAGGCCGTGCTGTCCCGGGGGATAGTTCTTCTTTTCGAATGAAGAGTCCGACCCGAAGATAGGTTCGCCGAATTTACGGGCGATTTTGGTTCTTGGTCCTGTATAACGTGCCATTTTGTGTTTTTACTTTTTTGTCTTTGTTGAAAGGTATGGTAAAATGATCCGCTTTATGCGATCTTCCGGTGCTTTATGGGCATCGCTGTGAAGCACAGGTCTGCGAAAGCGACCGAAGATCAGACACGACGACGTGCCGGCGGACGGCAACCGTTATGGGGCAGCGGGGTAACGTCGACGATTTCGATCACTTCGATCCCGGCACCGTTGATGGTGCGGATAGCGGATTCGCGTCCCGAACCGGGCCCTTTGACATACACTTTCACTTTGCGCAGCCCGAGGTCATAAGCGACCTTGGCGCAATCTTGCGCTGCGGTCTGCGCTGCATACGGGGTGTTTTTCTTCGATCCCCGGAAGCCCATCTTCCCGGCGGAGCTCCAGCTGATGACCTGTCCTTCGCCGTTGGTGAGGGTGATGATGACGTTATTGAATGTCGAGTGGATGTGTGCCTGACCGAGGGCATCTACCTTCACGACTTTCTTTTTGACTGATGTTTTCTTTGCCATAATTTTCTCTGCCTAATTGGAGTTAGGATAACCGATTAACTACTTGGTTGCCTTTTTCTTGTTGGCAACGGTTTTCTTGCGTCCTTTCCGGGTCCGGGCATTGTTTTTGGTGCTCTGCCCGCGCACGGGAAGCCCCAGACGATGCCGAATCCCACGGTAGCAACCGATGTCCATCAGGCGTTTGATATTGAGCTGGATCGTGGAACGCAGTTCCCCTTCGACGCGCAGCCCTTCGCTGGCAATCACGTTACGGATGGCGCCGACCTGTTCGTCGGTCCAGTCTTTCACTTTGGTATCCTGGTCGATACCGGCCTTCTCCAGAATAATGGCGGCGGTACTTCTCCCGATGCCGTAGATGTAGGTGAGACCGATTACGCCTCGTTTATTTTTCGGTAAATCGACTCCGACAATACGTGCCATATGTGTGTTTTGTCTTTTTCTTGGAATGGTTTAAAACTCAGTTTCGACTCGCTCTCCCCGTGGCATCAAACTATATAAATAGAGGGATGCCCCAAAGGAGTAGCCAATCACCCCTGACGCATCTTGAGTTTGGGGTTTTTCTTGCAAATGACGTACACGCGCCCTTTGCGGCGTACGATTTTGCAGTCTTCGCTGCGTTTTTTGATGGATGCTCTGACTTTCATCGTGTTGTGTTGTTTTCTTTCAGTGGTTCCGCCCCTGAGAGAGGGTCGGCCTGCAAAATTACTTGTAGCGGAACGAAATGCGTCCTTTCGACAAATCGTAGGGGGACATTTCGACCTTTACTTTATCCCCGGGGAGAATCTTGATGTAGTGCATCCTCATCTTTCCGGAGATGTGGGCGGTGATTATGTGACCGTTGTCCAGCTCCACGCGGAACATGGCGTTGGACAGGGCTTCGATAATGGTACCGTCCTTTTCAATCGCTGCTTGTTTGGCCATTCGGTTGATTGGTTAAAGCATTGCTTTGCGAACCGCCGGTCTCAATCGATCGGCAGCCCTTTTTCGATATACTCGAAAGTGGTGAGGACATCCGGCCCCTGCTCGGTAATCGCCACGGCGAATTCGAAGTGCGCAGAGGGCTTCCGGTCGGCGGTTCTGACAGTCCAACCGTCCCGTTCAAAGATGACGTTCCGGGTGCCGAGGTTGATCATGGGCTCGATACAGAGCACCATGCCGGCCTTCAGCCGAGGCCCGCTGCCGCGTTTCCCGTAGTTGGGAACCTGCGGCTCCTCGTGCAGGTGGCGTCCGAGTCCATGTCCGACCATTTCGCGTACGACGGTCATTCCATGTCCCTGTGCATATTCCTGTACGGCGTGGGAAATATCGCCGATGCGATTTCCGACATGCGCCTGCGCAACACCTCTATAAAGGGCTTCCTTGGTGACGTCCAGCAGCTCGCGCACACGAGGCGCCAAGCTGTCCATACCTCCTACAGCGAATGTGTAGGCGGAGTCGCCATGAAAACCGTTCATAAATGCGCCGCAGTCTACCGACAAGATGTCGCCCTCCTGCAAAGCATAACCCGACGGAATCCCGTGCACGATCTGTTCGTTCACCGACATACAGAGTGTGGCGGGAAAGCCTCCGTAACCTTTGAAGTTCGGCACTGCGCCCTGCGAACGAATATACTCCTCAGCTAAAGCATCCAGCTCCCGGGTGGTAACTCCCGGACGGATGTTACGCCCCACAAGGGCTAAGGTGCGGCTGACGAGCTGGTTGCTTTGGCGCAGCAGTTCGATCTCCTCTTTGGTTTTCAGGTATATCATTTATATATAATAGAAGAACCTTTTTCTCGAAATCCGGTTCTACGGGTCGCTCGAACGATTCGGTTCGGATCAAGGGTGCGAACAATCATAGATGACCGTCCGCCCCATCCCCGAGACGTTAGTTCAAGCGTCCTTTCATCCGCCCGCTCTTCATCAGACCGTCGTAGTGTCTCAAGAGCAGGTGGGATTCGATCTGCTGCAAAGTATCCAGCACCACCCCGACGAGGATCAACAGGGAAGTTCCGCCGTAGAACAAGGCGAACTGTCCGTCGACGCCGATCATCCGCGCGAAGACCGGCAGAATCGCCACGATCGCGAGGCAGATCGACCCCGGCAAGGTGATCCGGGTCATAATGGTGTCCAAATAGCTGGCCGTCTGTTTCCCCGGTTTGATACCCGGAATGAAACCGCCGTTTCGCTTCATGTCGTCGGCCATCTGGTTGGTATTGACGGTAATGGCGGTATAGAAGTAGGTGAAGGCCATCACCAAGAGGCCGAACACGAGGTTATACCAAAAACCGTAAATATTACCGAAAACAGCCCCCAAACCTTGCGTAGCTTCGAATTTGGTGAAGATCAGCGGCAGCATCATGATCGCCTGTGCGAAGATGATCGGCATCACCCCGGCAGCATTAATCTTGAGCGGGATGTATTGCCGAACGCCGCCGTACTGTTTATTCCCGACGATCCGCTTGGCATACTGCACGGGAATCTTCCGAACGGCCTGCACCAAGGCAATCGTCCCCGCAAACACGAGGAACAGCAGCACCAATTCCACGATCAGCATGACGAATCCCCCGCCTGCCGTCGTAAACCGGGCGTTCATCTCAGCAAGGAACGCATGCGGGAGTCTGGCGATAATCCCGATCATAATGATCAAGGATACCCCGTTCCCGATCCCCTTGTCGGTGATCTTCTCGCCGAGCCACATCACAAACATCGTCCCGGCAATCAAGACCATCGTCGCACTGAACGTGAAGAGGAACGATCCGGCCCCCAGCACGAATGCGGAAGGCAGCAGCTGATAGTTCAAGTTAGCCAAATACGCCGGCGCCTGAATCAGGAGAATCCCGATGGTGAGATATCTGGTCCACTGATTGATCTTCCGCCGTCCGCTTTCGCCTTCCTTCTGCAATTTCTGGAAGTACGGAATCGCAATCCCGAGAAGCTGGATCACGATCGAAGCGGAGATATAAGGCATAATCCCCAATGCAAAGATCGACGCATTGGAGAACGCCCCCCCAGAGAAGATGTCGAGCAGCCCCAAAATCCCGTCAGCGGTCTGTTTCTGGAGTCCCGATCCGGAGAGTGCTTCCGGATTGATCCCCGGCAGCACGACGAAACTCCCCAGCCGATAAATCAGAAGCAGCCCCAAAGTGTAGAGGATGCGATTCCGCAGCTCCTCGATTTTGAAGATGTTCCGAATGGTGTCTATTAATTTTTTCATGAGCCGAAAAAGGTAGGCAATGGAAAACGAATCGTTTACAGTTTAGTTACCGTCCCTCCCTGTCCTTCGATGGCCGCCTGAGCGGTTTTCGAGAAGGCGTTGGCCGTAACGTCCACCTTTTTGGTCAAAGTCCCGGTACCGAGAATTTTCACCACATCGTTCTTCGATACAAGACCCGCCGCAACGAGTTCAGCCTGCCCGATCGCAGTCGCCCCCGTCTTAGCCACCAAGGCTTCGATAGCGCCGAGGTTAACCGTCTTGAAAACGACTTTATTGATGTTGGTAAACCCAAATTTCGGCAACCGGCGTTGCAGCGGCATCTGACCGCCCTGGAAACCGCGTTTGCTCTTGTACCCCGACCGCGACTGGGCGCCTTTATGCCCACGGGTAGAAGTTCCGCCGTATCCCGACCCTTGTCCGCGTCCGATGCGTTTTTCGCTGTGCGTGGAGCCTTTGGCGGGTTTGATATTACTGAGGTTCATAATCTTAAGTGTCTCTCTGGAGTTAAGAAAATCGGTTATTTAACGTCTTCAACGGCAACGAGATGTTTTACCTTCTCGATCATGCCCAAGATGTGAGGACATTTGTTGTGTTCAACGCTCTGGCGAATCTTGCGGAGCCCGAGCGCGTCCAAATTGGCCCGTTGCATTTTGGTTGCACCGATGCGGCTTTTGGTCTGGGTGATTTTAACTATGGCCATTTCGCTGTATAGTTACTGTTGGTTGTTGGGGTATCTCTGGGATCAACGGCATGAGGCGCCGAAACCGCTCGATGCGAGAACTACCCGTTGAATACTTTGGTGAGTGAAATCCCGCGGGTTTCGGCAATGGTCACGGCATCGCGCAGTTCGGCCAACGCGGTAACCGTCGCCTTAACGAGGTTGTGCGGGTTCGAAGAGCCTTTACTCTTAGCGAGCACGTTCTTCACGCCGACGCTTTCCAGCACGGCACGCATAGCCCCCCCTGCAATCACCCCGGTACCGGGAGATGCCGGACGCAGCAACACTCTGGAGCCGCTGAATTTAGCCACCTGTTCGTGCGGAATGGTCCCTTTGAGAATCGGCACTTTGATGAGGTTTTTCTTGGCGTCTTCCACCCCTTTGGCGATCGCTGCGGTGACTTCGGAAGCTTTCCCCAAGCCGTAGCCCACGATGCCGTTTTCATTCCCCACGACGACGATAGCGGAAAAAGTGAAGGTACGTCCCCCTTTGGTCACTTTCGTCACGCGCTGAATACTTACCAGCCGATCTTTGAGTTCGATGTCGCTGGTGCGTACTTTTTTTATGTTGTTTGCTGACATAATAATCGGTTGTTATGGAATGTGTTAGAATTTCAGCCCGCCTTCGCGTGCCGCTTCAGCGAGTTGTTTCACACGCCCATGATAGAGGTATCCGTTGCGGTCGAAAGCGACTCCGGAGATTCCGGCAGCAATTGCTTTCGCAGCCACCGCTTTCCCCACGAGGGCCGCTACTTCGGTCTTTTTCAGTCCTTTAGCCGCCGCAACCACCTCTTTGTCCAGCGACGAAGCGGATGCCAAGGTCTTTCCGGCCCGGTCGTCGATCACCTGAGCGTAGATTTGCTTGTTACTGCGAAAAACCGTCAGGCGCGGAGCTTCAGCCGTTCCGTTCACGATTTTGCGAATGCGCATCTTGATGCGTGCGCGTCTTGCTATTTTAGTGAGTGCCATTGTTTCTTAGCTGTTATTTGGAGTTAGCCGACTTACCTGCCTTACGCCGCAGTTGTTCGCCCACGAACTTGATACCTTTACCCTTATACGGTTCCGGCTTGCGCAGCGAGCGGATCTTGGCTGCCACTTGTCCGAGCAATTGTTTGTCCGCGCTCTTGAGGGTCAGAATAGGGTTCCCTTTCTTTTCCGCAAAAGCTTCGGCTTTCACTTCCGCCGGGAGCATGATATGAATATCGTGCGAATACCCCAAGCTCAACTCCAGGATCTGCCCCTTGACTTCGGCTTTGAAACCGACGCCGATGAGTTCCTGTTTGGTTTCATATCCGGTCGAAACGCCGTGCACCATATTGGCGATCAGCGCACGATAAAGCCCGTGCATCGACCGGTGCCGCGGCTGATCGGTCGGCCGGGTCACATGGATTTCTTCTCCCTCGACCTTCACGGTGATGTCCGGATCGACTTTCTGAGAAAGTTGTCCGAGAGGGCCTTTCACGCTGACCACATTATCGGCGCCCACGGTAACGGTAACGCCTTTAGGCAGGTTTACAGGTAATTTTCCGATTCTTGACATTGCGTATTGTCTTGATTGTGAGTGTTGATTAATATACGTAGCACAGCACTTCGCCGCCCACATTGTCCCGCCGCGCCTGTTTATCGGTCATCACCCCTTTAGAGGTAGAGACGATGGCGATTCCGAGGCCGTTCATCACCCGCGGCATCTCGGCCGCGTTGGAGTACTGCCGCAATCCCGGCCGACTCACGCGCGTCAAAGCTTTGATCGCCGGAGTTTTGGTTTCGGGATGGTACTTCAAGGCTATCTTAATGGTAGAGAAGCCTTTTTCGTTTTTTCCGAATTTGTAAGCGAGGATGTAGCCCTGTTCATGGAGGATGCGTACGATCTCTTGCTTGATTTTCGAGCCGGGAGCTTCAACCACTTTGTGGTTGGCTTTCACCGCGTTTCTGATACGAGTCAGAAGATCTGCTATCGGATCTGTCATGGTTAAAAAATGAGTTGTTTTTCTTTGTTTATCAATACATTGCAGCCATCGTGCCTACAAGTGCAGACGATACAACTGGCCGTAAAGAGTGGCAAAGTTACAAACTATTCCTTTATAATCAAATTATTAGAAGGGTTTTCTTTCCGATTTCGACGAAAGAGGGATTCTTTGATGCGGAGAGGGTTGTTTTGAAATCGGCACGGGTTTCGAGCAGGGCCGGGTGCTCCGGGCTTCCGCAACTACGCCTCGGGCGAATCGGGTGGCGACGGCAACTATGGCTACAGCTGGTCGCTCACGGCCAGCGGGGCTAACGGGGTGTTCTTGAGTTTCGGCGTGACGAGCCTCAATGCCTGCAATGCGTATCGTCGTGCCTACGGTTTTCAGTTGCGTTGCCTCTCGGAATAAACGCCGCGGGCCCGCGGGGGGCAAAGGGCCGGGTCTACCCTAAAAATAAGGGCAGCCTCTACCCGAAAGCTACCCCAAGCAACTGGCCGCATCTACCCTACTTTTGAGTGGAATCTTGCGGTTCGAAGAACCGCCCGGGCCGGAGCCACCTCAGGCGTAGGCCTGCAACTTCGCGAAGCTCGTTTGCGGAGCTCGTTTTAGGCCACGCTGGCTCCGACCCGTATCATTTACGCTCTTGGATGAAGTGGGCTGGACGCCCGGGAGATATCGCAATTTTCGACGCGTGAGCGGCGTGTTGCGGGCCTCCCGAAGGCGTCCGGCCCGCACGACCCAAAGGGTCGCAAGAGCAACACCTCGTTCACCGCCCAAAGCTGTCGGGTTCGGCCTGTCGCCCACTCCCCCGAGGCGCTCCGCGCCTCGGCGACAAGGCCGGCGACCCTAAAGGGTCGCAAGAGTTCAGCCCAATCCACCGCCTCAATTTTGCGAGGTTCGCCGCCAGCGGTGACTGCAACGGGCTCCGTCGAGTGCAGTCCGCCGCGTGGGGTGGCGGCGAACTGCGCGGCTCAAAGAGCCGCAGATGCTCGGCCAAATGCTCGGCCCAGCGCGGCGGGAAAACCGATTACGGTTTCCCGCCTGAAGAACAAGCACAGCCCAAAGCTCGCCCCAATTCTCTGCCCCGTGTCCGCCTCACTGCGGCTCCGCTGTCGCTCCGCCACGTTTTCGCGCGCCCCGTTCTTCGTTCGCGCGCCTTGGGAGATCTTTGTCCCGCCTCGAACTGTTCCTTTTGTGAACAAAAGGAACCGAAAAAACTTTAGACGGATGCTTACGCATCCTCAAACTGCTGACGGCCCAACCCAGTTTGCGCGCCTGGAGAAATCTTGTCAAAACACACAAGTGCATTTTGACGATTCCCCTCTTATCTTAAGGCGTGGCGCGCGATCTGGTCATTGCCCGGACGGGTACTGTTCTTTTTAACTTCGCTCCGCTTGTTTTCCTCCTCGCCGCTCGGCAATTTGCAAACTTTGTTTGCATTGCCCTCGCTGGTAGCGTCGGTTGTGAACAAAAAGAACCAGAAAAACTTTAGACGGATGCTGACGCATCCTCCAGCTGCCGACGGCCCAAATCTTTTGTCCGCGCGCTGGCTATAAGGCAGAAACAACCTTAACAAAACATCCAACGGGTGCGTGGACGGGAAATACTCACGCATTTCCACTGGTCGCCTCTAACCCTGTTGTTCGACGCGTATCAGCGTTTCAGCCGTTTCTCCGCCTCCAGCGCCGACACGACGCTCATCACCGGTCGCCCGTCCGGCGTATAGTTAGGCTCGTCGCAGCTGAACAGTTTGCGTATCAACGCCTCCGCCTCCATCGTCGTCACAGAACCCGCTCCGCCCGCAGCGAAGAGCGGAGCGCAACAGCTCCGGGCCATCGCCTCGGCCAGCCGTTCGCGGTGGTTGTCCCGCAGCGAGACTCCCTCCTCCTTGATCTGCCGGAGCAGCTCTTCCACCGCCTGTGCCGGAGCCGCGCTCTCGCCCATCTCGACCGGCAGCCCGTAGACCACCACCGTCGTCCCTCCCATATCCCGGATGTCGAACCCCATCGCCGCCAGCTCCGCCGTGTGTTCGACCAGCAGAAAGTGGTCGGCCGCCGCCAGTTCGATCCGTTCCGGAAAGAGATCCCGCTGGCCCACCACCGAAAAGTCGTTCTCCATCCGCTGCAAAAACTCCTCGTACAAAATCCGCATCCGCGCCCGCGCCCGATCGATGATCACCAGCCCGTCCGCCGTTGCCGTAGCGATATATTTCCCCGCCCCGAACACCAATGCCCGGGCCGTCGTGTCGTCCGGCATGCCGTTCGCCGCAGAACGAATCGTTTCATCGTCGACGAAAAACTCGGTCGTCGTTTCCAGCGGCAAAGTCCCTTGCAATGTATCGTTGCCGTTCGCCTCACTCCCGCCGTTGCTTCCGCCGAAGTCCGGAATCAGCAGGTCGGGCGGAATCATCTCCGTAAACGGCGCCTGTTCCGGATCCTCGAAAGCCGCCCGCGCGCTCCCCGACCTGCCCCCCATTCCGAAATCGGTCGTAGCCGGCGTGTCCCACTCCTTGCGGTCGTAGCTGCGGAACGGGTTGTAGTCATCGCGAGTCGCTGCCGGCGGCGGAGGCGGCATGCGCCTCCCGCTTCCGATGCCCGAACCGCTCCCGTCCGCATCTCGTCGCGGTGACGGGTTGTAAACCGGAATGTCGATCGGCGTCGGGTTGTCGAAGTCGAGCATCGGCACGATGTTGTGCCGCCCCAAGCTCCGCCCCACCGCCGAAGCGAGCATCTGCCACAACGCCTGCTCCTCCTCGAACTTGATTTCGGTCTTCTGCGGGTGGATGTTCACGTCGATGCGCGACGGGTCGACCTCGATATAGATGTAATATGACGGCGTGTAGCCGTACGGCAGCAGTTTGTTGTATCCGTTCACCACCGCCTTTTGCAGGTACGAGCTGCGGAAATAGCGCCCGTTCACGAAGAAGAACTGTTCGCCGCCGCTCTTTTTGGCCGTCGCCGGGAGCCCGATGTAGCCGCCGATCCGAACAATCGGAGTATCGACCTCCACATCCAAGAGTTTGTCTCCCGTCTTGCGTCCCACGACCGCCGCGATGCGCTGCCGCAGCCCGCCCGGCGCCAGGCTGAACAGCGTCTTGTCGTCCGCCACTAAGGTGAAAGCCATCTCCGGATGGCACAGCGCGACGCGCTGGAACTCTGTAATGACCTGCTTGGTCTCCGTCGGATTGGCCTTGAGGAATTTCCGCCGCGCCGGGGTGTTGAAGAAGAGGTTGCGTACCGTAATCTGCGTTCCCTTCGGACAGCTGACGCTTTCGGTGCGCGCGTCGGCCTCCGTTCCCCCGGCAATGGTCACCAGTGTCCCCACCTCGTCCTCCTCGCGCTTCGTCCGAAGCTCGACCTCGGCCACCGAGGCGATCGAGGCGAGTGCCTCGCCGCGAAAACCGAATGTTCGCAAAGCGAAGAGGTCTTCCGACTCCCGAATCTTCGATGTCGCATGGCGCGCGAAGCAGACCACCGCATCGCCGGTCGCCATCCCGCATCCGTCGTCGATCACCTGCACGAGGCTCTTGCCGCCGTCGCGCACGACGACGCTCACGGCATGAGCTCCGGCATCCACCGCGTTCTCCATCAGCTCTTTGACCATCGAGGCGGGCCGTTGCACCACCTCGCCGGCCGCGATCTGGTTCGCGACGGTGTGGGGAAGTATCTGTATCAGGTCGTTCGACACGGGTTATTGCATTAAATGAAGTGTGGAATCAGCGGGGGAAGAGGCTACATCGCCCGCCCGAGGTAGTTGAACATGAGGTAGAGCACCGCCACCGCGCCCGCCAGAAAGAGCACCGTGCGGATCGAGTTGCGTTTCTGCCGCTGCGCCCGTTCGCGCTCCTGCTCCTGCATCCGCAGCAGACGCCGCTCGCGGATGTACATCCCCGGCCGGTACTCTCCCTCGGCGTAGTCGTCGCCGAGGATCATCCGCCGCCGCGTTTTTCGCTCTTCGGCTTCCGGATCCCAGTAGCGGGGTTTGTATTCGAACTGACGGGGCTTGCGCCCGAATCCTATGAATCCTGCCATGGCGGTCGTGTGTTTTGGTCGGTACAAAGATAACATATTCCGAACGGATTTCGGTGTCGGAGAATTGTGCGGGGGTGTGTTCATACATGGAGCGCCCGGCCACGAACCTTGGTTCGTGGCCGGGCGCTCGATGGTCGCAAAAGAGCGGCGGCGGTTACAGCCGCTTCCGGAGCTTTTCTCCCTCGGCTTCGTAGCCCGGTTTGCCGAGCAGGGCGAACATATTTTTCTTGTAGGCCTCCACCCCCGGCTGGTCGAACGGGTTGACGCCCAGCGCATAGCCGCTGATGCCGCACGCCTTTTCGAACATATAGAGCAGCGCCCCGATCGTGTGGGCGTCGATGCGCGGCAGCTCGACGACGATGTTGGGCACCCCGCCGTCCACATGGGCCAGCATTGTCCCGAGGATCGCCATCCCGTTCACCTCGCCGATGCGTTTGCCTGCGAGGAAGTTCAGCCCGTCCAGGTTCTCCTTGTCGGCTTCGATCCGGAACGTGTGCGCCGGCTCCGCCACCCGGATCACCGTCTCGAACATCGTCCGTTCCCCCTCCTGGATATACTGCCCCATCGAGTGCAGGTCCGCCGTCAGGGTCACCGAGGCCGGGAAAATACCCTTGCCCTCTTTCCCCTCGCTCTCGCCGTAGAGCTGTTTCCACCACTCGCCGATGTTTTGCAGCTTCGGTTCGTACGAAGCGAGTATTTCGATCTTCTTCCCGGCCCGATACAGAGCCGTCCGCGCCGCCGCATACTGCATCGCCGGATTTTCGTCGAACGACGCCTCGGCCGTCAGTTGCTCCATCTCCGCAGCCCCCGCCACCAGTCCGCGCACATCGATCCCCGCCACCGCTAATGGCAGCAATCCCACCGGCGTCAGCACCGAGAACCGTCCCCCCACGTTGTCCGGAATCACGAAGGTGCGATACCCCTCCGTATCCGCCAGCTTGCGCAGCGCCCCCTTCGATTCGTCAGTCACGGCCACGATGCGCCGCGCCGCATGCTCCTTGCCGTACCGCCGTTCGATCTCGTCGCGGATAATCCGGAAGGCGATCGCCGGCTCGGTGGTCGTCCCCGATTTCGAGATGACGATCGCCGCGATGTCATAATTTTTGGTCGCCTCCATCAGCTCCCACGTGTAGTCCTCGCTGATGTTCTGCCCGGCGAAGAGCACACGCGGATTCACTCCTTTCTTAGGAGTCGCGAGGCTGTCGAACGAGCCGCTCAACGCCTCCAGCACCGCCTTGGCCCCCAGATAGGAGCCCCCGATCCCGATCGCGATGATCAGGTCGGCTTCGTTCCGCAGCACATTCGCTGCCTCCTGAATCTCATCGAGTTGCGCCGGGGTGATCGACGACGGCAGGTTCACCCACCCCAGAAAGTCGTTCCCCTTTCCCTCGCCGCTGTGCAGCAGGGCGTTGCCCTGTTCGATCTCCGGCCGCAGGGCGGCGATGTCCGCTGCGGTCACCGCCGAGGCCGGTTCGAAAATCTTGTCGATGCGTACGTTTACACTTTTCATAGTCTGTGCGTTATTTGAGTTGATCCAAAATACTCCCAATCTCCGTCCTCGGCGCGCGCCGTTCGTAGAGGATGCCGTACACCGCCTCGGCGATCGGCATCTCGATGCCGAACCGCGACCGCAGCCGGTGGATGCAGTCGGCGGCGTAGTATCCCTCGGCCACCATGTTCATCTCCATCTGGGCGTTCCGCACCGAGTATCCCTTGCCGATCATCACGCCGAACGTCCGGTTGCGGCTGAACTGCGAGTAGCAGGTGACGAGCAGGTCGCCCAGGTAAGCCGACCGGCAGATATCCCGCTCGGCGGCGAAAGTCCCGCCGAGGAAGCGTTCCATCTCCATCGCCGCGTTCGAGATCAACACGGCCAGAAAGTTGTCTCCGTAGCCCAGTCCGTGGGCGATGCCCACCGCGATGGCGTAGATGTTCTTGAGCACCGCCGCGTATTCGGCGCCGTAGATGTCGGTCGAGGTGGAGATGCGGATGTGTTCGCAGGCGAATTTCTCTCCGAGCCGCTCCGCCACGTCCGGCTCTTTGCAGACTAGGGTCAGATAGGACAAGCGTTCGAGGGCGACCTCTTCGGCGTGGCACGGCCCGGTGACGATCCCGATGCGGTCGAAGGGCACGCCGTATCGCTGGTTGAACCACTCGGCGACGGTCAGGTAGCCGTCGGGTACGATTCCTTTGATGGCCGAGACGATGAATTTCCCTTCCAGGGCGTCCGGTGCGAGCGGCGCGACGGTGAGTTCCAGAAAGGCGGAGGGCACGGCGAAGATAATAACGTCCGCTTCCCGCACGACGGCAGCGACGTCGTCGCTGATGGCGAGTCTGTCGCTGCGGAAGTGTATTTGGCTGAGGTATTTAGGGTTGTTCCCGTGCTTGCGGAGGTGTTCTGCGACTTCCGGGTTGCGCACGTGCCACCGGACGTCGTTCCCGTTTTCGAGGAGTATCTTGACGATGGCTGTGGCCCAGCTGCCGTATCCGACGACGGCGCAGCGGGGGTCTCTGTGTATGGGGGTGGGTGACATCGAAATAGTTTGACAGGGTAAAGATAGCGATTTTTTTGAGGAGTGGAGCGGCGGACTGCTGCGAATGGACCCGACAGGAAAGACTGGGCCGGGCTTGGGGCTGAACAGTTGGGGATTGTATCGGCGGGCTGTGTTTTTGGCTGAATTCAAAAGTTTTAGCAGATGAATGGGCCATTGTTTCAGTGGGGCGGAGGCCCGGGAGTTCAGACCAAACTACCGTTCGCTTATATTACATTCTTTCGGTTTCGGCCTGCTCATCTTTCGTTCAAGCGGACGAAGCCTGCGGAGCCCATAGCAACGTCAGTTGCGGGCCTACGCCGCGGGAGGCTTCGGCCCGCGCGACTCTACGAGCCGCAAAAGCTTGGCCCGGTTCTCTGCCCCAATTCTGCCGGTTTCGGGCTGCGCGCTCCGAGGGTGGGCCGAAGGCCCAGCGCGCAGGCCC
>NZ_CAJTUJ010000009.1 GCF_910579375.1 uncultured Rikenella sp.
ACCGACAGGAGGAGACTGCCCTCGGGCCGGGCAGGCCCCGCGTGCCCGCGGTGGGCAAATGGCCGCCTCAGCCCAACTCTTCGTTCGCGCGCCTGCGCGATTCATCCATATTCGGCTAACCGCCGAAATAGTTGAATCGCTCCTTTAGGCGGCGGCACGCGAGCAACTGAAAAGTAATAACGGCCGCGCGCCATGACGCGAACGCGTCGGCCAAGCGGGCCACACTGAGTAAGGCAGAGAGAGCCCTAACAATACACCCTATGGGGCATGGACGGAAAATGCTGACGCATTTCTACTGCCAGCTTCTACCCCCGTCTTTGTTCGCGCCCCTCCACCCAGCTATTTCCGCAACTGAATCCGTTCCAAACCTCCCGATTGCGCCTCCAGACGCCGTACCTGAGCCGTTCCATCCTCCTCCGCCGACCATGCTTCGGCATACGCCAGCCCTGCTCCCACCAACTCGCCACACTCATCTACATAACCATACCGCCCCTCGCGCCACACCACCGCAAAACCATGATCGAACTCCCCCATCCCCTCATATTCCAACGGCACAACCACCCGCCCCGTACGATCCAGACACCCGTGCCACCCTCCCCGATCGACATAGGCATACCGAGAACCATCCCACGATAAATCGTCATACACCGCCTTGATCACCACCTCCCCCTCCCGGTCGATCAGTCCCATCCTCATCCCCTCGCCCACCGCCGCCCGCACCGCGACCGGAGCACGCCCCTCGCTGAAATCGTCCGCCCACAGATAGCGAGCCTCTACCACCGTGCTCCCCTCCTCGTCCAGAAAGCCGAACCGACCGTTCCGCACCACCAGCCGCCGCCCCTCGCACAACCGCCCCTCCGTAAGTTCATCGCACGCAACCGGACAATCCGCCGGATCCGAGACCGGACGCCACGCCATCGGATAATAAGTCCCCGTTCCGTCATGCCGAAAAACATAAATCTCATCCTCCAGCAACTCGCCGTACCGCCCCGCTCCGGCATACCCCGCCGTCGTCGTAAAACAAGTCAATTCAACCGGTCGCCCCTCCCGCACGACCCGAAAAGTCACCCGACCCGTCCCCACCGTGTAATCCGGTTCGCCCGCCCGATCCGTCACCGCCGCAATCCCCGCCAGCGTAGCGAAACGGCCCGTCGGATTGGCCACCGCTTCGAGGTAGTCGGTCGTCGAAGGAAATAGGAATTTCTCTTTGTCGTTCATACCAACAAATCGGAAGTTGCCGTGCCGATATTCATCATCCGCACGAGGTCAGTCATATTCGCCCGATAAGCCATTCCGCGCACCGCCATCCCCTCGCCGCCCGTCTCACGTCCCGTCAGCCACGCGATCTCGTCGCGATACAAATCCGGCATCGGGCTCGAAATATCGAAAAGCAGCCGCGCATACCGCTCCTCAGGCAACTCCTCCGCCACAGCCGGAAAGAGTACCGGTTCCGCCTCGGCCGCCGAGATATGCACATTCATCAACAAAACCGAACCGTCCATCGTCCCCAGCGAACGCAGCCGTTCGGCCGCTGCCGCCACCTCGCGCGCCGTACCGTCGGTCGCCTCGCCGTCGGTGATGTGGATGACCGTGGGCGGATAACAAGGCCTCCCTTTGTGCCTGTCACACCACTGTTTCAGCAACTTATAGACCACTCCGAAAGCCGCGACCATCGGCGTATTCCACTCCGAAGCCGGTTGCACCCACACCCGTTCGCGCACCACGGTAGCCACCTGTCGTCCATCGGGCAACGTCCGGAGCCGCTGCACATCGCGCGTAGCGACCGGATTGTCGGCCAGCTCTTCGGGCCGCAAAAAGTATCGTTCGCCCACCGTCGGAAGCAGCGACCGCACCTCCGACCCGGAATACCCCATCACCGCCAGATCGTAATAAGGCTGATATCCGCCGTCGCGACGCGTGCGGGCAATCAGCTCCGCCAGCAGCGCGTTGATAGCCGTCGCCACCGCTTCGGCTTTGGTCACCGTCCGACCGTTCCATCGGGTAGGTTCGGACATCGAGCCGGACTGATCGACCAGCAGCACGACAGCCGTGGGACACTCTTGCGTAATGCGAGCCAAATAACTCATCGAACAAAAAAATAAGAGACGAATGGTTCCGACAAATATACTCTTTTTTGTCGGCAACCATCGCCTCTCAACCACGTAAAATCGATTGATTAAATGAAGATTAGAGACTCATCCAATCGTCAAATTAATGACTTTTATCATTGAAAATATTTTGTTTCATCACCGAAATTCGCCCACTCGCCTCCGCAATTCTCGCCCGCGAGATACGCCCTTCGCAGACTGCCTGAAAAATCAGTTCAATGGTCCGAGCGGTCAAATCCGGTTCGAAAACCGGGCCGTTATTTCCGACAATTATCATATCCACCCCCGCATTGACCGCCCGTTCGACCGCCCCGCCCAAGGTATAATGTTCCGTAATCGCCCCCATATTCAGGTCGTCGGTAATCACCAAACCGCGATACCCCAGCTCGCCGCGCAACACGTCGGTCACCCACCGCCGCGACAACGAAGCCGGCAGCGTATCCACCCCGCGATGCACCAAATGGCCGACCATCACGAAATCGGCATAACCATCTTCGCCGATCAACGCACGATAAGGGGCCAACTCCCGCTCACGTTCCCACGTCCGCGTGATATCGACAAGCCCCAGATGGCTGTCGGCGCGCGAACTACCGTGCCCCGGAAAGTGTTTGAGGGATGTCCGCACCCCCTGCCTGTGCAAAGCATCGATCCAGATCCGCGCATGGGCGACCACCTTCTCCGGATCGGCCGAGAAGCTCCGCTCCACAGCTCCGACAATCGGACAAGCCGGATTGACATTCACATCCACGCAAGGGGCGAAATCGACATTAATCCCCGCCTGCCGACAGCTTTCGGCCGTCCGCTCCGCCCACAGCCAGGTTGTATCCGGCCGATCGACCCGCCCCTGATAAGCCGCCGAAACGCTCTTCGGAAAACCGTATGCCTGTTTCAAACGGTTCACCCGTCCGCCCTCCTGGTCGATCGCGATGAAAAGTTCGGGATGCCCCGCCTCGGCCGCCAGCCGTTGCAGGTCGGCGCTCAGCTGCTGCAACTGTTCCGGCGAACGCACGTTGCGCCGATTGACAGCCGACGGCACGTCGCGGTCGAAATAGATCACACCGCCGATCCCCAGCCGCTGCACGGCATCAGCCACCTTATCGGTGACGGTAAATCCGCGAAAACCGGCGATAATCATTTGGCCGATCTGCCGCCTCAGGAGGCTGTCTTCCGCCTGCCGGGCCCGAGCTTCGCCCAATCCGAAAAGCGAGAGCAAAGCACTAAAAAATAGAGCAATCGAGGTTCTCATGCCGACGGTTCGAGTTTGAATCGGATCCGGAGCCGCCCGCTCTCCGGATCATAATCGGTGGAAATAATGCGCAACGAACTGATTTCAGCCGTATTAGCCACGTGTTCACCGATGCAGAGGCAGCGGTCGTAATCTCCGACCTGGACGACACGCAGTTCGGCTACCTCAGCGGCTTCGACAGGCAGATGCGACAAGTCGAACTCGGCCGCAGCCGCAGCACGAGAGACCGTCTCGAATGTCACCTCCAGACGCTTGGCAATCTGCTCGTTGACAGCCTGTTCAACAGCATCAGTCTCCTCCGATGTGAGATTCCGCCCGACGTTCCGGAAATCGAAATCGACTTTCGATTTTTTCCGTTCCAGATGGGTGGTGACGGGTCGCCCGCACCCGAACATCCGCCCGATGCTACCGCTCAGGAGGTGCTCGGCGGTGTGCATCTCGCGGGGATATACTTTTTCGCTCATACTAATTTTCGAAATTTATCGAGGGGAGAGGAGATAAGGGGATGCAATGAAGAAGAGTGCTTCAATTTTCAAGTATCGATCGGTCTCGCCCCGGGCTTCCGCCATCCGGGTACGGGTACACTGAACGGAATGGGCAATCACGGGGCCTGTTGGTCGTCTACCGTAAGTTTGCACTACGGTCAATACATGGATTTCAACACCTTTTTCTTCTACACCAGTCGTGCACTCAATCGCAGTCACGGTATTCCGTTGCGTTGCCTCTCGGAATAAACAGAAGCACGGCGTCTTTTAATGGCCGCCTCGGCCCAAATAACCGGCAACCTCTACCCTATTTTGTGTGACCTCGGTGGGGCGGACGCCCGGGAGGTATCGCAATTTTTGACGCGGAGCGGTGTGTTGCGGGCCGCCCGTGGGCAGGCGGCCGGCCCGCGCGACCCAAAGGGTCGCAAAAGCCCGGACAACAGTTCAACCTAACTCACAGCCCAAAGTTCGCCCCCATGCTCAGCCCAGCGCGGCGGGAAAACCGGCTACGGTTTTCCCGCCCAAAACAGGCACGTCCCCAAGCTCGCCCCAGTTCTCCGCCCCGTGTCAGCCTCACTGCGGCTCCGCTTGCGCTCCGCCGCGTTTATCGTCGCCCGCTGGGATTTCATCCCGATTTTGCTCTCGCAAAATGAGTGAAATCCCTCTTTTACGCGGGCGGGCGACGGATTTTTGCGTGAGATCGAAATTTTTCGCGCGCCTGCACAATTCATCTATATTTGGCTCATGCCAAAATAGTTGAATCGCTCCTTTAGGCGGGGCACGCGAGCAACAGGAAAGTAATAACGGCCGCGCGCCATGACGCGAACGCGTCGGCCAAGCGCCACACATCCCGTGGACGGGAAATGCTGCGCATTTCCACTGGCAGCCTCGGCCCAATTCCTCGCCCCGTTCTTTGTCCGCGCGCGGATTAAGAGGCCGCCTTGCCCCCTAATCATTAAAGACGAACCCGTCCCCTCAAAAAGCGACTACTTAAATATCAGTTTGAGAATATCATTACCATTGGCCAGAATAATGATGCCGAAGACGATGATCATCCCCACCACCTGCGCCCGCTCCATAAACTTATCGCTCGGCGCACGGCCCGTAATCATCTCGTACAGGATGAAAACCATATGCCCCCCGTCCAGCATCGGAATCGGCAGGATATTCAACACCGCCAGCATAATCGAGATCAGAGCCGTAATCTGCCAGAACGACGCCCAGTCCCAATAGCCCGGAAAGATATTCCCCATCGCGATAATCCCCCCTACCGACTTATATGCCTCCGTATCCGGCGAAGCGATGAGTTTCAACTGTTTGAGATAGCTTCCGATCGAAGTGAACGCCCGTCCCGTCCCGACCGGTATCGACTCCCAGAACGAGTACCGCCGCGTGCTCACCGTATAGACATCCGTCACCGAAACCGCTCCCAGCCCCACACCGATCTGTCCCGCATCGCTGACCGGCACCGCCGCCGTCATCCGTTCGCCGCCGCGCACGAACGCCACCTGGAGCGTATCCCCCTTGTGCTGCATAAACGTGTCGCGGAACTGGTCGAACCACCGCATCGGCACCCCGTCGACCGCCACCAGCGAGTCTCCCGCCGCCAGCCCCGCCGCCTCAGCCCCGCTGCCCGTCGCCACGCGCCCCACCACGAACGGCGACCGCAACATAATGAACTCCTTGTCCTTGAGCATCGCCTTAATGTGCTTCGGATCGATCACCACCTGCACCGGCTCGCCATCGCGTTCGACAGTCACCTCGCGCGCCTCGTCCAGCAGAATCATCGCCGGCACCTGCATGTAGTTGTCCACATATTCTCCCCCCACCGAAAGAATCTTGTCTCCGTTGCGGAACCCCACCTCCTGGGCCACCTCGCTGAAGGCGAAACCGTCGGTCACATCTTTCGTCTTGATATAAGAATCCCCCCAGGCATACGTAATCCCGATATAGATCCCGATCGCCAGCACGATATTCATCAGCACCCCGCCCACGATAATCAGCAGCCGCTGCCACGCCGGTTTCGACCGATATTCCCACGGTTGAGGTTCGCTTTTGAGCTGGTCGGTGTCCATCGACTCGTCCACCATCCCCGCAATTTTGCAATAGCCCCCGAACGGCACCCATCCCATTCCGTACTCCGTCTCGCCTATGCGGAACTTGAAAATCGAGAACCACGGATTGAAAAAGAGATAGAATTTATCGACCCGTGCGTGAAAAATCTTGGCAAAAAGAAAGTGACCGAACTCGTGCACCAACACCAACAGCGAAAAGCAGACGATCACCTGACATACCTTGATGAAAACCTCCATGCGTATAGAACCTTATTTTTTCGATTATCCTTTTATGACAAATTCCGGCAGCAACTCCCGCCGGACATAATCCCTCACCCGGGCATCGCACGCCTCGTAACTTTCCAACGTCCGCACAGGCCCCTCCGGACATAAGCCCCCGCCCGAAACCGATGCCTCCAGCGCCCGCCGAACCACCTTATATATATCCGGAAACCGGATCCTTCCCTCCAGAAACTCCGCCACCGCCATCTCGTTGGCCGCATTCATCACACACCCTCCCCCCTCGCCGTACCGTCCCTCCAACACCTCGTAAGCCAACCCCAAAGCCGGATATTTCTCCCCGTCCGGCGCATCGAAAGTCAGCCCGCCGCACAACGCCGGTTCGAAAGCCACCGCCCCTTCCACAGACAACCGATACGGAAAAGTCAACGCATACTGGATCGGCAGCCGCATATCCGGCACCCCCAGCTGCGCCTTGAAAGCCCCGTCGTCGAACTCGACGAACGAATGCACCACCGACTGCGGATGAACCACCACGTCGATCCGATCCCCCGGCAGGTCGAACAGCCACCGCGCCTCGATCACCTCGAACCCCTTGTTCATCATCGTGGCACAATCCACCGTAATTTTGCGCCCCATCTCCCAGCACGGATGCTTCAGAGCATCCGCCGCCGTCATCCGGGACAATTCCGACAACGGAGTATCCCGAAACGCCCCGCCCGACGCAGTCAGCACCAGCCGCTTCACTGACTGTGCCGCCTCACCCACCAGACATTGGAAAATGGCCGAGTGTTCCGAATCCACCGGAATAATCGGCGCCTGGCATCGCCTCGCCTCCTCCATCACCAATCCGCCCGCCACCACCAGAGTCTCCTTATTGGCCAGCGCGATCTTCTTCCCCGCCCGAATCGCCGCCAGCGTCGGCGCCAGCCCCGCAAATCCCACCATCGCCGAGACCACCGTATCCACCCCCGACGACACCACCGAAGCCGCTGCCGCCTCCGCCCCCGCATAGACCTTGATCGGCAAGTGTGCCAAAGCGGCCGAGAGCGGCTCATAATACCGTTCGTCGGCAATCACCACGGCATCGGGTTCGAACTCCTCCGCCTGCCGGGCCAGCAGCTCCCAATTCCGATGGGCAGCCAGCATCTCGACCTCGAAGAGCTCCGGCCAGGCCCGCACCACCTCCAGCGTCTGCGTCCCGATCGAGCCGGTCGACCCGAGCACCACCAGCCGCTGACGCCGCGTCTCTTTCCTGTTATCCTCCACGGCTGCCACTTAAAATGCGATATAGTTTTCCGGATCCACCGGCGTTCCGTTGTACCACAGCTCGAAAGTCAGGTGCGGAATCTTGTTGTCGATCAGCCGGTCGGTCACCGCCACCGGCTCGCCCGCCCGGATATGCTCGCCGGTGGATTTCATCGCCTTAGCGACCTGTTTATAGACCGAGACCATATTCCCCCCGTGCTGCACCACGACGATATTCCCCGTCTCCGGATTCCAGGCATCGAGAATCACCGCTCCGTCCAACACCGCCAGCACGACCTGATTGGGCGCCGGAGCGATCTCCACGCCGAACATCCCGTTCTTGGGCGAGAACGACCTGGTAATCACCCCCTTGACCGGAGGCAGCATCTCGAACGTCACCTCCGACCGGGATCGATTCTCGCCGCTCTCGCGCAGGCGATAAGACGACCCCTCGTCGGTCATCTCCGCGCGCAACACCGAGTCGAGCCCGATGCGCGCCGAAACCGTCCCCTTCACCCCCTGTCGCCGCAACGTGTCGCCCGCATCGAGCGACAAGACCTGCCCGTCCAGAATCTTGGCCAGTCGCCCGTGGTAGTTCTCCCACCGCCCCACCTCGGCGGAGAGAGAGTCGAGTTTCATGATGTTAGCGATCAGCGCCTCGCGCGATTTGCTCCCGGGATAACCCGGAATCAGGTCGAGCACCGGCGTATAGGCCACGGTGGCCAGCACGGCGAAAAACAGGACGAGCAGCAGCGCCACCGCCGCGAGCACCAGACTGATGCGGCTGATGAAAACGTGCCAAATCTCGCGTCCGGTGCGGACGTTCCGCAGCGAAAGTTTGTTCCGCTCGCGCAGATAGCCGACGATATCTTTGAGTTTCATAGACGAGTTTAAGCGTAGTGCAAAGATAGGCTTTTTCCATCGATTCCGGGCGACCGGTTTTTCGTTTGTTTTGTACATTACGGAGCTGGCCGCTCGTCCGCAGCTCCGGTCGGCCGAAATCCGAAAACGATTTGCAATCGGGCGGATGGATAATTAAGAGGAAATAGTATATTTGTAGCAACAACCCGAAAGGATCAAATTTGTCAAAAGATATGAAACCCACACTTTTAGTACTTGCAGCCGGCATGGGCTCCCGCTACGGATCGCTCAAACAGATGGACGGCATCGGGCCGAACAAGGAGGCGATCATTGACTACTCTGTGTACGACGCCATCCGGGCGGGCTTCGGGAAGGTCGTTTTCGTCATCCGCAGCAGCTTCGGAGCTGAGTTCAAGGAGGTTTTCAGCGCGGAACGGTTCGGAGGAAAGATTCAGGTGGAATATGTATTTCAGGAGCTGAACTCAGGTTTGCCGGTGGGATACGCCGTACCGGAGGGCCGCGAAAAGCCGTGGGGGACGAACCACGCCCTGATGATGGGCGAAACGGTGATCGGCGAGCCGTTCGCGGTGATCAACGCCGACGACTTCTACGGACAGGACGCGATCGCACAGATGGGGGCCTATCTGGCGGCGCTGCCGGAGGGCTCGGAGGGTGAATACGCGATGGTGGGATACGAGGTGTGCAAAACGTTGTCGGAAAACGGGACGGTGTCGCGCGGAGTGTGCACGATCGACGGGAAGGGGTATCTGGAATCTATCGTGGAACGGACGAAAATCGTGCGACAGCCACTCGACGAAGGGGGAAATATCGTCTACATCGACGACGACGGCTCGCGGCATCCGCTGGCGGAAAATACGCCGGTTTCGATGAACCTGTTCGGCTTCACGCCGGACTATTTCCGGCATTCGACGGAATTTTTCCGCAAATTCCTCGATGACGCTCTGCAATCGGGGAATCTGAAGGCGGAGTTCTTCATCCCGCTGCTGGTGAACAAACTGGTGTCGGAACGGGTGGCGAAGTTGAAGGTGTTGCACACGACGAGCGACTGGTTCGGGGTGACGTACAAGGAGGATCGACCGGCAACGGTACAGCGGGTGCTCGATTTGATCGAGGCGGGGGTCTATCCGCGGAATTTGTGGGGTAAATAATTTTAGTCTTTTGCCCCGGCTGGAACTGTCGCTTTCTTGAAAGAAAGCGACGCAAAGAACTTTCATGATAGCTACGCTACGCCTTAGGCTCCGCACTCCTCAGTCTTTGCGATTGCTTTTGGGTCGGGGCAACGGCGCGCTTGGGGTTTAGCTCGCATTAGCGCGCCGTTCGCTCCCGGCCCAAAGAAGAGTCCAAGAGTTAGGCTGCCGGCAGCTGGAGGGTGCGTTAGCATCCGTCTAAAGTTTTTTTGGTTCTTTTTGTTCACAACCGACGCTGCCAGCGAGAGCAATGCAAACAAAGTTTGCGAATTGCCGAGCGGCGAGGAGGAAAACGAGCGCAGCGAAGTTAAAAAGAACAGTACCCTCCAAGATAAAGACGAGCATTATACACACAGAATGAACGAGATTACACAACAGGTATGGGGTTTTACCCCCTCCGCTCCGGGAGGAGAAGCAGGAGGCGAGCCCGTCATTCTCTATACGATGACCAACAGCAAGGGGGCCAGCGTTCGACTCACCAATTACGGAGCCGCCATCGTGGGGATCACCGTGCCCGACCGGGAGGGACACATGGCCGACGTCGCATTGGGATATGACAAATGGCAATCTTATGTCGCCGACGGGCCTGCCATGGGGAAGAGCGTCGGACGATACGCCAACCGGATCGCCAAAGGGACATTTATACTGGAGGGTAAGACTTATAAACTGGCTGTTAACAACGGGCCGAACCATCTGCACGGCGGGCCGACCGGATTTGCCAACAGATTGTGGGAAGGGCGGGTCGAAGGGAACCGGGTTGTGTTCGGCTACCACTCCGCAGACGGCGAAGAGGGGTACCCCGGGGATTTGTACGTCGAAGCATGTTATGACTGGGACGACGACAACCGACTGGAGATCACCTACTACGCCAGGGTTGAAGGGAAGGCTACGATTGTGAACCTCACCAACCACGTCTATTTCAACCTCGACGGGCACGACCGCGGTTCGGTATTGAACCATGAGCTCACGTTGCATGCCTCGCGCTACCTGCCGACGGACGACACTGCCATTCCGCTGCCGGCAGGGCAGGCACCGGCGCAGGTCGAGGAGACGCCGATGGATTTCCGGACGCCTCATGCGATCGGGGAACGGATCGACGAGCCGTTTCAGCAATTGATCTGGGGGAAAGGATACGACCACTGCTGGGTGATCGATCCCGGCTTGGCGGATGGGAAAAAAACAGTGGCGGAACTCTATTCGCCGGATTCGGGACGGTTCGTCGAAGTGGCTACGACACAACCGGGGATACAGATCTACACAGGGAACTGGCTCGCGGGTTCGCCGGAATCGAAAACCGCAGGCCATTTTTATGCAGACCGGGACGGGGTCGCCATGGAATACCAGGCCTTTCCCGACTCGCCTAATCGGGAAGATTTCCCGAGCGTAGTCTTAAAACCCGGAGAAACTTATGAACAGCATATCGTCTACCGCTTCGGAACGAAATAACTGAAACTCAAAAATAAACCCAAACAAATCGTTATGACGAACAATCAACAAACACAAATCAACTACACGGGGCCGTTCATTACGATGGTCTTCCTGTTCTTCATCGTCGGTTTCCTCACCGTCGTGAACCAGCAGTTCCAGAGCCCGTTGCAGAGCGCCTTGCTCAGCAACGTGGGCGGCATTCAGAACACCCTGGCCGTGATGGTCACCTTCGCCTGGTTCCTCTCCTACCCCCTCACCGGAGGGATCGGAGCCCGGCTCGTCAACAAGCACGGGTATAAGAACACCATGGTGCGAGCCTTGATGGTGGTGGCTGCCGGCTGCGCGATTTTCGAAGCATCGGTATTGCTCCAGAAATATTCGGACGGAGCCGCCATCGCTTTCGGCGAATCGTCGATTCCGTACGCCTACTTCCTCTTCCTGATCGGCGCATATGTCGTGGGAGCCGGGGTTACGATTATGCAGGTGGTGATTAATCCGTATTTGATCGCTTGTAATGTCAAGGGAACCAGCGACGTGCAGCGGCAGAACATCGGGGGCGCTTCCAACTCGATCGGGACTACCCTCGCACCGTTCTTCGTCGGCGGGATTATTTTCGGCGGAGTGGCCGCTGCGGATATCAAACTCGACAGCCTGATCGTACCGTTCCTTGCATTCATCGTGGTGATTCTTGCCGTCGCTTTCCTGATTACG
Organism: uncultured Rikenella sp.; assembly: GCF_910579375.1. Taxonomy (GTDB): domain Bacteria; phylum Bacteroidota; class Bacteroidia; order Bacteroidales; family Rikenellaceae; genus Rikenella. The sequence continues at coordinate 11,590 of NZ_CAJTUJ010000009.1, forward strand.
AAACTCCAATTGCCGAACATCGCGAATACCACCGCCGAAGGGGGAGAAAAGCTCGAACGCAGCATCTGGTCATTCCGCCATCTGGTACTCGGGGTCGTAGCGATCTTCATTTACGTCGGAGTCGAAGTTTGCGTGGGAGCGAACCTCGTGATGCACGCCAACTCGGATGCGAGCTGGATCGAACTGGCAGCGACGATGGGTTCGCTCTATTGGGGCGGAATGCTCGTCGGGCGGCTCATCGGGTCGGCCCTGAGCAAAGTGCCGGCACGCACGCAGTTGATCGTAACTTCCGTTGCGGCAGGCTTGCTCGTGATCGGAGGGATGCTGACCGATTGCCTGTGGCTGCTTGTGGCTGTCGGCCTGTTCCACTCGGTGATGTGGCCGTCGACTTTCGCACTGGCGATCAAAGGGCTGGGGAAATACACCTCGGCAGGATCGGGGGCATTGATGATCGGCGTGTTGGGTGGCGGCGTCCTGCCGTTGTTGCAGGGGATGATTGCCGATGCGACCGGATCGTGGGCGGCTACCTGGATCATCGTCATTCTCGGCGAAGCCTACCTGCTCTACTACGCTTTGCTCGGGAGCCGGATTCGGAAACAGGACATGATCGCGGAATAACCCTTATACGAGAGTTATAGCTATGGATATCACCAAAGTACGCGAGAAATTCAAAGAGTTATACGGCACCTCGGGTGCCGTATACACCTCTCCCGGTCGGGTCAACCTCATCGGAGAGCACACCGACTACAACGGCGGCTTCGTGCTGCCGGGGGCGGTGGACAAGGGGATGGTCGCCGAAATCATCTTCAACGGGACGGACAAAGTGCGGGCTTATGCTTTGGATTTGGGCGAAAGTTCCGAATTCGGGTTGAGCGAAGCCGACGCACCGAAAGAACAGTGGGCCAAGTACATCTTCGGCGTCTGCCGGGAACTGACCAAACGCGGGGGGACTATTAAAGGGTTCGATACGGTCTTCTCGGGAGATGTGCCGCTGGGGGCGGGAATGTCCTCTTCGGCGGCGCTGGAGTCTACCTATGCCTTCGCCCTGAACGACATGCTGAACCTCGGCTTCCCGCCGATGGAGCTGGCCAAGGTCGGACAGGCTACCGAACACAATTATGTGGGCGTAAAGTGCGGCATCATGGACCAATTCGCCTCGATCCACGGGAAAGCGGGACACCTAATGCGGCTCGACTGCAAGACCGGCGAATTCCAATACGTGCCGTTCGATCCCGAGGCGCATGGATACAAAGTGGTGCTGATCGACTCGTGCGTGAAACACGAACTGGTCGGATCGCCGTACAATAAGCGGCGGGAGTCTTGCGAACGGGCCGTGCAGGCGATCCAGCAGCGGCATCCGGAGGTCGAGTTCCTGCGCGATGCGCAGCCGGAGTGGCTCGACGAAGTGATCGGAATTATTTCTCAGGAAGACTACATCCGGGCGAAGTATGCGATCGACGAAGTCAAACGGCTTTTGGACGCCTGCGCCGCTCTTGAGGCGGGAGATTACGAGACCGTGGGGCGGAAGATGTACGGCACGCATATCGGCATGTCAGTTCTGTACGAAGTTTCGTGCGAAGAGCTCGACTTCCTCAACGAAGTGGCCAAGGAGTGCGGAGTGACCGGATCGCGGATTATGGGCGGCGGTTTCGGCGGCTGCACGATCAACGTGGTGCCGGCGCCGAAATACGATGCCTTTATCGACACGGTTCGGACGAAATACAAGACAAAATACGGAATCGACTGCAAGGTCTATCCGGTAGTGATTTCGGACGGCGCACGACGGATTTCGGAATAATCCGGACGGCAAAAGAAAAAGAGGGGTGTACCTGCGAGCAGGTACACCCCTCTTCGTAATGCTTACCGGCATCCTACCGGTCGAAATGCTTGTGCAAGTTGCGGAGTTGGAACGCAAAGACACCCATCGAGATCCCCGCCATCAGGAACGAGATGCCGACCCAGATAACGACCGCTTCGATCCCGAAGAAGAGCGGTTGAGCCAGAATCACCACCGAACAGATCAGCAGCAACACCCCGACGAAAACCGTCCATCCGCCGCCCGGTACCCGCATCGACATCAGGTCACTCCCCGAACCGATCAGCCCGAAGCTCCGGAACATCAGCCAAAAGCCGAGGAACAGCGGCAACGTGGCCGCCGAGATAGCCGGATAGCACACCAGCACGATCCCGATCAAGAGTTCGACAATCCCTCCGGCCCACAGCCATCCGCGTCCGATCGCCGGATTGGTGTTCGAAGCGGCCAACGCGATGTTGATCGCCCCCGCCACCAGAATCAGGACGGCGAAAGTAACCGACATCGCCAAATAGCTCACACCGGGGTAGGTGAAAATAATGATTCCGATGACGAACACCGCAATCCCGAGCAGGAGCAGCAGCCACCAGTTTTTCACTGCCACGCGCGAACGTTGCAGGCGATCCATGAAAAGTGTTTGCATAACAGTATAATTTTAATGAACAATTTTTGTCCGTTTTTTTGCCCCGGATAGAACCGTACCTTTTCTGAAGAAAAGGTACCCAAAAGACTTTTGCAGAGGTCGTCCCGTTGGGCCGACCACGTGTTCTCTCCGCCTTGTGCGTTGGGCTGTGGTTTTCAGGCGCGGGCGCATTGGGGTAATACTCGCATTATAGCGCCCCGCCGAGAAAACCCAGCCCAACCAATTAGGCAGAAACGGCCAGAGCATCCCGCAGGGATGCGCTCTAAAGTTTTTCTGGTTCTCTTTGTTCACAACCGACGCTGCCAGCGAGAGCAATGCAAACGTAGTTTGCAAATTGCCGAGCGGCGAGGAGGAAAACGAGCGCAGCGAAGTTAAAAAGAACAGTACCCTCCTAAGCAATAATAAAGGTATCAAAAAAGCGTTCAAGAATTGTGCCAATCGGCAGCAGTCATCATCGTCGAAATGAAAATAAGCCGTATCTTTGTGTGACCGACTATGGAACTTCAGAGCGTAAAACAGCGATTCGGGATTATCGGGAACACCGCCGCCCTGAACCGGGCCTTGGAAGTCGCCCTTCGCGTGGCTCCCACCGACCTGACCGTGCTCATCAGCGGCGAGAGCGGCGTGGGGAAAGAGTTTTTTCCGCAGATCATCCACGCCTACAGCGCGCGGAAACACGGCAATTATATCGCCGTCAACTGCGGCGCCATTCCCGAAGGGACGATCGACAGCGAACTCTTCGGACACGAGAAAGGCTCCTTCACCGGTGCCACCGACAGCCGGAAAGGATATTTCGAAGTGGCAGACGGCGGGACCATTTTTCTGGACGAAGTCGGCGAACTGCCGTTGACCACTCAGGTACGGCTGTTGCGCGTCTTGCAGAGCGGCGAATTCATCCGCGTCGGATCGTCCAAAGCCCAGAAGACCAACGTGCGAGTCGTCGCCGCCACGAACGTCAACCTACGGCTCGCCGTCGAAGCGGGACGGTTCCGCGAAGACCTCTACTACCGGCTCAATACCGTGCCCATCGCCGTACCTCCGTTGCGAGATCGGAAAGGAGACATCCACCTGCTGTTCAGGAAATTCGCCTCCGACATCGCGACCCAATACCACATTCCGCCCGTCACGCTGGACACCCGGGCCCGAGAGATGCTGGAGGAATACCGCTGGCCTGGGAACGTGCGACAACTCAAGAACGTCGCCGAACAGATATCCGCCATCGAAGAACGGCGCGAGATCGGGCCCGAAACCTTGCTGCGTTACCTGCCCGACTACTCAACACCCGGGAGTCTGATGCCCGTGGGGCCGACCGGACACGGCAGCGGAAGCGAATTCGCCAACACCACAGAGCGGGATATCCTGTACAAACTGCTGTTCGACCTGCGGGGCGAAGTATCGGAGCTCAAGGGAATGGTAGCCGAGCTCGCAGCGGCACAACACGGCAGCGGTACGACATCCGGCTATGGGACGGCACTGCCCGTCAAATACACGGCAACGCCGACACTCTACACCCCGGCTACGTCAGAGAACCCCTATATTGAAACCGCAGCAGAGGAGGTGACCGACACGTCGACCGCAACAGTCGACAGCGCGCCGCAGACCAAAGAAGAGGCCCAACGCGAGATGCTGATCCGCGCCCTGCGGAAACACCGCGGAAAACGCAAAGAAGCCGCCCGGGAACTCTTCATCTCCGAACGCACCCTGTATCGGAAAATCAAAGAGCTCGGGATACAGGACAAAGACATTGCGAATGAATAACCACACGAACATGAGACGTTTACGGACGTTGACATATACACTCGCCACCTGCGTAGCGGTACTGCTCACCGCAGGCGGATGCTCCGTGAAATACTCCTTCTCGGGCGCATCGGTCAACTATAATTTGAGCAAGACCGTATCGGTCGCCTATTTCACCAACATGGCCGCCATGGTCGCACCGATTCTGAGCCCGACCCTGACCGACGAACTCACCAGCAAACTGGCCAGCCAGACCCGGCTGCAAGTAGTGCGCGAAGACGGCGACCTCGCCTTCTCGGGCGAAATCATCGGCTACAGCTCCGACCCCGTTTCGATCTCCGGGAACGAATACGCCACGCAGAACCGGCTCACGATTACCGTCCGCGTCAAATTCGTCAACAAAAAAGAGCCGCAGTACAGCTTCGAAAAGACCTTCAGCAACTACGAAGACTACAACACCAATATCCTGCTGACACAGGCCGAAGGGACGCTGATTCCGCAGATCGTCGAAAAACTGGTGGACGACATCTTCAACGAAGCTTTATCCAACTGGTAATCACCCTTTTGCCACCCCCAAAAACCGCTATGGACGAACCGATCGGAGCCTACCTCGACGACTACACCCTGTTGGAACAACCGGGCGTATCGGCGCGTCTGGACGACCTCGTGAAAAGCTATCCGTGGTTCACCCTGGGGCGGTACATGCAGCTGCGCTCGCTGCGGGGAGTCGATCCCGCCGGCTACCACCGGGCTTTACGGCGGACAGACGTGCGACTCTTCATCCATCCCTATCCCACCCTGTTGCTGGCTCCGGTGACGAATGCGACATGGGAAGCGGCGACGGTACAGGGGGAAGATACACATCACCACGACACGTTCGAAACAGGATTCGAATCGGTGCACCAACCGATGCAGTCGGAGACGGACGCCATTATCGACGATTTTCTGAGTACCGAGGGCTGGGGCTCGCGGATCGTGGCAGAGCCTCCCGTGCCGGGTGCGGTGGAAGAGCCGGTAGACATTTCAGTCGCCTCGGTGGCCGAAGACGGTGAAATCGCCACCGAAATATTGGCCCAAATCTATCTGGCTCAGGGGCTTCCGGATCGAGCCATCGAAATTTATTACAAATTAGGCTTGAAATATCCGGAAAAAAACGCTTACTTTGCAGACCTGATTGCAGAAATCCGGGCGGAAAACGGCGATTTCGGAGGCGGAACCGGAGCCTACTTTTGACGCCGGACGCCGGGGCGCATATCCGGAACGCGAACGACGACCATACATTCACACGCATTTCACATACACGACCATGTACGTTTTTTTCATTGTCCTGATTATTATCGCCAGCTTCCTGATTATTCTGACGGTGCTGGCTCAGAATCCCAAGAGCGGGATGGCAGCCAACTTCGGAGCTTCGAACCAGGTGATGGGGGTACGCCAAACGGCCGACTTCCTCGAAAAACTGACTTGGGGGCTTTCGGTGGCGATCGTCGTGCTCAGCTTGGCGGCTACGATGGCCATGCCGCGGGCGGATATCTCGCGGAGCAACGACGCCTTGCAGCAGGCGATCGAGAATCAGGCATCGCCGATCCAGAACCTCGACCTCTCTTCGGGGGTGCCGGCAGCGCTGCCGACCACGGATGGGGCTGAGGCGGCACAGTAGACTGTTATTCCTTCTTCGATATTCCATTATCGGAATCCCTTTTCGTTCACCGGAACGAAAAGGGATTTTTGTTTTCATCCGACCGCCCGAAAACGTTATCTTTGGGGGAAGATATGGCCAAACAAAATTTCAGAGACACCCAACAAGCGGCCGGTCGGATTCTGGCCGAGCTAAAACAAGGCCGGTATGCGCCGCTCTACCTGCTGAGCGGCGAGGAGGGATTCTATACCGACAAGATTTCGGCCTACATCGCCGCCCACGCGCTGAACGACAGCGAACGCGAGTTCAACCAGACGGTCGTCTACGGCAAGGAGACCGACGGGCCGACCGTCGTATCACTTTGCCGCCGCTATCCGATGATGAGCCAGCGACAGGTCGTGATCGTGCGCGAAGCGCAGGCCATGCGCAATTTCGACGCACTGGGCGTGTATGCCCAACAGCCGCTGGCCAGTACCGTGCTGGTGATTTGCTATAAAGGGAAGAGTTTCGACAAACGGTCGGTGGTCTACAAACAACTCGCCGGCTGCCCCGGAGCCGTAGTTTTAGAGGCCTCTACGCCGCGGGACTATGAGATGGAGGGATGGATGCGCGACCTCTTCGCCGCAAGAGGATGCCGTATCGAGCCGAAAGCGATTCAAATGCTGGCAGACCACTTGGGGACAGAGCTGCAAAAGATCGACAACGAAGTCGAAAAGCTCTTCACCCGGCTGCCGGACGGAACGCAGGAGATTACGGCCGCCCACATCGAGCAGAATATCGGCATCAGCAAAGATTACAACAATTTCGAACTGACGCGAGCCCTCTCGGAACGGAACATGGCCCGAGCCCTGACCATCGCCGACCACTTCGCAGCCAATCCGAAAGATAATCCGCTGCCCGCGACGCTCGCCACCCTGTTCCACCACTTCCAACGCATCGTGACCCTCGGGATCGCCCAGTGGGAGAACCGCAAACAAGGGCGACCGGCGATGACCGGCTTGTCGGAGATGGAGATCGCCAGGCTGCTGAAACTGCCCGCCCCGTTTTTCGCCAAAGAGTACATCGGCGCTGCCGCCAACTACCCCAATGCCAAAGTATTTACCATCCTGGGCTGGTTGCGCGAGTTCGACATGAAATCGAAAGGGATGAACGCCGGCTCGGCAGGCGACGGCGAATTGCTCCGTGAACTGATTCTCCGCATCGCCATGCTCTGAACCGGCCGGTTCCCGACCGACGAACGCCCTATCCGAGCGGCACGCCGATCAGCGTCGCCGACGAACAATCCGTAATCAACGCCTGCACGTAATCGCCCGGCAGGAAATTCATCCGCGGCAGAATCACCACCTTATTCTGCGACGTCCGCCCGTAGACCTCGTCCGCCGACCGCTTCGAACGGCCCTCGACCAACACCTCGACATGCCGCCCCACCTCCGCCCGGTTCGAAGCCAGCGACAACTCGTTCTGCAGGTTGATGATCTCCGTCAGGCGCGCCGTCTTCACCTCCTCCGGCACATCGTCCCGCATCGTCCGCTGCGCCTTCGTGTTCGGCCGCTCCGAATATTTGAACATATAGGCGAAAGCATAGCCCGCCTCGCGCATCAGCGACAGCGTCGCCTCGTGATCCTCCTGCGTTTCGGTACAGAAGCCCGCAATCAGGTCGGTCGAGATCGAGCACTCCGGCAGCATGCGCCGAATCGCCGCGATCCGATCCAGATACCACTCCCGCGTATAGCGGCGGTTCATCAGCTCCAGCATCCGCGACGAGCCCGACTGGGCCGGCAGGTGGATCGCCCGACAGATATTCGGATACCGCGCCATCGTTTCGATCAGCTCGTCCGAGAAATCCTTTGGGTGCGACGTCGAAAACCGTACCCGCAGCAGCGGCGACACCTCGGCCACCCGCGCCAGCAGCCCCGCGAAATTCACATCGTTATAATTATACGAATTGACGTTCTGCCCCAGGAGCGTCACCTCGCGATATCCCCGCCCGAACAGATCGCGCACCTCCGCCAGAATCGTCTCCGCATCGCGGCTCCGCTCCACCCCCCGCGTGTACGGCACCACACAGTACGAACACATATTATTACACCCCCGCATAATGCTGACGAAGGCCGTCACCCCGTTCTTATCCAGCCTCACCGGGCTGATCTCGGCATAGGTCTCCTCGCGCGAGAGCAGCACATTCACCGCCTTCGTCCCCCCGGCCGCCTGCCGCACCAATCCCGGCAGCGAACGGTAGCCGTCCGGCCCCACCACGATGTCCACCGCCTTTTCCTGCTCGATGAGCCGATCCTTGAGCCGTTCAGCCATGCAGCCGATAATGCCCACCAACATCCACGGCCGGCGGCGTTTCACCCCGCGGAACTCGGCCAGCCGGCCCCAGATGCGCTGCTCGGCATTGTCGCGGATCGCACACGTGTTGACCAGCACCACATCCGCCTCGTCCAGCGAATCGGTGTAGACGAAACCCGCCTCCTGCATCACGGCCACCACCACCTCGCTGTCGCTCTGGTTCATCTGACAGCCATACGTTTCGATATAAAATTTTCCCTCGCCCGGCTCCCCGGCGAGACGATATTTCGGAGCGCTCATAACCTGCATTTTCGGTTCGACCCGACAAAGATACGCTTTTGTTCGCAGGCCCGCACCCCCATTTCGCTCCCCCTGCCGAAGCGTCGTAACCCCCGCCGCAACAGACATTCCATCGTCTCGCAGGCTCACTCCTTGAGAATCAACCGCTTTATATTTTACAAAAAATTTCGTTTCGCAGTATCATTTTTCAGAAAAAGGTATACCTTTGCACCGGTTTTAACATCACTAACACACATACTTGTCATGAAAAAATTTTTCCAATTCGCTTGCGTAGCCGCTTTGGCTGCCGGTTTCGTAGCTTGCGGCAACGGTGCTGCCAACTCGAACAACACCGACACCACCGCTGTCGTTGAAATGAGCGAAACGATCGTCGTAGATTCAGTAGCTGTGGACAGCGCAGCTTGCTGCGATTCGACCGCAGTTTGCGACTCGACCGCTGCGGCTAAATAATTCGGAGACTCGCATCGTCGAGTCCGGGACCAGCCGCCCCGTTGCGGCCGATTCCTCCATAAAGAGCGTCTCTTCGGTGAAAACCGGAGAGACGCTCCTCTTTTCTGCAGCGAAAAAATCGATTTTGTGCCCGGAAAAACCGTTGGGGCACATCTTTTGCACGACATTCGTTCCATAAACGGCCGCCTCTTTCGGAGGCTGCGGAAACGCCGTTTCCAGTTTGATCGAAATGCACCTCTTGACCGACATACCCTTCATCGGGCCGCAGCTCAGAGCCGACACGGTCGCCGCAGACACCACGGCGTGGTCGGCCCGGCTGGCCGAATCGACACAGCACGCTCCGACCGCGAAATTCTGGGTCGTGCAGGACTTCAGCCAATGGCTCGCCAGTCTGGGGCTCTCGCCCTGGTGGTGCGACGCACTCGCTTTCGTGGTCGTTTGCGCGGGGCTGACGCTCACCGTCTGGCTGATCGACCGGGTGGTCCTGCGTCTCGGGCTCACCTTTATCCGCCGGTGGTCGAAACACTCTCGTCGGGCGATTGTCGGGATTCTTTTTCAGCGTAAGTTCTATCGCCGGGCGCTCTACCTGATACCGCTCGGAGTCATCCTGTTCAGCATCAACACCTTTTTCAGCGGCTTCACCCCCGGGCTGAACGAAACGGTACGGATCGCCACCCGTTGCGCCGTTTTTTTCACCGTGATGCTCGTCTGCTTTTCACTGCTCGACGCCCTCAACGACCTCTACCAGCGGCGGCCCGAAGCACAGCTGCGCTCGATCAAAGGGTATGTCCAGGTGGGCAAAATCCTCGTCGCCTTCATCGTCGCCATCCTGATCGTCGCCGCCCTGTTGCAGGAGAGCCCCGCCCGGCTCTTCGTCGGACTGGGAGCCGCCGCGGCCGTCCTTTCGCTGATCTTCCGGGATACGCTGCTCGACTTCGTCGCCTCGATCCAGCTGGCGGCACAGGACATGCTCCGCCCGGGCGACTGGATCGAGATGCCCGGCAAACAGGCCAACGGCGTCGTGCTCGACATCAACCTCAACTCGGTGAAAGTCCAGAACTGGGACAACACCGTCACGACGATTCCGATCTATTCGATGGTTTCGGAATCCTTCATCAACTGGCGGTGCATGGAGCAGAGCACCGGCCGGCGGTTCACCTGCCGGTTCCGTCTGGACGTCACCTCGATCGCCCGGGCCGACGACGCCCTGCTGCAACGGATCGCCGCCGACCCGCTCACCCAGTCCGAATCTCAGGCCGCCATCGAGCTGGCCCGTTCGAGCAGTCCGCACTACCTGACCAACCTGGCCCTATTCCGGGCCCACATGGAGGTCTGGCTCTTCCGCCATCCGCAGCTGAACCCTCGGCTGCTGACCTTCGCCCGCTACCTGACCGAAGTGACCGAGACGGGGCTCGTCTTCGAGGTCTACGCCTTTACCCGCAACACCGAGAGCGAGTACGCCTACGACACCGTGCGGCGTTCGACGATGGAGTACGTGATGGCCTGCCTGCCGTTGTTCGGCCTGCGGATGTTCCAGCGGCCATCGGGACTCGACGTCGACGAGATCGGCCGCGACGACCGGCAGCCGGGTTCGAAAACGAGTTAGAAAAGGGGCAGGCACCCGATGCACTGTTACGGAAAAAACAGTAACTTTGTCCTCAGTGCTTACCAACTTATAACTCGATCACCATGTCAGAATTCAACTATCAGGAACCGTTTCCGATGTCGGAAGACACCACCGAATACCGTCTCCTGACCAAAGAGTATGTCCGTGTCGAAACCTGCGGCGGCCGCCGGATACTCCGCGTCGAACCGGAAGGGCTGAACCTGCTGGCGCGGGAGGCGTTCCGCGACGTTTCGTTTTTCCTGCGCGCTTCGCACCTGCAACAGCTGGCCGACATCCTGAAAGATCCCGAGGCGAGCGACAACGACAAGTTCGTGGCCTACACCATGCTCCTGAACCAGGCGGTGTCGGCGGAGGGCGAACTGCCGACCTGTCAGGACACGGGAACGGCGATCGTGATCGGGAAGAAAGGCGAGGATGTCTATACGGGTGCGAACGATGCGGAGTGGCTCTCGAAAGGGGTTTACGAGACCTATCGGGACTGCAACCTGCGCTACTCGCAGGTCGTACCTTTCACGATGACCGAAGAGAAAAACAGCGCGACCAACCTGCCGGCCCAGATCGACCTCTATGCCGAACAGGGGATGGCCTACAAGTTCCTCTTCCTGACCAAGGGCGGGGGTTCTGCGAATAAAACCTTCCTCTACCAGCAGACCAAGGCGCTGCTGAACGAAGCGTCGCTGACGCAATTCATCAAGGACAAAATCAAGGATCTCGGGACATCGGCCTGCCCGCCGTACCACCTGGCGGTGGTGATCGGGGGGACGTCGGCGGAGGCCAACCTCGCTACGGTGAAGAAGGCTTCGGCGCACTACTACGACCACCTGCCCACCACGGGGAACGAGGGGGGGCGCGCGTTCCGCGACCTCGAATGGGAAGAGAAAATCAAGAAAATCTGCCAGGAGTCTGGCGTGGGAGCACAGTTCGGCGGCAAATATCTGGTGCACGACGTGCGGGTGATCCGGCTGCCGCGGCATGCCGCTTCCTGTCCGGTGGGAATCGGAGTAAGCTGCTCGGCCGACCGCAATATCAAAGCGAAGATTACGGAAGAGGGTATCTTCCTTGAACAACTGGAAAAGAATCCGGCCCGTTTCCTGCCGAAAGAGGCGCCGGGCTTGACTCCGGCGGTGGAGATCGACCTCGACAAGGGGATGGACGCCGTGCGGGCGGAGTTGACCAAATATCCGATCAAGACGCGCCTGAATATCAAGGGGACGCTGATCGTGGCGCGGGACATTGCGCACGCCCGGATCAAACAGATGCTGGACGAGGGCAAACCGATGCCGGAGTACTTCAAGAACCATCCGATTTACTACGCAGGGCCGGCCAAGACTCCGAACGGCATGGCTTCGGGCTCGTTCGGGCCGACGACGGCGGGGCGGATGGACCCCTACGTGGATCTGTTCCAGGATCACGGCGGTTCGATGGTGATGGTAGCCAAGGGGAATCGCAGCAAGGCGGTGACTGATGCCTGCAAGAAGCATGGCGGTTTCTACTTAGGTTCGATCGGCGGCCCTGCGGCGGTGCTGGCGAAGAACAGCATCAAGTCGGTCGAGGTGGTGGACTTCCCGGAGTTGGGGATGGAAGCGGTGCGGAAGATTTATGTCGAAGATTTCCCGGCATTCATCATCGTGGACGACAAAGGGAACGACTTCTTCGCCGAATTTGCACACTAATTCGGGATCATTCTCTCCTTTATCATTTTCGAGCCTTCCTCTGTGTCAGCAGAGGGAGGCTTTTTATTGACGAAACGAAAAGCCCCAAAAACGTTTAGCACATAATAACTAAAAACAGGAGTAAATTTAATCACTGAATTCATCAAACACATGAATCGCGAATATATCTCGACAGAAGTTATTCAATAGATTTGCAGGGGAAATCTGCGCGGATTTTTTACAAAATATAACTACTCTGATTTCAAGAATGTTATTATATTTGCCTATACAATTCCAACAACTGTAATCATGATAAATTCCAAAAATTCACTATTAACGAATCTATTTTTATTTGGTATTTTTATTGCAAATGCTCAGCAATTAACTATAAATGAAACCATCAGCTACATTAATGGGTCTTTAGCACAAGGAACTAAAATGTCTTATACGCAGGATGGGACGTTAGAATATTCATATTTCGATTACACTAGAAAACCATCAATCTGGAAACATCATATTACAGACATTGTACAACCTACAAAAGTTGAATACACATCCTCTAAATGGAGAGTATATCTAAAAACTCCTCAGGGAGGAATTGTTGTAGGACTCCATACTGATAATGGTGACAAATATTCAGCAGAGAAACTACTTAATGCTCTCAATTATTTTTTCACTCTTGCTATGAAAAATGTATTAGAGCAGCGCAGCTACGATAATGATCCATTTGCCCCAGGCAACTACAATCCTCATGCAACGAGTATAAAAAGTACATTATCAAATAGCTCTATACCCTTAGAAAAACAAGGCGGAGTATATCATATTGATGTTACCATAGGAACCACAATAGAGAAATTTATACTAGACTCGGGGGCAAGCGAGGTGCTAATAAACCAAGCACTTGAGCGCAAGCTTATTAATGATGACATATTGAAAAAAGAGCATTATCTTACTCCCGCATTGTATCGTATTGCAGATGGGAGCATTATTGAGCAAAGGAGACTTATCATCCCTAGCGTTACTATTGGCGATTTTACCATTGAAAATGTTCACGCTTCTGTGGGGGCGGGAAATGCACCTTTGTTATTAGGGAAAAGTGCCTTAGATAAATTTAGCAAATGGTCAATAAATAATCTGACATTATCTTTAGATGTAATAAAATAGCTATGGCTGATTTTTTTAAGAAAAGTGAATTTCTTGAATATTTGGTAACTAGACCATTATCACACATTCGTCCTAATTGGGAATTATCATGGGATGAAAACATTAACAGTTACCAACACGAGGAAGATTCTTATGCTGAAGAGTTAAATAACTTAATAAAGGAAATAGGACAGACTCCAGTTCCTGTTTCATACCATGAACATGAGGACCACTTAGCCGAATATGTAAAGAACAATCATAATTGGCCTATTTACAAAGTTCGGAACCGCTGGATATGCGATGATTATCGTTCTATAATTGATCAAGGATGTTTTAGTCCTGAAGGAATTCAAAATTTACTTCAAGCTATCGCAGGGAGAGTTGATGCAACTAAAAAACTAGGTCAAATGCACTTTGATGAGATGGAAAGTGGACACCAACGGATTTTAGGGTTTGCGATAACAACTATTTTGTATCAAAGATCAATCGGACAGTGCACCCCATTGTGCACCCGGAGGTTTCTTTTCAGGCCCAAAAGTTCCCTCTCAAAAGCTCTCTAAAGCGCAATTCGAGACTATCAAACAAAAAAGACGGTTCGCATCGTACGATGCGAACCGTCTGAGTAGCGGGGGGAGGACTCGAACCTCCGACCTTTGGGTTATGAGCCCAACGAGCTGCCAACTGCTCCACCCCGCGATCATAATTCGAGTACAAAGGTAAGACATTTTTCGGAAATTGCAAACCCGAACAGAAAAATATCCCATTTTCCGACCAAGACGACTTCCCTCGGTCGGAAAACAGGACAATTTTTGATACGCGCGACCCGGCGCACAAAACAACTATTTCCGTCCGCCCACCGCCATCCGATCCAGCGCATGCAGCGCAAAAGCATACGCCCCGATGCTGATCGCCTTGCTCGTTCCAATCCGCGAGAAACCGATCCCCACCCGCGGCATCGAATCGTACGTCACCCGCTCGTTGGTGTGCGGCACCTGAATCTGTTTCACCTCGCCCTGTAGGAAATCGGCCATCTGCGCCTCGTCCTCCAGATAGAACGCCTTCTGCGCCAACCGCGGGAACTGCACTCCCGTAGCCCCCACGAACTGCCCGTGCACCTCCTCCATCATCGCCGGCACGAACAGCGACTTCGCCCCCGCCACACCGCCGCCGATCACCGCAATCCCGTCCACCACCGTCAGCACATTGCACAACGCATCCCCCAGAGCCTGTCCCATCCGCCGGAAAGCCTCCAACGCCGCCGCCTGATCCCCCTCTTTCTCTCCGATCCCGATCTCGTAGATGTCCTTCGGATGCGGCAACTTGTCCGCCGGCGTCCCCGTGAGTTCTCCGTACACCCGGCGCACAGCCCGGATACTGATCGACTCCTCGATATTCCGCTCCTGGTGGTACCGCTGGCTCAGCAGCCACACCTCCGCCGCCGCCGAGTTATCGCCCAGGAACAGTTCGCCGTTCCGGACGATCCCGCCGCCGAAGCCCGTCCCGAGCGTCAGCCCCACCAGATTGCGATACCGTTTCGGGCTGCCCGCCTTTTCGAGCTGGGCATTGACCCACGGCAGATACCCCTCGATCGCCTCGCCGTAGGCATACAGGTCGCCGTCGTTGTTGATGAAGACCGGAATGCCGAATTCCGCCTCCAGCATCGGCCCGACAGCCACCCCACCCTTATAGGCCGGCAGGTTGCCGATGTTCCAGATAATGCCGTTCGGATAGTCCGCCGGCCCGGGAAAGGCGAAGCTGATGGCCACCGGCGCCTCCTTGAGCCTCGACCGCACGGCATGGAAACCGTTGATCAGGTTGGCCAGGCTCAGCTCCAGGTTATGGGCCGCCGAGGGCAGGTGAATCGGTTCGACGATCTCTTCGCAGCCTCGGATCGCGCCGAATACGAAATTGGTTCCCCCCGCGTCCAACGTCATCACGGTGCGGGAATCTTTGGTGAAGTTCATATAGCTCTCGTTTTGGTTCGGGTTATTTTTAGCAAATATAAGGAAAAAGGAAGATATAGCGGTCTGCGAACCGAGCGATTGCGAAAAACGCTATATTTGTCCATACGATGATACGATGCAGAGAGATACGAAAACGATTCGGCACGGTCGAAGTGCTTCGGGGGATCGACCTCGACATCGCCCGAGGCGAGGTGGTGACCGTCGTCGGGCCCAGCGGGGCGGGCAAGACCACCTTGTTGCAAATCATAGGCACCCTCGCGCAGCCCGATAGCGGAACGGTCGAGATTGCGGGACGCGACACGGGGAGTTTGCGGCCGGTCGAGTTGGTGCGGCTGCGGAACGAACAGATCGGCTTCATTTTCCAGTTCCACCACCTTTTACCCGAGTTTACCGCCACCGAGAATGTGATGATTCCGGCCCTGATTCGGCGCACCTCGCGCGCTGCGGCGCAACGGCGGGCAGCCGAGCTGCTGGAGCTGCTGGGGGTGGAACACCGCGCCGGGCATAAACCGGCCGAGCTTTCGGGGGGCGAGCAACAGCGGGTGGCGGTGGCGCGGGCCTTGATGAACGACCCGGCGGTGGTGCTGGCCGACGAACCCTCGGGAAACCTCGACAGCGTCAATCGCGAGAGCCTGCACCGCCTGTTTTTCGAGCTGCGGGAGCGGTTCGGCTACACTTTCGTCATCGTGACCCACGACAACGACCTCGCGGCCATGTCCGACCGGCGGATCGCCATGCGCGACGGGATGATCGCGGAACTTTAAACGGAATTTACGAACACTTTGAACCTTTCGAATATGAAACGACACCTGACCACCATCCGACTCTCGACCGCCGCTGCCGCAGGGGCTGTGGCGCTGTGCTACGCCTGCGGGCCGCAACGGGCGGCCGAAGAGATCGCCGTGATTCCCCAACCCGCCCGAATCGTCGAGGGAGAGGGGACGATCCGGTGGGTGGCGGACAGTGTGCGGACGGTGATCGACACCTCGCTGCGGAATCCCGAGGCTTACCGGCTGACGGTGGCCGACGGACGGATGGAGGTGGTCGGAGGGGGCGATGCGGGGATTTTCTACGGGTTGCAGACGTTGGAGCAGCTCAAGGACTCGGCGGGCTACGTGCCGGCGGTGACGATCGAGGACGCACCCCGGTTTCCGTGGCGGGGGGCGCATTTGGATGTGAGCCGACACTTCTTCCCGAAAGATTTCATCAAACGGTATATCGACATCCTCGCTTACCACAAACTCAATACTTTCCACTGGCACCTGACGGACGGTATCGGGTGGCGGCTGGCGATCGACCGCTATCCGCTGCTGGCCCGGAAAGCGGCGTGGCGGAAGGTCAAGGATCCGCTGGCGCCGTGGATCGGGCTGGAGCTGAGCGACGAATCGCGGCGGGACAGTACGGATACGTATGGCGGATATTATACCGAGGCGGATATCCGCGAGATCGTGAATTATGCCCGGGCGCGGCACATTACGGTGATTCCGGAGATCGAGATGCCGGGACACTCCGAGGCGGCGACCTTCGCCTATCCGCAGTTCGCCTGTCCGACGGCGAAGCCGGGGAGCGGCATCTATTGTCCGGGCAACGACTCGACGTTTCTTTTCCTTCAGGAGATCATCGACCGGGTGGTGGAACTCTTTCCCGACTCGCCGTACATCCACATCGGCGGCGACGAGGTGGGCAAGGAGCAGTGGAGCGGGTGTCCGTTGTGTCAGGCCCGCAAGCAGGCCGAGGGGCTCAAGGACGAACACGAGTTGCAGAGCTATTTCGTCCGTCGGATGGAGAAATACATCAATGCCAAGGGCAAGCGGATGATCGGCTACGACGAGATTCTGGAGGGAGGTCTCGCGCCGGACGCCACGGTGATGTCCTGGACGGGTTTCGAGGGGGGTGTCCGGGCGGCCAATGCGGGACACGATGCGGTGATGGTGCCGCTGGACTATGTCTATTTCGACCACTATCAGAACCAGAATCCGTGCGAGCCGCAGGGGTGGGGAGGTTATAACGGCGTGCCGCGCGTCTACTCGTTCGACCCGCTTCGGCCGGAGGTCGAGGCCGACAAAAGGCATCACATTCTGGGCGGTCAGGCCAATATCTGGACGGAAAACATCCGCACGCCGGAGCATGTGGAATATATGCTGCTTCCGCGGCTGGCGGCCCTTTCCGAAGCATTGTGGACGGATACGACGGCCAAGGATTGGTACCGTTTCGAACGGAAGCTCGATCGGCAGTACGACCGGTATGCGGCCCGGGGATGGCATTATGCCGAGAGCGCGTTCACACCGTATATCGCCGAACAGCATTTCAACGACGAGGGAGCGCTGGTGATCCGGCTGGCGACGGAGGTGGCTCTCCATCCGATCCGGTATACGCTGGACGGGTCGATGCCGACGGCGGAGGCGCCGGTATATGCCGATTCGATCGTGATTGCCGAGCCAGCGACTCTGACGGCGGTCACGTTCCGGCGGGGGAAACCTGCGGGATGCGTCTTGTCGTCGCCCCGGCTACTGAACCCGGCGACGGGGGCGAAGGTGACGTATGTCCATCCTTACCACTCGGCCTACACGGGCGGCGGAGATTCGGCGCTGGTGGATAACCGGTATGCTTTCAAGCGGGGCGACGGTCCGGCGTGGCAGGGGTTCGAGGGGACGAATCTGGATGTGACGCTGGATTTGGGCAGCGTGTGGCGGCTGGAGGGGGTTTGGATGCGTTTCCTGCAACACATCGGTTCGACGTCGGTCATGCTTCCGACCCGGCTGAGGGTGTGGACGTCGGCGGACGGCAGGAACTATTCGGAGGCGGTGGATGTGGCGGTTGAGCAGGATTCGACTTCGGAGGTGATTATCAGGCCGTTAGATATCCGGTTCAGACAGGCGGCCGAGGCTCGTTTCGTGCGGATCGAGGCGACGAATCGGGGGATTCTGCCGGAAGGTCATCCGCGCGCAGGGAGTCCGGCCTGGATCTTTGCAGACGAAATCGCAGTCTATTAAACCGGCAAGACTGCCAGTGGAAATGCGCCAGCATTTCCCGTGCCACACCCACAGAGTGTTTTGTCAGGATTCTCTCTCTCTTATAAGTAAGTGGGATCCGCCAGCCTAAGGGCAGTTCCCTCCTTTAGACGAGGCGCGGACAAAGAATTGAGGGTAGAGGCGGCCGCAGCGAAACGTAGTTTCGCCCGTCCACGGGACGTGGGGCCCGCGCGGCCCGAGCGCAGTACCCTCAAACTAAATCGCGCGCCATGCCTAAAGAGGGAAATCGTCAAAACGTGCTGGCACGTTTTGATAAGATTTCCCAAGGCGTGCGAAAAACTTGATTCCGAGCAAAAATCCGTCGCCCGCCCGCGTAATAGGGCATATTCTGCCGGTTGGCACTCGGCCAATCCGGCAAGAATTGCCGCGGGCGACGGCAAAATGCGGCGGAGCGACAGCGGAGCCGCAGTGAGGCGGATACAGGGGCGGAGAACTGGGGCGAGCTTTGGGCCGTGCTGTTCTTCGGGCGGGAAAACCGGTTTCGGTTTTCCCGCTGTGCCGGGTCGAGCTGTTGTCCGTGCTTTTGCGGTTCGTAGAACCGCCGGGCCTGCGCGCTGGGACTTCGGCCCACCCCAGGAGCGCGCAGCCCGAAACCGACAGAATGGGGGCGGAGACCTATTATAGGCTGAGAGCGAGTAGCGCGATTCCTTGAGGAATCACCGTCCTCTTATTGGGGTAGAGGCTACCTGATCGGAGTGCCCGAAGGCACCGGTGCGGGGGAGGCGCGCCGAAGACGAACCCAACAGAAAAAGGCCGAGCTTCTGCGACCCTTTAGGGTCGCGCGGGCCGAAGCCTCCCCCAGCGGAGGCCCGCAAGCTTCGTCCGCACAAATGGGCCATTGTAGAGATATCTAATTTAGGATGGCTCCGGCCGATTCTTCGAACCGCAGGAGTCAGTTCAAAACGTAAACAGGAATAAACCCGCCCCGGGCGAACGCCACTACACTACGGGAGCATTATACGGTGTCGGCAGTTACGGCTACAGTTGTTCCTCGACAGCCGGTGGCACAAATGGAAGGCACTTGTTTTTCCACGTGACAGCACTCGATCCCCATCGTGCACATACCCGCGCCTACGGTTTTCAGTTGCGTTGCCTCTCGGAATAAACGGAGAAGAGAGGCACACGAAAACGGGTTGGAACTACCCAAACAACCGCCGGAACCGCAGAAATACCCCCAACGGCAACCGCTTGCCCGCCCCATCCGCCACATACAACTCCCCCTGTCCCACCTCCGCCCCTGCCGCCTGAGGAAATGCCGACTCCGCCAGCGTCCGCGCCAGCAGAGCAGACAACCCCATCGAATAGAGATTCAGCACCACAAAACACCCCGTCTCCTCCAGCAACTCCGCACACAACGCCAACATCTCCCCGATCTGCTCCTCCAGCACCCATTTTTCGCCCTCCGGCCCCCGGCCATACGACGGCGGATCGAGCACAATGCCATGATAACGATGCCCCCGCCGCACCTCACGACGGACGAACTTCATCGCATCCTCCACCACCCACCGGATCCCCTCCAGCCCCGACGCCTCCATATTCTCGCGCGACCACGTCACCGTCTGGCGCACCGAGTCCACATGCGTCACCTCCGCCCCCGCCGCGCACGCAGCCAGCGAAGCCCCGCCCGTGTACGCAAACAGATTCAATACCGCCGGCCGCTCCACCCCCGCCCCGCGCAACCGCCTGACCGTCTCGTAGATATAGTCCCAATTGGCCGCCTGCTCCGGAAAGACCCCCACATGCTTGAACGACGTCAGCCCCAGCCGCAACCGAATACGCCAGCCCCCCTCGCCCGCATAATCGATCGACCACTGCTGCGGCGTCCCGCGTTTCAACACCCATTCGCCCCGCTCCTCGCTCCCCCTGTTTTTGCGGAACACCGCCCCCGCCCGCGCTTCCCACTCCCCCTCCGAGAGCGACGGCGCCCACAATGCCTGCGGCTCCGGCCGCGCCGTGACCACCCGCCCGAAACGCTCCAGTTTCCGACCGCCTCCGCAGTCGATCAATTCGTAATCCACCCATCGGGTCGGAGTCAGTAAATTCAATTCCATAGTAAAATCCCTTCGGACGATAAAAGTAGCATTAAAAATCAATATCTTTGTCGAAAACTGCCCCGAAACAGATGAAAAAACTCCTCATCTTAGCCGCCGGCGTTCTGACACTCGCTTCCTGTGGCTCTCACGGCGATCCGGCCGACTACGTAGATCCCTTTATCGGCACCGACGCCCACGGACACACCTTCCCCGGAGCGACCACGCCGTTCGGCTTCGTACAACTCTCGCCCGACACCGACACCGAGGGATGGGACTGGTGTTCCGGCTATCACGCCAGCGATTCGAGCCTGATCGGCTTCTCGCACACCCACCTGAGCGGGACGGGAGGTGCGGATTTGGGAGACATCCTCTTCATGCCGGCCATCGGGCCTGTCCGATTCGAACCGGGAACCAAAGCCGAGCCGGACAGCGGCTATCGCTCGCGGTTCAACCACAAGAGCGAAAAGGCTTCGGCCGGATACTATAGCGTCTACCTGGACGATCCGCGCGTGAAAGTCGAACTGACCGCCACGCCGCATGCGGGGATTCACCGATACACCTACGAACACAGCGACAACCAACACCTGATGCTCGACCTGCGGCACGGGATACAGGACAACGTGCGCGAAGCAGCATTCCGTCAGGTCGACGACCAGACGATCGAAGGGTGGCGGCGGTCGAACGGCTGGGCGGCAGATCATACGGTCTTCTTCCGGGCTGAATTTTCGGCCCCCATCCGCGAGATTCGGGCACGGATCGACGGACGCGACACGACCGTCACCGAAGGGATGGGGAAAGAGGTCGTACTGGCCCTTTCCCCGGAGGAGCACACCAAGAACTGGGAGGTGAAAGTGGGTTTGTCGGCTGTGGATATCGAGGGGGCCCGGCGCAATCTGGCGGCGGAAACCTCAGGCAAATCGTTCGACACGCTGGCGGCAGAAGCGCGTGACCAGTGGAATCGCGAACTGGGACGGATCACCGTTTCGGGCGGGACGGACGAAGACCGGCGTATATTCTACACCGCTCTGTACCATTCCTTTATCGCACCGGTACTCTTTACGGACACCGACGGCCGGTATCGCGGAGCGGACGGCGAGATTCACCCGACCGATTCGACGGAAGGGGCGAATTACAGCATCTTCTCCACGTGGGACACCTTCCGCGCGCTACACCCGCTGCTGACCTTAGTGCAGCCGGAAGTCAATGCGCAGATCGCCCGCTCCATGCTGCGCTACTACCGGCAGACCGGCAGACTGCCGGTGTGGGACCTGCACATGAACGAAAACAACTGCATGATCGGTTACCACTCGGTGCCGATCATCGCCGATGCTTTTTTCAAGGGCGAACTCTCGGCCGAAGAGGGGGACGAAGCGCTGAAGGCGATGGTACACAGCGCCATGCAACGCGAACACGGCGGAATCGGACACTACCGGCAGTTGGGTTACCTGCCGGCCGACAAGGAGAACAATTCGGTCTCCAAGGCATTGGAGTACGCCTACGACGACTGGTGCATCGCCCGAATGGCCCAGGCGCTGGGGAACGACAGCCTGTATCGGGTCTTCATCCGTCGGGCGCAATCGTATAAAAATCAATTCGATCCGGCAGACGGTTTCTTCAAGGGTCGGCTCTCAACGGGCGCATTCCGCACGCCGTTCGACCCGACCGAAATCTCGATCCTCGGACAGGGAGACTTCACCGAGGGGAATGCCTGGCACTATCGTTTCTTCGTGCCGCAGGACGTGACGACTCATATCAGCATGCTGGGCGGCGACAGCGCTTATATCGCTGCCATCGACGCGATGTTCGAGGCGCCGACTACGACGAACGACCATTCGCCGGACGTTTCGGGACTGATCGGCCAGTACGCGCACGGCAACGAGCCGTCGCATCAGGTGGCCTATCTCTACTCGTTCGCGGGGGCGCCGTGGCGGACGCAGGAGCGGGTGGACGAGATCAAACGGACGATGTACACCACGGCGCGGGACGGGTTGTGCGGCAATGAGGACTGCGGCCAGATGTCGGCCTGGTACGTTTTGAGCGCCATGGACTTCTACCCCGTGACCCCGGGATCGGGGGTCTACGTTTTGGGGACGCCGACTTTCGAACGGGTCGAAATCGCGCCGACGACGGCATCCGGCCGGCCGTTTATTATCGAAGCCGAAGGGCTCTCTTCGGACGGAAAAAACATCTACATCCGGTCGGCGGAGTGGAACGGAGAGCCGTATACGAAATCGTACATCACCCAATCGATGCTCGACGAGGGGGGCAAACTCGTGCTGCATATGGGGTCTGAACCGACGAAAGATTTCGGGACGGATCCGGCGGACCGACCGGTGGTTCAGATTCCGTCCGAAGATGCCCTGACCGCAGAGCAGATGCTCGCGGAGGCGGTATTCGAGCCGTACATCGAAGATACGCTGCGGGTATTCGGCCACTCGATGACCCTGTTTCCGAAATGTGCGGCACCGCAGCCGCGGAAGATCGTCTACACGTTGGACGGTTCGGAACCGACCTCCGCCTCTCCGATCGTACCGGTCGGCGGGATTACGCTCACGGGAGATGCGGAGTTGAAATTGCGAGCGATCGCCATGGAGAGATCGGCGAACAGACGGTCGGACAGCCAGGTGAAGAGCTATCGGTTCTACAAGAGTGCGCTGAAAGATGCGGCGGTGACGTTGGAACAGGCGCCGTCGGCACCGTACATGAACGGCGGGGCTGCGGCTTTGGTGGACAATGCGATGGGGGGTGACAGTTATGTGCGTCCGGAATGGATCGGCTTCAACGGCATCGATGCGGCAGGAACTATCGATTTGGGAACGGTGCGGAGCTTGCGGCACGTGGGCTTCAATGCGGACAACGAACCGCGATCGTGGATCGTTTTACCGCGAGGGGCCGTATTCGAATTTTCGACCGACGGGACGCATTACGGCCATCCGGTGCGGATCGACGGGAGCGACAGTTTGACGGCAGGAAGCGGTGCGCATTACTTCGGTGCATCGATTCCGGGCGGAGTACAGGCGCGCTACATCCGGTTCCGGATCGAAAACGGGCCGCTGCCGGAGGGGCATATCGGACAGGGCAATCCGGCTTGGATGTTCCTCGACGAGGTGATGGCGTACTGATGCCTCATTCGGCGCATTTTACAGAGGGAGTTTCTATTCCGGGAGCTCCTTTTCTTTTCTGGCTGCTCCCGCCCCGGGCTACCGCGACGGAGGAAACAACAACCGATTGGGAAATCTGACGGGTGTCGGGTACGACGGATTCAGTAGCTCGTCCACAGCCAGCAATACCGGTAATGGCAGTTTGTACTTCAACATGCAATACTTCAACTCCGGCAGTACAACTATCCGCGGCCACTGTCTTCAGTTGCGTTGCCTCTCGGAATAAACGGGGACGAGAGGCACTCGAAAGCTGGCCGGGTCTACCCTAAATATCCGGCAACCTCTACTCTACCCTACTTCAATTTGATTTTGCGGGCGGACGCCCGGGAGGTACAGCAACTCTCGACGCGGGAGCGACGTGTTGCGGGCCGCCCGTGGGCAGGCGTCCGACCCGCGCGGCTCTGCGATCCGCAACTACAACGCCCCATTCACCGCCCCCGTTTTGCGAGGTTCGTCCTCGGCGCGCACCCCCCGCGCCGCTAATGCGTCGCTCTCGCCGAGGACGGCGATTCCTCTCGGAATCGCGCTATTCGCTCTTAGCCTACAGCAGTTCACCGCCAGCGGAGACGCGATTGAACTTGCGAAAATGCAATTGCCTTAGCGGGTTGAAGCCTGTGGGGCCTAAAACAAGCATGGCGAGTTGCGGGTCTCC
>NZ_CAJTUJ010000010.1 GCF_910579375.1 uncultured Rikenella sp.
GGGAAATCGTCAAACCTCGCTTGCGTGTTTTGACAAGATTTCCCAAGGCGCGCGAACAAATCGATTCTGCCGAAAACTCCGTCGCCCGCCCGCGTGAGATGGCATATTCTGCCGGTTGGCACTCGGCCAATCCGGCAAGAATTGCCGCGGGCGACGTTTAGGAGTAGACACGCCCATCTTTCGGGTGCCGCTCGGTACCGGCGGAGCGAGAGCGGAGCCGCAGTGAGGCCGACACAGGACGGAAAATTGGGTGTGCTTTGGGCTGAAAGCGAGTAGCGACGCATCAGCGGCGCGGTTCTACGAACTGCAAGATTCAACTCAAAATAGGGTAGAGGCTGCCAATTGTTAGGGTAGCTCCAGCCCCTTGCCCCGCGGGCCCGCGGCGTTTATTCCGAGAGGCAACGCAACTGAAAGCCGAAAGCGCGATTGTGCTCCCATGTAGGTTGAAACCTTGTCGTTAAGGAACGTAACCCGTTCCCATTTGTTTCGCCTGCCGAAGCCGACCAACCGTATACTTCATCACAGATGCCACCCAACGAACCCGAAGTGTGGCGGCGGAAGCCCGGGGGTGTCGCACAATTCAGTGATCCGCAAACTCAGAATGGAAAAGTGGGCCCAAGCCCGGGTTCTAAGTCCCCAATCGGTTCCGTCGAAAGCTCTCCTGCCCCGTTTATTCCGAGAGGCAGCGCAATTGAAGAGCGTAGGCACGACGATTCGCACCGCTGGGATAGAGGTTCTCTGTGTTGAAATCCAGATACATCCCGTTGTCGTTGTATGTTGTCGAAGACCAGTTGAAACCGTGATAGCCCAAGCCCCCCAGCATCCCCGAGTGCGAATGGCGGTAGCCCGGGGCGGGGTGCGGGAGTGGGCCGCATATCGGTGAAAGACATTGGACGCAGATGATCTAAAAAAGCGGTGCCGGTTCCGAAATTTGAATTTCGGAACCGGCACCGCTTTACGCCGTTCTAAACCCCTCTGACGGCGTAAACGACGTCTCGTAAATGGTTTCTTTTCTTTACATCGCATTCTCTCTCCTCGACGATCGAGATAAGGAGATGCAAAAATGCGGAAAAGGAGGAGAAAATATCTGGACTACTTCTTTGCGAAGAAATCTTTCACCTCTTCGTTCGGAACGATCTCGGTTTTGAACGTATAAGCCCCGGTCTTTTCCGACTTCACCATTTTGATGCATTTGGTTACGTTCTTGCCGTTTGCGGCGGTTTTGAGCGTAGCGACTACTTTCTTTGCCATGACGATTATTTAATTTCGCGGTGAACGGTCACACGTTTCAGAATCGGATTGTATTTCTTGCGTTCCATCCGATCCGGCGTATTTTTCTTATTCTTGGTGGTGATGTAACGGGACATACCCGGCATCCCGCTCTCCTTGTGCTCGGTGCACTCCAGGATCACCTGTACGCGGTTTCCTTTTTTAGCCATTTTTTTCGATCTCTCGGACTAACGGTTAGTAAATCTTCGGCAGCGCAGCAGCGTTTTTCAGTGCTTTGCTCAAGCCGTTCTTGTTGATGGTACGCATAGCAGCCGCCGAAATTTTCAGCGTCACCCAACGATTTTCCTCTTCGAGGAAGAACCGTTTGCTCTTCAGATTCGGGCTGAACGTGCGCTTGGTCTTCTTGTTCGAGTGCGACACGTTGTGTCCGCCCTGCGCCCCTTTCCCGGTGATTTGACAAACTTTCATTGCTTTTCAGGTCGGTTGAATGAATAAAACAGAGTGCAAATTTCGGTATTAAAATTCGAATTATCAAATTTTTTCGGTCGCGAGGGCGATTTGGGGCCAGAGTTCCGACAGTTCGGTGTAGCGGAACGGAACGGCGCTCAGGATGGCGGAGCCGTCGACAGGGGTGTGGGGGGCGATGACGGCGCCCATGGAGGGAAAGAGCGGAACGCTCGTTTTCAGCAGCCAGCGGGGCACGCGAAGGGTGGGTTCGGAGCGGCCGACGGCCTGGGCGATGGCTCCTAAAAAACGCCGGAACGAGAGATTTTCGGCTGACAGGATGTATCGTTTTCCCCAGGATTCGGGATTTTCGGCCAGCAAAATCATGGCGCGTGCCACGTCGGTGGCGGCGACGAAAGCGGTTTCGCCGTCGAGCCAGAACCGGTTGGCCCCTTTGCGGGCTGCCCGAAAAAGACCGTTCAGCCAAAAGCCGGTTTCCGGGGCCTGGAGGCCGACGATGACGGCCGGATTGACGATCACGACGGGCAGTCCGTGTGCCGCGGCGCGCCAGACTTCGTTCTCGGAGAGGAATTTGCTCCGGGCGTAGGGCGATGCGCCGGCGAGGTTCTCCATGATCGCCCTCTCGTCGATCCGGCCCGAGGGCCCGGCGGCGTGTCCCAGCGCGGCGATGGAGCTGACGTGGACGAACAGCGGACGGGGGGTGTCCGATGGCATTTCGAGGGCGGCGGTGGCGAGGTTGTGAGTGATTTCGACGTTCCGGCTCACTAATTGTTCGCCGTTGTGGGCCGAGCCTACGGCGACTTGGGCCGCGCAGTGGAAGATCGTGTCGGGGCGGCAATCGGCCAGGGTTTGCCGACAGTCATCGATATATTCCAGCGCGGCGACCGATTTCCGGTATGGCTCTCTGTCGAGTTTTTCGTGCCGGAGGAGCCATTCGAGGCGGTTCCACGAGGTTTCGGAGTGCGCGACGGCTGTGATTTCGCAGCGTTCCGCTGGGTCGACCGACCGGTTGCGGCGCAGCAGTTCGGCGATCAGGTGACTGCCCACCAGTCCGGTGGCTCCGGTGACGAGGAGGTTTTTCATGGCGGTCAGATTTTGTAGTAGCATTTATAGGGGTCGACGGCTACGAGGCCTTTGGCGCGGAGCTGGCCCACGAGGCTCGATGCCTCCCACAGGGGTACCTGCCACAGGTCGGCCAGGGTCTCGGCATCTAACCGCTGTCGTTCGGGAAAGGCTTCGTAGGCCATCCGCTGCCGCTCGGTGAGCGCGGAAAGGGAGGGGGCTTCGGTCGTCGCCCGTGGCGGTTCGGCCGACCAGTTCAGGGTGTCCCACACGTCTTCGGCGCTCTGGTACAGGATGGCTTTGTTCGACCGGATGAGCATGTTCGTCCCTTCGCTGGCCGGTGCGTCGATGGGGCCGGGAAGGGCGAAAAGTTCTTTGTGGTAGCTGGATGCGATGTCGGCGGTGACTAACGAACCGCCGCGGGCGGCCGATTCGACGACGATGGTGGCGGCGCTCAGCCCGGCGATGAGCCGGTTGCGGCTGAGGAAGTTGCCGCGGTCGATGACGGTGCCGGGCGGCATGTCGGAGACGATGGCGCCGCCGGATTCGAGGATCTGGCGGGCGAGGTAGTAGTGGCTCCGGGGTACGATGTCGTCTACCCAGCCGGCCATAATGGCGACGGTGCGGAGCCGGTATTTCAGGGCGGCGACGTGGGCGGCTTTGTCGATGCCGAAGGCCAGACCGCTGACGATGACGGTGTCGGAGCTCCGCAGGGAGAGGTCGCGAACGACGCGTTCCGTGGCGGCGGTGCCGCCGGGTGTGGCGTTCCGGGTGCCGACGACGGAGAGCCAGTGGCCGTTGTTGAAGTCGATGTCGCCGCGCACGTACAGCACGCAGGGGGCGTCGGGACATTCGGCGAAGGCGCGGGGAAAGGCGTCCATTTCGCTGGTCAGTACGCGGACGCCGGTGCGTTCGCAGAGGTCGAGCACGCTCCGGGCACGGGCTTCGCTGGCGTGAGAGGCGACGCGCTGGGCCAGACGCAGGGGCAGACCGGCGCTCATCAGCTGCTCGATGTCGGCTTCCATAACGGCGGCGGCGCTCCCGAAGGTGTCGAGCAACTTCCGCATGTGGCGGCTCCCGATGCCTTCGACCAACGACAAGGCTATACTCTGTTTCATCTCGTAAAGATAACGATATTTCTGCCTGTCGTTCTTTGAGCCGGATAGAACCGTACCTTTTCTTCATAAAAGTTTACCTTAAGGTTTCCTCCTTGCGCCTCGGCCATTCAAGTAAACTTGATGGCAACTCGGCTGCTGCGTCGGTTTTGATGCCGCTTTTTCCAAAAAGTGGCAGTTCCGTCCTGTACCAAAAAGCGTCAGGGGAAAAATCGTTATCTTTACGACATGGCACTATTGACAAGCGACACCCCGTTGAGTTCGGCACTGGAGCAGCATCCCAGTCTGATCCCCCTCGTGAACCGGTTCGGCATTCGGCTCGGGTTGGGCGATCGGACCCTCGCCGCCGTGTGCGACGAACATCGGCTCGATCCGGAATTCATGCTTCTGCTCATGAATACCTACCTGTTCGACGAGTATTTTCCCGAACAGCGTCTCAAATCGTTTCATGTCAGCCGAATCGTCGATTACCTGAGCAAAACCAACGCCTATTATCTGCACTACCAGCTGCCTAACATCGAGCGGCACCTCGCCCGGCTGATCGCCGGCGGCGGCGAAAACAGCCAGCTCGCTTTGCTCGGGCGGTTTTTCGAGCGGTTCAAGGAGAGTTTGATCGCCGCCATCGACTACGATGCCGAGGTCTGGTTCCCGTATTGTGCCGCTTTGAGCGCAGGGACGGTGCCGCAGGGGAGTGTGCCGAGGCCGTGCCCGGCGCCTCAGACCGCTGCGGACGAAGAGGAGGATCCGACCGTCGGGCTGCTGCGCGACCTGCGCAGCATCATGGTGCGCCACCTGAGCGGCGAATACGATGACAATCTGGCCTATGCCGTCATCTTTGCCATCGGGAGCATCGAACGCGACATCCGCCAGCACAACCGCATCCGCGACCGCATACTCACCCCTTTGATCGATGCCTTATGCTGCGCGTAGCCGTTGTCTTGTCCGACCTGCTGCAACGCGCCGGGCTGGCGGCCCTGCTGGAGCGCTATTTCGCCCCGGTGGAGGTCGAATGTTTCGCCGCCGTGGACGACGCTTTGCGCGAGGAGAGAGCCTTCGACCTCTATTTTACAGACAGTGCGGCGTTCGTGACCGAAGTCGATTTTTTTCTGACCCATCGGGCGCGCTGCGTGATTCTCGCGCCGCAGGAGAGCGGCGGTGGCGGCTGCGAGGCGCCGTATGTCGTATCGACCCGCGGCACGCTGGAGGAGGTGGTGGAGCAGATCGGGCGACTCTGGCGAGACGACCGGTCGGAGGACGAGAAATCTTCGACCGACCTCTCCGGACGCGAGGTCGAGGTGCTGCGTCTGGTGGTCAGCGGAGCGATCAACAAAGAGATTGCCGACCGGTTGCACATCAGCCTCAATACCGTCCTGACCCACCGCAAAAATATTACCGCCAAACTCGGCATCAAAACGGTTCCGGGACTGACCCTCTATGCCTTGATGCACGGCTATATCTCGGCGGACGACATGCCGCTTTGAGGTGCGGAACGTATAAAACGAGAGGCTCGACTGAATGGTCGAGCCTCTCGTTTTGCTATGGGACGAGGGCGGTTTACAGATGTAACACCTGCCTCCGGTTCGCCCCGCGGCGGTAGGAGATATGTACCCAACGGTAGTGGGCTTCGTCGATCAGTTGGTCGAATTCGATCGTTCCGGCCCGTTGCAGCTCTTCGATGCAGCGGAAAAACCGTTCGTTGGCCGCCGGAGCGCCCACGCTCAGGTCGGCCGCTTCGCCCCGCATGTGTTGCGACGTCGCGACACCGCCCACCGCTGCGTTCAGCTCCGGCGACCGGTAACCGCTATTGACCGTCACGGGAGCTCCCCACGCGGCGCGGATCGGGTCGAGCAGCTCCTCGATCAGGGTTTGCAGTCGATCGGCCGCCTCGTTCGGCGGTCGGTTGTCGATTTTCCGGGCTGCCGCCGTCGCCGAACGGCACAACTCCTCTACCGTAAAATACTTCATACCTTTTTATAGTTAATCGTTGCGCCGTTTCCGGCCCGTGAAGCGGACGACCGGGGCGAGTCGTCCGTCGGCGGAGCGTTCGTACAGGATGTATGACTGTTCGCTTCACGGGCCCTCGTCTGCGTGCAGAAACCATTTGTCGGAGTACCGGAAACGGAGCCGATTCTCGCCATCGAGCGTTATCTCCTGCGGGCGGAGGTTCTGGATCAGGTCGATCGCCTCGTCGAACGAAGCCGGAAGAACGACCGGTCTCGACAGGGTGTCGGCTGCGCGGAGCGTTTGTCGCAGGGTCTCTACCGCGACGGCCGGAGAGGAGGGGAGGGTTCGGCGCGTCAGGGGGGTGTGGCCGGCGCTCGGGAGGAGGGGGAGGGCCAGGAGGAACAGGCGCAAAATAGCGGATCTCATCGGAATTCGACAAATAAAGGGTTAAAGGTTGACACGACTTTTATTCGCGACGTTCCGTTGCGTTTCGGCGACCTTTTCCAACTCGCCGAGGGCTTGGGCCGAGGCTTCGCGCATCAGGACGAGCCGGCAGCCGCAGCACGGACAGACGAAATCCCGACCAGGATCGAGCAGCGATTCAGGTCGGCGGGGATCAGGGTGGAGCAATCGGGGCAGGGAATGCCGGTCGGACGGCCTGGGTGGGTGAATCAGGGGCTCGCGGTGCGGAGCCTCTGTTGCGAAGATAGAATCGGTCTCTGCTGCGGGCTGCGGGCGGTTTGCGAATGGCTCGTTCGGGTTTGCGAGGGGACGAAAAAAGGCTTCGGAAAAAATTCCGAAGCCTTTTTTTGTTGAGGATACTAACGATACTAATCCGCCGCCGCAAAACCCTTGATCCGTTCCGCCAGGGATTCGGCATCGATGCCGCACGCCCGCCGAAGCTCGCCCACCGCTCCGTGTTCCACGAACCGATCCGGCAGCCCCAGCCGCACCACTTCCCGCACGGCCCCGCCCAGCAGGTTCCGGTCGGACAGAAACTCCAACACCGCCGAGCCTACGCCCCCCGCAATCACCCCGTCCTCGACCGTCACCACCCGTCGATAACCCCGCGTCGCGATCCGCAGCAGCAACTCCTCGTCCAGCGGCTTGGCGAACCGTAAATCATAGTGTGCCACCGCAATCCCCTCTCCGGCCAAAGCCTCCACCGCCATAGCCGCCTCCAGCCCGATCGCGCCGATGGAAAGTATCGCAACATTCGCGTTTTCAGGCTCGTTCAAAACACGTCCTTTCCCCACTTCTATACGCGAAAAGGGTGCCCCGAGCACTTCCCCCGCCGCAAAGGCCCCGCCCCGCGGATAGCGGATCACCCACATCCCATTGTTCGCCAGCGTCGCCGTGTACATCAGGTTCCGCAACTCCATGGCATCGATCGGCGCCGCGATCGTCAGCTCCGGAATCCCCCGCAGCAGAGAAAGGTCGAACGCCCCGTGGTGCGTCGCCCCGTCTTCTCCCACCAGCCCGGCACGATCCAGGCAGAGCACCACCGGCAGCCGCTGCAAAGCGGCGTCGTGGATGATGTTGTCCACCGCCCGCTGCATGAACGACGAGTAGATGTTGCAGAACGGCACGCGTCCCGCCGCCGCCAGCCCCGCCGAAAAGGTCACGGCGTGTCCCTCCGCGATCCCTACGTCGTAGGCCCGATCCGGCATTCGCTCCATCAGCAGGCTCATCGAACAGCCGGTCGGCATCGCCGGCGTAATCCCCACGATCCGCTCGTCCGCCTCCGCCAGCTCGACCAGCGTGTGGCCGAATACCTCCTGAAACCTCAGCGTTTGCATGCCGGATTCGGCCTTTGCGGCCGCAAACCGTTCGCCTGTCTCCGGATCGAACTTTCCGGGTGCGTGCCACTCGGTCTGATCCCGCTCAGCCGGCGCATACCCCTTCCCTTTGACTGTCAGCGTATGCAGGATCTTCGGCCCCGGCAGACTCCGCAGGTCGCGCAGCGCCCGCACGAGTGCCACGACGTCGTTCCCGTCCACCGGCCCGAAATACCGGAAATTGAACGATTCGAAGAGGTTGCTCTGGTGCAGGAAGAACGATTTGGCGCCATTGACGATCTTCTGGATCATCCGCCGCAGCCGCGGTGTCCGATCCAGCGCGCGCCAGGTCGTATCCTTGAACCAGTTGTAGTGGCGCGAGGTGCTGATCTCCAGCAAGGCCTCTTTCAGTGCCCCGACGTTCGGGTCGATCGAGATGCGGTTGTCGTTGAGCACGACCAGCAGGTCGTTCGCCGGATCGGCTCCGGCGTTGTTGAGCCCTTCGAAAGCCAAGCCGCCGGTCATCGCTCCGTCGCCGATCACGGCCACGCACTTCGCTCTCCCGCCTGTCTCGGTCTGCATGCCCCGCAGCAGTCCCAGCGCGGCCGAAATCGAAATGGAGGAGTGTCCCGCTCCGAAAGCGTCGAACGGGCTCTCGCTCATCTTCGGAAAACCGCTGATGCCGCCCAGCTTGCGGTTGGTGTGGAACCGATCCCGCCGACCGGTGATGATTTTGTGGGCGTAGGCCTGGTGCCCCACGTCCCAGACGAGTTTGTCGTTCGGGGTGTCGTAGACGTAGTGGATGGCCACGGCCAGCTCCACTGCTCCGAGGCTGGAGCCGAGGTGCCCCGGATTGGTCGATACTTCGCGGATGATGAACTCCCGCAGCTCGGCGCAGTAGGCCGGCAGCTCGTCGATGGCGAGTTGTCGCAGGTCGGCCGGCGAGTCGATCCGGTCGAGGTAGGTGGTGGCTTGCGTCTTCTTTTCAGCGGTGGGCATAATCACAAAGATAGAAAATTTGTACCTTCGCCTTATGAAAAATGGAAAAATAGTCGGGGCGACGATGCTCGGAGCGGTGGTGGTTTTGTGGGGCGGGGTGTCGTGCGTCTCGATGAAGAAATACCGCGAAACGCAGACGAGGGCGTTGAGGTGCGAGACGGGGAGCGCGACGCTCCGGGCGGAGAACGAACAGTTGCGGGAGCAGCGGGCGGCGCTGGAGGCGCAATATCAGGCGCTGGACTCGACGCACTATGCGGAGGGGTTGACGAATGCGGAGCTCCGGACGCTGCTCAAGGAGCGGACGAGGATCCTGACGGAGGTGAGGACGCTGCTGGGCGAGGCGCTGCGCGATTTCGACAGCGAGGGGCTGACGGTCTCGGAACGCGGGGGGATGATCTATGTGTCGGTGGATGAGAAGCTGCTGTTCGAGCTGGGAAAGGCGGAGGTGTCGCCGGCGGGCGAACGGGCGGTGATGAAGGTGGGCGAGGTGCTGGCGCGCAATCCGGCGATCCGGATCATGGTGGAGGGGCACACGGATAATCTGCCGTATCGCTCCAAAGAGGGAGATCAAATCATCGATAATTGGGACTTGAGTGTCCACCGGGCGACGGCGGTGGTGCGCATCCTGCTGCGGAACCGGGGGATTACGCCGAAGCGGATCACGGCGGCGGGACGCAGCCAGTATGTGCCGCTGGTGGGGGGAACGGATCCGGAGGCGAGGGCCCAAAACCGACGGACGGAGATCATCCTCACGCCGGACATGGATCGGCTGTCGGAGTTGCTCGAACGGGCGGGACGCATGACGGACGCGACGCGATAGTCGCTCCTTTCGTTGTCTGAATAATCTTCGTTTATTCGTGTCTACCCGCAGGGAACTGCCGCTTTTTGTAAAAAGCGGCACCAAAAACTTTCGTGATAGCTACGCTACTCCTTAGGCTCCGCAGTCCTCAGTCTTTGTGATTGCTTTTGGGTCGGGGTTGTAGCGCGCCCAAAGTTTAGCTCGCATTAGCGCGCTACAACTCCCGGCCCAAAGAAGAGTCCAAGAATCGGGCCGCCGGCAGCTTTAGGATGCGTAAGCATCCTCCTAAAGTCTTTTTGGTTCTTTTTCTTCAGAAAAAGAACAGTTCACTCCAGGGCAAGTACGGACAATCAAAAAGATAATCATCACGAAAGATGACCATAGAGCAGTTAGTGCAGCGGATCGACGAGAGTGCCTCGCAAGTCGAGTTTCGGGAGCGGTACGAGAGCGAGCGCACCTTGCGGATTCGGGGGTTGGCCGGGTCGTTGCTCGCCTTTGTCGTCCGCGGCATCGCCCGGCAGAAAGGCGGCATCCATCTGCTCGTTGCCGACGACCGCGACGACGCCTCCTATCTCTGCAACGACCTTATCAACATCGCCGGGGAAGACTTTCCCGGTGCGATACTCTTTTATCCCACCGCCTATAAACGCTCCGTCCAGACCCGGCGCGAAGACCCCGCCGGGATCGTCCAGCGCACTGCCGTGCTGACCGCCCTCGCCGGGAGCTGCGAATCCGGCAAACCCCTCATCGTCTGTACCTATCCCGAAGCCCTCATCGAACGAGTCGCCGACCGGCAGAAACTCGCCGAAAACACCCTCCGCGTGCGGAAAGGACAACGGATCGGCATGGACGAACTCGAACGACAGCTCGTCGACTATCGGTTCGAGCACGTCGATTTCGTCGCTGAGCCCGGCCAGTATGCCCGACGCGGCGGGATCATCGACCTCTTCTCGTTCGGCGACAACAAACCCTACCGGATCGACTTTTTCGGCGACGACATCGAATCGATCCGGCTTTTCAACGTCGGCACCCAGCTGTCGACCGAAACCCGCGACGAGATCGAGATCGTACCCAACCTCAAAAATCCGGAATTGGCTGAAAAACGCGTCTCGCTGCCGGAGTATATCGGCCCCGGAGAGGTGACCTTGTGGATGACCAACCCCGTCCACTTTCTCGGTCGGCTCGACCAGATTCGGACGAAGCTCCTCGGCGAGCTCGACGAGCCCTCCGCCATCGACAGCCAGGTGACCAGCCGGAAACAGTTCGTTGCCGAGACCCAGGCCTGGCGGTGGATTTCGCTGAATGTCCATGCGCCCGAGCGGGTGGCCGGGGGAGCCGATATCGACTTCGGAGCTTCGCCGCAACCCCAGTTCAACAAAAACTTCGAACTGCTCGCCGACGATATTCGGCGAGGGAACGACGAGGGGAGAACCACCTATATCCTTACCGAGAACCGCGCCCAGATGGAGCGGCTCGAAAACGTCTTCGACTCCGTGGGGCTCGAGCACGTGGGATACGGCCATGTGCCGCTCACCTTGCACGGAGGGTTCGTCTTGCCCGCTCTGCACCTCGCCCTCTACACCGACCACCAGATTTTCGACCGCTACCACCGCTACACCGTTCCCAACGAGATTGACCGGCGCGAGAGCATGACTGTGGCCGAACTCAATGCGTTGCAGGTGGGCGATTACGTGGTGCACATCGACCACGGGGTGGGGAAATTCGGCGGGCTGGTGCGGAGCACGACCAACGGCGTGGTGCAGGAGTTTATCAAGCTGGTCTACCGCGACAACGACATCCTCTTCGTCAACGTCCACTCTCTGCACCGGATCAGCAAATACAAGGATAAGGACGCGCCGGAACCGAAGATTCACAAACTTGGTTCGGGGGCTTGGCAGAAGCTCAAACAGACCGCGAAAAGCAAGGTCAAGGACATTGCCCGGGAGCTGATCGCCCTCTATGCGCGGCGGAAGGCGAGCCGGGGATATGCCTACTCGCCCGACGGCTTTCTGCAACAGGAGTTGGAGGCTTCGTTCCTCTACGAGGACACGCCCGACCAGCAGAGCGCTACGCAGGCCGTGAAGGAGGATATGGAGCAGGCGGTGCCGATGGATCGGCTGGTCTGCGGCGACGTGGGGTTCGGGAAGACCGAGATCGCGATTCGCGCGGCCTTCAAAGCGGCTACCGACGGAAAGCAGGTGGCGGTGCTGGTGCCGACTACGGTTTTGTCCCTCCAGCATTATCGTACTTTTTCGCGGCGGCTGAAGGACTTTCCGGTGCGGGTCGAGAATTTCTCCCGGGTCAAGACGACGAAACAGACTCGCGAGATTCTCGACGACCTGGCGGAGGGCAAGATCGATATTATTATAGGTACCCATCGGTTGTTGGGCAAGAATGTGCGCTTCAAAGACCTTGGGCTGCTGATCATCGACGAGGAGCAGAAGTTCGGGGTGGCGAATAAGGAGAAGTTGCGGCACATCAAGGCCAATGTCGATACGCTGACCCTGACGGCGACGCCGATTCCGCGGACGTTGCAGTTCTCGCTGATGGGCGCGCGCGACCTGTCGATCATCAATACGCCGCCGCCGAACCGGCAGCCGGTGGCCACCGAAGTGGACGTCTTCGACGAGGAGATCGTCCGGGAGGCGATCGAGGCGGAGCTGCATCGCGGCGGGCAGGTCTTTTTCCTCCACAACCGGGTGCAGAGTCTCGGGCGGATGAAGGAGCTCATCGAACGGCTCTGTCCGGGGACGCGGGTGGCGGTGGGACACGGCCAGATGCCGGCGGCCGAGCTGGAAAAGATCATGATGGACTTCATCTACGGCGAATACGATGTCCTGCTGGCGACGACGATTATCGAGTCGGGGATCGACATTCCGAATGCCAATACGATGATTATCAACGATGCCCATCTGTTCGGGCTCTCCGACCTGCACCAGTTGCGGGGACGGGTGGGGCGGACGAATCGCAAGGCGTATTGCTACTTGCTGATTCCGTCGGAGGAGCGGGTGACGGGCGAGGCACACCGGCGGTTGCGGGCGTTGGAGGAGTTTTCGGACTTGGGGAGCGGTTTTCATATCGCCATGCAGGACTTGGATATTCGCGGTGCGGGTAATATTCTGGGGGCGGAACAGAGCGGTTTTATCGCGGACATCGGGTTCGAGACGTATCAGAAGATCATGGCGGAGGCGGTGGCCGAGTTGCGCGAGGAGCAGGGGTTGGAGCCGGACGTTTCAGCGATCGACTGTGTGATCGAGACCGATTCGTCGGCCCATCTGCCGGACAGCTACATCGGGACGACGGCGGAGAAGATTCGGCTCTATCGGGAGCTGGACGGTATCCGGACGGAGGAGGCGTTGCAGCAGTTCATTGCGCGGCTGACCGACCGGTTCGGCGAGCCTCCGTCGCCGGTGCAGGAGCTTTTCGAGGTGGTTCGGTTGCGGCGGGTGGCGGAGGCGGACGGTATCGAACGGATTGTGCTCAAGGGTGGGCGGGCGACGCTCTATTTCGTGGCGGACGAGCGGTCGGCGTTTTACAAGAGCGATCGTTTCATGACGTTGTTGGAGGCTGTGGCGGCTTCTCCGGCGCGGTTCAAGCTCAATCAGTCGGGCAATAAGCTATCTTTGTCCGTCCGGGAGGCGAAGTCGGTGACGGCTTTGCGGCGTGCGCTGGAGGGGCTGGCCGGCTGTTGAGGGGCGGTTCTTCGAACCGCAAGAATACGAAAAGGGGCAAGCCCGGGTTCTAAGTCCCCAATCGGTTCCGTCGAAAGCTCTCAGCCCCGTTTATTCCGAGAGGCAACGCAACTGAAGACCGTAGCCGCGATTGTGTGAGTCGCCTGGATTGAGATACGCCGCGTAGAAGTTCAGGAATACGGCGAAAGTCCTGTTGACGGCCGAAGACCAGCTGAACCCCAGGTGACCGACATACGCCGGTGTCCCCTTGTCGTAGCCGCGGTTGCCCGGGGCGGGGCTGTCCCGAACTTGAGATCATTATGAATTTAGTCATCGACATAGGAAATACCTTTGCGAAAGTCACCATCGTGGATCGCGGCGAAATCGTCGCCCGGGAGACACAACCGCAACTCGAGCGCGATCTCCTCTTGCGCTTGCTGGAGCGGCATCCGGAGACCGACCGTGCCATTCTTTCCACCACCCGGCTGGCCGACTCCGCCACAGAAGCGTTTATCGAACGGCAAGTCGGCCGACTGATTCGCTTCGGTGCGCAGACCCCCGTGCCTCTGCGAAATGGCTATGCCACCCCCGAGACCCTCGGAGCCGACCGGATGGCCGCAGCCGTGGGAGCCTGGGGTCGGGCTCCGGGACGAGAACTGCTCATCTTCGACTTCGGGTCTGCCATCACCATCGACCGCGTGAGCGCCGCCGGCGAATACCTCGGCGGCAACATCTCGCCCGGCATGACCATGCGGTTCGAAGCCCTCCATCGGCTGACCGACCGGTTGCCCCTGTGCGGCGCTCCGGCCGGCGAGACGACCCTCACCGGACGAACCACCCGACAGGCCATCGAAAGCGGCGTCGCGGTCGGTATCGTGCACGAAATCGAGGGGTACATCGACCGCATCGGAGCGCAAAATCCGGATTTGGCCCTCTTTTTTGCCGGTCGGGACGCGAATTTCTTTGCCGACAAAGTAAAAAAGCCGATATTTGTGACTCACGACCTCGTGATCGAGGGACTCAACCGAATACTCGAATACAATGCCCAACTCAATAGTTAGGAGAGCGAGATACGTTGCGATCGTCCTGTTGCTGAGCATGTTCGGCGGAGGCATGACCTCTGCGGCCTATGCTCAGATGAGCAGCCTGAACACCTTTTCGCCGTACACGATGTACGGCATCGGCGACCTGGCGGTCGGCGGGAGCGCTTTCAACCGACCGATGGGAGGTGTGGGGGTCGCTTTTCGCACGCCGTATCGCTTCAACTACCTCAACCCGGCGGCGCTGAGCGCCATTCCGCGGCAGTCGGCCCTCTTCAACTTCGCCGGCGAGGGGAAAAATATTTATGCCAAAAGTCCGAATACTTCCACCTCGTACAACACCTTCAATATCCATGACCTCGGGCTGGCGGTGCCGCTGGGGAAGGGCGTGGGGCTCGGATTCTCGCTGACGCCGGTCAGCTCGGTGGGGTACACCAGCCGGTTGGTGGAACGGAGCGCAGACATTACCCAGAATGTGGGGAGTACCATTTATAACTATGCCGGCGACGGGGGGATCACGCAGGTCTCCATGAATCTCGGGGTACATGTGGCCAAAGGGCTTTCGCTCGGGGCGGCCATGCACTACTGGTTCGGGGATATCGAACGGCAGTACAACGTCGTGGTGAACGACTACACCTCCTCGACCATCTATCGCAACATCGTCTCGTCGGAGAACAAGAATATCAGCAAACTCTTGTTTACGCTGGGGGCGCAGTATACCTGTCGGGTCGGAAAGCAGAACGCTTTGACCGTCGGAGCGACGTATCAGCCGAAAGTGAAGGCTACCGTGCGGGACAGCCGTTTGACCTTGTCGCACAACTCGGTGATGGTGGATACCATCTACTCGGCCCGGAGCCGGACGAAGATGGATATTCCGGCCAAGTGGGCGGCGGGGATCGCGTTCCAGGGGCCGAAACTGACCGTCGCATTCGACTACAACCGGCAGGACTGGGCCGGCGCGTTTGCCATTCCCGAGGGACAGGAAATTTCACTCGGCGTGTATCAGGACTTCCGACTCGGGTTCTCCTATACGCCCGATCAGTTCGATATTCGGAACGCCTTGAAACGGTGGACCTATAAAGCGGGGGTGCGGTACGGGGACAGCTACCTGACGATGCGGGGGAATCGCCTGCGCGATGCCGCGGTTTCGGTCGGGGTCGATTTCGCCCTCAAACGCGGTACCTTCTCCAAGGTCGGGATCGGCCTCGAATACGGCGAACGCGGTTCGTGGGCGAAGGATATGGTACGCGAACGCTACTTCAACTTTACCGTCGCGCTGAGCCTCTTCGGGAACGATTACTGGTTCGTGCGGCCGAAATACAATTAATATTTGCAAAATTCCGCCGGAACTCCGAACTTTATAGTCCGTTTTTTCCGTTAGCTTCATGAGCCGGGGGAGGCTTTGCAGCCCCGACGGAACGTTGTTTACCTCAGTTTGTTTATTTCCGGTTCGCCTCTTTTGCCGGGGCGGACGAAACCAAAACTAACCGCAACCATGAAAACACGAGTTTATTCCCTGATCGCTGCTTTCTGCCTGCTGGGCGGGGCGGTCGGCGCACAGGACTTCCGCGAGGATCCCAGGTACGGGAGCGATCCGGCATCGCGGGAGCAGAACGTGCGCATCCTCAACTTCTTCAACGACGCTTATAAGGCCAAGGAGTACGGACAGGCCACGGTCTATCTGCGCCAGTTGATCGAAAACGCTCCGAAGGCGACCCAGAACCTCTATATCCGCGGCGTCGAGATCTATAAGAGCAAGGCGCTCGGGGCGCAGAGCTTGCAGGAGCGGAAAATGTATGTGGACAGCATCCTCTGGTTTTTCGACAAACGGATCGAAGCCTTCGGCAACCATCCGCAGCGCGGCGAAGCATATCTGCGGGGGGAAAAGGCGAAAGCCTTCCTCGCTATGATGCCGGCCGACCGCGAACGGCTCTTCCAGTTCTTCCAGGAGGCTTTGCATGAAAAACACCCGCTCAATCCGGGCTTGGCGGTGACCTACTTCAACTCGGTGGTCGAAAGCTACCGCCTCGACGATGTGACGCCGGAACAGGTGATCGATATTTATGAGCGGCTCAGCCAGCGGCTGGCGGGGTGCGAATCGCCGGAACGCGCCGAGGCGATGAAGGCGATCGACGACCTCTTCGCGTCGAGCGGGGCGGCCAATTGCGAGACCGTCGAAAAAATCTATCGGCCCAAATACGAAGCCGATCCGGGGAATGCCAAACTGATCGAAACCATTCTCGCGCTGCTTCGGCGCGGGAACTGCTCCAGCGACTTCTACCTGACGATGCTGGAGAAATACTATGCCGCCAATCCGCGGCCGGACGTGGCGGTGCAGCTCGCTTCGCTGTTCCAGGAAAAACAGGAGTTCGGAAAGGCGATGGAGTACCTCCGTATCGCCATCGACAACGAGACCGATCCGGCACAGAAGACCAACTTCATGTTGCAGGGCGCCGGGATGGCGCTCTCGTCCAGCTCGTATCGCGAAGCGGCCCAGTTTGCCCGTCAGGCTATCGACAACGATCCGAATAACGGGCTGGCCTACTTCATCCTCGCATCGGCTTATGCAGGCGGGAGCGGCAGTGCGTGCAGCGGATTCGACCGGCAGACCGCTTTCTGGCTCGTGGTCGACAACCTGGCCCAGGCACGGCGCTTGTTGCCGGCGGATGATCCGCAGCAGTCCACGATTTCGCAGATGATCGGAAACTACAGCGCAAACTTCCCGAAGACGGAGGAAACTTTTATGCGCGGGCTCAATCCGGGGGACTCGTACACCGTCAATTGCGGCTGGATCAGCGGCCGGACGGTGGTGCGGGAACGGTAATCCGATTCACGCGGGATACCTTCTCTCTTCTTGCGCGACTTGTGTTCGATGCTTATGAACGAAAATAGAGACCGACCGACCCACTGTCGGAGCGGGCGAGTGCTTGCCGCTGTTTTTTCAGCGGCAAGCATCCTTTTTTTCGCCCGGTGCGGAAACAACGAGCCGAAACCGACGGTGGACGACCCTGAGACGACACCAACCCAGGTGAGCTATAACCACCGGAGAATTAATTCTGTTGACGGCAATTTACAGTACCGGATGGAGACCCCCCTGCTCGAACGGTACGAGCTGGCCAAGGAACCCTTTATGGAGTTTCGCGAGGGAATCAAAGTCGAGACCTTCGACTCCGCCTTGCGGGTCGAGAGCGATATCGTAGCCGACTACGCCCGCTTCAACGAGACCCAAAAACTCTGGGAAGCGCGCGGAAACGTCATCGCACACAACTACGAGGAGGGGAAAGAGACCCGTACTCTCCTGACCGAACGCCTCTTCTGGGACCAGACCGCCAAGAAGATATACAGCGACACGATCGCCCGGGTGATCGACGGCGGGAGCGTGCACGTCGGGCGGAACTTCGAAGCCGACGAAAGTTTCGAACGATGGAGCTTCCGGAACACCGTCGGACAGATCGAAGTCGATGCCGCGGCCATGCGCGACACCTCGGCAACCGCCTCATCGCCGGTGGCGGCGGACACTTCGGCTATTAAATAGGCACTTTTCATGGGAACAATCCTCCTCGTCATACTCATCGCCCTGCTGCTCTCGGCCTTTTTCTCCGGGATGGAGATCGCATTCCTCTCCTCGAACAAACTGAGGCTCGAAATCGAACGCAAACAGCACCCGACCTACGGGCGGATCGCCAGCCTCTTTCTCAAGGCGCCGGGACAGTATATCTCCACCATTCTGGTCGGGAACAATATCGCGCTGGTCGTCTATTCGATCTTCATGAGCCTCCTCTATACGGCTATCGCCGGGCGATCCAACTACGCGGCCGAGACTTTGATCTCGACCCTTATTATCATCTTCACCGCGGAATTCTTGCCCAAAGCGGTGGTGCGCGCCAATCCGAACTTCTACCTTCGGACGTTCGCCGTGCCGCTCTACGTGTTTTACATCCTCTTCTATCCG
The DNA here is from genome assembly GCF_910579375.1 of uncultured Rikenella sp. GTDB lineage: Bacteria > Bacteroidota > Bacteroidia > Bacteroidales > Rikenellaceae > Rikenella. Next base: position 18,056 of record NZ_CAJTUJ010000010.1, read on the forward strand.
ATCTCGAAATTCGCCACCCTGCTCTCTACCGGCCTGTTGCGACTGTTGGGGCGACGCGTGGAAGAGACCCCGCAGATCACGGAGTTCGGCAAGGTCGATTTGGCCACCCTCGTCGAGGAGGCGGCCGTGGGCGAGGAGGGCGACGCTGCGGAACGGGAGGACAGTGAACAGCGCGTGAGGCTCTTCCAGAACGCCCTCGACTTCTCGGAACAGCGCGTGCGGGAGTGCATGGTGCCGCGCACCGAGATGGAGGCCATCGAGGTCGGCGAAGGGGTCGACGACCTGCGCCGGATGTTCGTCGGCACCGGATTCTCGCGCCTGCCGGTCTACGACGGGACGATCGACAACATCATCGGATATGCCAACCTGAAGAGCCTGTTCGACGGGCCGAAGACGATCCGGGAGGTGTTGCAGGAGACCTTGTACGTGCCCGAGACCATGTCGCAGCGGAAGCTGCTCGAAGCCTTTACCCGGTCGAACAAGTCGCTGGCCGTCGTGATCGACGAGTTCGGCGGCACGGCCGGGATGGTCACCCTGGAGGACTTGCTGGAGCAGATTTTCGGCGAAATCGAGGACGAACACGACGCCGATCATTTGGTCGAAAAGGAGGTCGCCCCCGGCGAATACGTGTTGGCGGGACGGCTGGAGATCGATCACCTGAACGAGACTTACGACCTGAGGATTCCCGAGTCGGATCGCTACGAAACCTTGGCGGGGTATATCCTCGACCGCAGCGAAGATCTGCCCAAACCGGGGGATACGTTGCGCGCTGACGGACTGAAGATCAAGATACTCCGAACGGGGCACGCCCGCATCGAACTCGTCCAGCTCGTCCGGACGGAAAAGGCCAGGTAGGGCGAGGGCGCTTTTGCCGCATACGACGCACACTGTTACGTATGTCGAAAAAAAACAGTACATTTGCCCCATTATATCGGCGTGCGCGGCGCGGCGTCGTTCCACAAGCAAATAAAAAAGAGAATATAACAGCATGGTAACTCTCAACACCCTCAGAAACAAAGGCGGCGTGCTGCTCGCGATCGTGATCGGCGTCGCGTTGCTGGCTTTCGTGCTCGGTGACATGTTCACCTCGGGGAGCACCCTGATGAACAGCTCGAAGATGAACGTCGGGACGATCGACGGCGAAAAAATCTCGATGCAGGAGTACGGACACGCTATCGACGAACTCACCGAAGTACAGCGGATTACCACCGGACGCGAAGGCTCCAACGAAGAGCAGAACGAGATGATCCGCGTGCAGGCGTGGGATCTGATGATCCGGAACAAGGCCTTGAAACCGGCGCTGGCGGAGGTGGGGCTGACCGTTTCGGACGAAGAACTGGTCGATCTGATGAGCGGTGCCAACCCGTCGCCGATTCTGGTCCAGATGTTCGGCGATCCGCAGACCGGGCGGTTCGAACCGGCCATGCTGCGGCAGCTGCTGGCCAATGTCGAACAGGATCCGACTGGCCGGTTGCAGATTTTCTGGAACTATTTGCAGGGCGAGGTGGCCGACCAGAGCCTGATCTTCAAATTCAAAACCTTGGTGGACAAGGCGGCTTACGTAACGGGCTTCGAAGCCGAACGCATGGCGGCCTTGGAGGGGGAAACGTACGGGGTGGACTACCTCGTGAGCCGGTACGAATCGGTGCCGGACAGCACGGTGACGGTGAACGATGCTGCGCTGCGGAAATACTACGACACGCATCGCGGGATGTTCCGGCAGCAGGACTTGCGCGAGATCGAATACGTCACCTTCGAAGCGCTTCCTTCGCAGGAAGACTATGCGGCGGCGGAAAAGAACGTTCGCGAGATGGCGGACGGGCTGCGGACGACCGGCAATGTGCGTCAGTTCGTCTCGATGAACTCGCACAATCCGTTCGATGCCAGATACTATAAGGCCGGGGAGTTGACCGGCGAATTGGGCGCGTTCGCTTTCGGGGCGGGGGCCGATGAGGTGTACGGGCCGGTATTGAGCGGCGACCAGTGGACGATGGCCCGGGTGGCTGATGTGCAGACCATGCCGGACAGCGTGCGGTTGAGCAGCATCGTGATTCCGGCGGAACCGAAGGCTTTTGCCGACAGTTTGTTGAACGCTTTGCAGCGCGGGGCGGACTTTGCCGCTGCAGCGCGGGCCCACTCGGTCGAAGCGCAGCAGGTCGACGGTGACGGCGACCTCGGGATGATGGATCCGCAGGTGTTGGCGCCGCAGTTCGCGGATGTCGTGAAGGAGATGAATGTCGGCGATATCCGGACGGTGGCGACGCCGGAGGCGATCTGCATCCTGAAAATGACGGATCGCAAAGGGATGGCGCGCCGGGTGCAGCTCGGGGTGCTGAATTACAATGTGGAGGCGAGCGAACAGACTCGGAATCAGGTTTATGGCGAGGCCAATAAATTCGCTACGGCAGCGGCTGCGGGCGGATTCGAGAAGGCGGTGAACGACGCGGCGCTGGCTAAGCGGGTGGCGACTATCAGTTCGAACGACCGGACGGTCGGCGGGATCCAGCAGTCGCGCGAGCTGGCCCGGTGGGCTTTCAATGGCGAACAGGGCGAGCTGTCGGACGTCAAAGAGTTCGGTAACTATTTCGTGGTGGCGACCATTACCGGGGTGCGGGAAAAGGGAATCGCACCGTTCGAACAGGTGAAAGAGGACTTGAAAACTTTGGTCGTGCGGGAGAAAAAGGGTGAAATGCTGGCGGCGAAAATGAAGGGGGCGGCTTCGGTGGCGGCCTTGGCTTCGACCTTGGGGGTGGATACGCTGCACAACGACGATATCAATTTCGGCGGATTCATGGCTCCGGAGGTCGGTTTCGATCCGGCATTTACCGGCGGGGTGTCGGGGATAGGCAAGACGGGGGTGGTTTCGAAACCTATCGTCGGTCGGATCGGAGTCTATGCGGCTCAGATCACCGATCAGCGGAAAGCGGCTCCGATGGATGTGGCGGTGGAAAAGGCTCGTCTGGCGGCGGAAGCGCAGCAGAGTGCGTTTATGGCCGCTTACGAAGCGTTCCTCGACTTGTGCGACATTCAGGATACGCGCTACCGGTTCTATTAATCGGTGTGAATTTGTCCCGGCTCTATTAAGTAAGAGGCTTAGCCTTTTTACGGATTGTATCGCATATATGTCGGCCTTACGCAGCATCGACCGCGTAAGGCCTTTTTTACAGATATACGCCTCATCGAATGAAATTCAGTGCCATTCCTTTGTATGCCCGAATCCTGCTCGGAATGATAGTCGGGATCGCGATCGGTCTGCTGGCCGTTCCGTGCGGTTTCTCCGGTCTGGTGACCGACTGGGTGAAACCTTTTGGCGAAATTTTCATGCGCCTGCTGAAATTTATCGCCATTCCGCTCGTGATGGTCTCGCTGATTAAGGGGGTGGGGAGCCTCGGCGACATTGCCTCGCTTTCTAAAATCGGTTTGCGGACGATCGGTATCTATATCTGTACCACCGTGTTGGCCATTGCTGTCGGGCTGGTGCTCGTCGAGGCGATTGCCCCGGGGAAGGTCGTAGGCGCCGAGAGCGCGGCGGCTATGGAGGCGGACTATCGGGCGGCTGTCACGGAGCGCAGCGTCCAGGCCGAGGGGATGGCTGAGGTACCGCCGTTGCAGTTTCTGGTCGATATCTTTCCGGACAACTGGATCGGAGCGATGGGCGATAACGGCCGGATGTTGCAGATTATCGTGATCGCGGTGCTGGTCGGGGTGGCGGTTCTATCGGCGGGACGGGAGCGGACGGAACCGTTCATGAAGCTGATCGACGCGTTGGATGCGATTCTTCTGCGACTGATCGACCTGATTATGCGGTATGCGCCGATCGGTGTGGCGGCTTTGATGGCTGGGATGGTCGCCGACACGGCGGGGAATTTGGAGCTGCTCGGGGCGTTGGGGCTCTATGTGGTGACGGTGGTGTTGGGACTTTTGTTGATGATTTTTCTGTTTTATCCGTTGCTGGTTCACTTTTTCTCGAAGATTCCCGTGCGGAAATTCCTCCGGACGATGTCGCCGGTGCAGCTGTTGGCTTTCACCACCAGTTCGAGCGCGGCGACGCTGCCGCTCAATATGGAGGTCGTCGAACGAAAGTTGGGGGTTTCGCAGCGTGTCACCTCTTTTGTCTTGCCGATGGGGATGACGATCAACATGGACGGTACGAGCCTGTATCAGGCGGTGGCGGCGGTGTTTATCGCTCAGGTGTTGGGGATCGACCTGACGGGGGTGCAGTTGCTGACGATTGTGGCGACGACGACGCTCTCGTCGATCGGGACGCCGGGGGTGCCGGGCGGGAGTATCGTGGTGCTGTTGATGGTGTTGTCGTCGGTGGGGATTCCGCCGGAGGGGCTGGCTCTGATTCTGGGGCTCGACCGGCCGTTGGATATGCTGCGGACGGTGGTGAATGTCACGGGCGATGCGACGGTGGCTTCGATCGTCGATGCCGGTACTTCCAATGACTAATCCGTTTCAATTATGAAGATCGTAACAAAACTCTTTTTTGGCCTGATGGCCTGTGCGTTCGTCTCTTGTCGGGATACCGTCCGGGCACCGGAACCGATTTATCCGGTGCCGACTCCGGCCCAGGTCGCCTGGCAAAAGATGGAGACCTATGCTTTTGTCCATTTTGGTCTCAATACCTTCAACGACCTTGAATGGGGCTACGGGGATACGCCGGCTGAGACTTTCGACCCCACCGATCTCGATGCCGAGCAATGGGTACGTATTATTCAGGCGGCGGGTTTCAAGGGTATCATCCTGACAGCCAAACATCACGACGGTTTTAATCTCTGGCCGAGCAAGTATACGGAGTATAGTGTCAAGAACTCGCCGTGGCGGGAAGGGAAAGGAGATATGGTGCGCGACCTGGTCGATGCCTGCCGCAAGTACGGGCTTAAATTCGGGCTTTATCTCTCGCCTTGGGATCGCAATCATGCCGAATATGGCGGGCCGGAGTATGTCGAATATTTCCACAATCAAGTGCGCGAATTGTTGAACGAATACTGTGACAGCGTCGAGCTGTTCGAATACTGGTTCGACGGGGCCAACGGCGGCGACGGTTACTACGGGGGGGCCCGCGAGAAGCGGTCGATCGATCCGACGACCTATTACCGGTACGAACAGGCGGTCGAGTCCATCCACTCCAAATTTCCGGACGCCATGATTTTCGGCGGTACGGAACCCACGATCCGTTGGGTCGGCAACGAAGAGGGATGGGCCGGCGAGACCGACTGGGCTCCATATAAAGTAGGTGATAACCCGCATTACGGATCGCCCGACGGTACGCAGTGGTTGCCGGCCGAGTGCGACGTATCGATCCGCCCCGGATGGTTCTATCATCCGCGGGAAGACCATCAGGTGCGGACGCTATCGCATCTGGTAGATATCTATTATCGTTCCGTGGGCCGAAACGCGACTCTGTTGATGAATTTTCCGGTGGCGTTGGACGGTCGGATCCATTCCTTGGATTCGGCTCGTATTATGGAATGGCGACAGGCATTGGACGAGCAGTTCCGAACCGATTTATTGGAGGGTATCGTACCTGCGGCGAGCGATATACGCGGTCGGAAATTCGGTGCCGAGCGGATGACGGACGGTCGATGGGAGAGCTATTGGGCTACATCCGATTCGGTGACGACGGCCAGCGTCACATTCCGATTCGACACGCTTACGAATCTCAATCGTCTTCTCTTGCAGGAGTATATCCCGCTCGGGCAGCGTGTGTCGCGGTTCGGTATCGAGTATCTCGACAGTCTCGATAACTGGCGACCGGTCGAGACGCCGGATACGATGAGCACGATCGGTTACAAACGGATCATCCGGTTTGCGAGCGTGGCGACGAAAGGGGTGCGGGTGAATTTTCTCCAATCGCGGGGGCCGCTTTGTATCAATAATATAGAGGCCTATCATGCACCGGTGTTGATGGTCGAACCGACGATCCGGCGGACGGGACAAGGTGTGGTGTCGATTGGGGCGGTTCCCGGTGCCGAGATTCGGTATACGACGGACGGAACGACGCCAACGCTTGTGTCGCCCGTGTATCGCGAACCGTTCGAATGGGCTGCTCCGGGAGAGGTGCGAGCCATAGTGATCGATCCGGTGTTGGGCACGATCAGCCCGGTTGCCACACGGAAATTCGATATTCCGACGGCTGCGTTTCGGGTTGTTAAACCGGCTAAACCGCGGACTGAAGTGATCTTCGACGGGAATCCAACGACAGTCTGGTATTTGTCGCTGGAGGAGGGCCGGGAGTTGATTTTCGATCTGGATCGCCCCCGTATGCTGACCGGCTTGACCTATACGCCCGATATGAGCCGTTGGGGAAGCGGTCCTGTCTCGAAGTACCGGATTTATGTGGATGGACGGAAGGCCGCAGCCGGTGAGTTTTCCAATATCAAGGCGAATCCGGTGGAACAGACTGTCGTTTTCTCGGAGCCGATTTCGGGTCGCCGGATTCGTTTCGTTGTGGAGGCGACGGCGGACGAGGCGCCGCAGGCGGCGTTTGCCGAAGTGACGGTTTTGACCGAGTAAACAGTCGGAGTTGAGGTAAATGCACGCCTTGTAACGATTTTTCGTTGCAGGGCGTGTGTTGTGTTTGATACAGGGGTTAGAAGCTCAACGAAAGCCCCGCTCCGAAATAGAAATCGGCATTCGACGGCGAAGCCAGCGTGAATTTGACCGTCGCCGGTGTCGTCGAACCCGCTACATTCACCTCGAATGCGATATCGCCGCCGTACGACCAGATGTTTCGTCCCTGTGTCCTGCCTCCGTCGGCGAAATAGAGACCCCGGCTCGCATCGCCGAACAGATTCATCCAGATGCGTTTGAAGTAGATCAATCCGTTGATCCCCCCGTCCGGATAGCAGACCGGAAAGGTGTAGTCCACCGAAGCCGCCCCGTAATACTTAGCCGCCCATCCGTTGTAAGCGCCGCGCGGAAAGAGCGGTTTTTGTGCGAAGCCTAACTCCGCCTCCGTCTGATAAGCCGCTCCAGCTCGTATCGTAAAGCTGTGATTCCGCAGCAAACCCGGCAAATAACCTCGCAGATAGAGGCTGTACAACCGTCCGAATCGGTCGTTGAACGCCCCCGTGACATCCGCCCGCACCGCATAGCCCAACCGCGGCACGATGCACCGTGTCGAAGCTCGTCGGTTGTCGCTCCACGACAACGAAGCCTGGTATTTCTGGAACCCTTTGGTCAGCGTGAAACCCGCGTCGGTGCTTCGATACAGCAGCGAGTTGTAGTGCGTGACCGAGAACGACGGCTGAAACAGCCGCAGGTGGCTTCCGCCCGAAAAACGCAGCGGCACGGCGATCGTCCCGCGCAGGTGGAGGTAGTTTTTCAGCCCGCCCGGCACGTAGATGCCGACTGCCCGATCCTCCGCCGAGGCATAAACGCCCTGTTTCCCACCCCCGTATTCCACCTCGGCCGTGATCTGCATCGGCAGCCCCGCATAAGTCCACGACGCATGCAGCCGGTCGTTTCCCTGCATCCGCCCGTAGGTCGCCGTCCCATAGCTGTCGCCCATCACGCTCTGGAAAAAGAGACTCGCTCCGAAGCCGATCGCCAGACCCCGCTCGTCTGCATTGAGCAGGTCGTCCATATCCGCCGTCACCGGAGCCCAGCTGTGGACGTTGAACCACCGCAGCGCCTTGTTGTATTTCCGCACCTTATGCGTCGTCACAGAGTCGTCCATCGGCAAGGCGCTCATCGTCGGCACCTCCCATGCCGGTGCCGGAATGTTCAGCAGATTCTTCGGCAGCCGCCGTCGAACGACCGTATCCTGCACGGCAGCGATGCCGGTTTTGGCGATCTGGTAACCCGCTGCGGTGTAGGTGGTAAATAGTACCTCGCCGCGCGAAGCGTCCCCCGCCGGCCCGTAAGCTCCGAACCGCGAAGTCGTCATCCGCCGTTCCGGATAGCCCGCCTCGGTCAGGTCGATCGTATGGATTTCGTCTTTTCCCGACTCGATGGAGCTGAAATAGAGCCGTCCGGCACCGTCCGCCGTCAGCCCGCTGATCGTCGTCATCGACGGTTCCGTCACCTCTTCCATTGCCGTGAATCGCCCGGTCGACACCGATATCCGCCGCAGGTGCATCCCCCGCTCGCCCAGGGCGATGAAGGCCAGCGTCCGGGTCGAGTCGTCCCAGGCCACGCCGTGCACCGTGGTCAGCCGGTCGAGCCGCAGCCGGTCGATCTCCCGGAAATCCGTCGCCGCGTGCAATACCAGATCGCTCCCCCCCAAGCTGTCCGGCGACACGGTGACGATGAACGGCCGGTTGTCGGCCGTCAGCGGCGTGACGAAGTAGTTGGCCCGCCACCGTCCGTAAGTATGTCGCCGGCCGGTCGCCAGGTCGAGGCTGCGTACCACCGAATAGGTCTTGTACTCCCACACCGGATGGGGCTTGAATTCCGTCCACCACAACGTGTTCCCCGCCACCGTCGGCCGGCTCGACGGCGGAGCGATCCACCGCAAAGTCCGTTCCCGATGCCGCCGCTTCGTGGCGGTCGTGTCGAACATCACGAACCGCGTCGGCGTGTCGTAATCCGTCTTGGTGGCCACCACTCCCCACGGCGTGGAGAGCGGGTCGGCATAGGTCGTGAAGCCGCTCTTCCGTCGCGCCGGAGCGGTCAGTGTCCGGTAGCTGTTCGACACCGCCGAGTAAGGTTTCCAGTGGGTGTACAGGTCTCCCAGCGCCCGGCGGCTGATGTCGCTCAGATGGGCGCCGTAGTGCCGTTTCAGGTAGAGGCGCATCGGCACGATCAGAATGGGCCACTTGCCCGCATATTCCACCGCCCGGCTCCACACCTCCGGCCCGTAGTATCGTTCGCCCGCCGCCACCAACTGGTAACCGTATTCGTATACCCCCGGCACATACCGCCGGTAGGAGCCGGCGTTCCACACATCGCTCCGGAGCCGGACGTTCGCGCTGTCGGCCGCGAACAAAGCCCGCATGCCGACCGTAAACGACGGCTGATAAGCCCTCCCGAACTCCGAGTATTGCGTCTCGGCCAGCGTCGCGTCTCCTTCGAGGTACCAGGTGGGGGTCACCAGCATCCCCACGCACGTCCCCGCCTCGCCGAAGAGCCACGAAGCGATGCGGGTCAGTCCGCTCCGCAGCGAGGAGAGCTGTACCACGTGCCGGCTCTCGTGCACGGCCAGCTGCTTGAGCCACGGATCGGCATAAATGTCCCCGCCCGCCGGAGCCGTGGTCATGAGCTCCATCCGTTTCGGGGCCCAGACGACTTCGCCGTTCGAGTAGAGGTTTTCGGTGTGTAAAACGATGGGGATTCGCTGCGGCGCGCGTGTGAAACCGTGGGTGATGGTCGGCGCGATGGAGTCCATGAAACCGGCCAGTGCCGTCGCCGTCGGCGCATAATAGTCGGGGTAGACGAGTTTATAGGTCGGACTTTTGATCTGTCGCCACCGGAGACCGGCCGGGCCGCGTCCGTTGTAGTAGAATTGCGCCTGTGCACCCAGCGGCAGCAGGGTGAGCAGCAGCAGAAAGCGGCCGAAGAGCGGACGGAACATAAGAATAAGAAAAAGAGGAAAGGGTCAGATTTTACGGGCCTTGTATCCCGCCTCGGTCAGTATGCCGACGATTTTGTCGCGAAAGTCGCCTTGTATGATGATCTCTCCCTCCTTGGCCGACCCGCCGACGCCGCACTTCTGTTTCAGGAACCGGCACAGCTCTTTCAGGTCCTCCTCCGTGCCGACGAAATCGGCCACGACGGTCACCTGTTTTCCGCCCCGGTTCCGGCGGTCGAGGGCTACGCGCAGCCGCTGCCTGCCCGGCGCGAGCGTCTCCTGCTCCGGAGCGGCGTCGGTGGTGTATTCGAAGTCGGGATTGGTGGAGTAGACCGTGCCCAGGCGCGCTTTCCAGTCGTTCTGGCTCATGGCGTATCGGATTAGAACACCGGCGTGAATTGCCGCAGGAACCGGAGGTCGTTTTCGAAGTAGAGCCGCAGGTCTTTGACGCCGTATTTGAGCATGGCGATCCGTTCGACCCCCATCCCGAACGCGAAGCCCGAGTACTCCCGGCTGTCGATCCCGCACGCCTCCAGGACGTTCGGGTCGACCATCCCGGCTCCCATGATTTCGAGCCACCCGGTGTGTTTGCACACCGCGCAGCCCTTGCCTCCGCACAGATTGCACGACACGTCCACCTCGGTCGACGGCTCGGTGAAGGGGAAGTAGGAGGGCCTCATTCTGATCTCCGACTTTTCGCCGAACATCTCCTTGGCGAAGTGGAGAATCGTCTGTTTCAAGTCGGCGAACGAGACGTTGCGGTCGATATAGAGCCCTTCGACCTGGTGGAAGATGCAGTGTGCCCGATACGAGATCGCCTCGTTGCGGAAGACCCGTCCCGGACAGATCACCCGGATCGGCGGCCGCTGGTTCTGCATCACCCGCACCTGGATCGACGAGGTGTGCGTCCGCAGCAGGATGTCCGGATCTTTTTCAACGAAGAAGGTGTCCTGCATATCCCTCGCCGGATGCTCCGGCGGGAAGTTCAGGGCCGTGAAGACATGCCAGTCGTCCTCGATCTCCGGCCCGTCGGCCGGTACGAAGCCGATGCAGCCGAAAATGTCGAGGATCCGGTTCCGTACCAGCGAAATCGGATGGCGCGTTCCGACCCGTTCCGCCGTCGCCGGTCGCGTCATGTCCATCTCCGCTCCATCTCCCGCCCCTGCCGCCAGCGCGGCCTCTTCCAGAGCCGTTCGGAGCTCTTCGATCCGTTGCGCGGCCGTCGTCTTCAGCCGGTTCAACGCCTGCCCGAGCGTCCGCTTCTCTTCGACCGGCGCGCTTTTGAACGCGTCGAACAAGGCCGTAATGCTCCCCTTCTTGCCCAACAAACGGATGCGGAAGGCCTCTACCTCAGCCGGCGTTTTCGGCGCGAAAGCCTCCACTTCGGCCTGCAATGCTTCTATCTGCGCTATCATAATCGTTTTCTTTGATTGTCCGTAGGTTAAATCGCGACGTTGTCGATCAGCCGCACCGCCCCCGCCTGCACCGCGACGAAGCAGCGCAGGTCGCCCGACGAATCTCCCCACTCCGTCGCCGGCTGCAAGGTATCCGCCGTCGCGATCTCGACATATTCCGTCTTCAGCAAAGGATTCGCGTCGATCCGCTCCGCAATCAGCCGCTTGGCCTCCGCCACCGGCACAGCCTCCCGTAGGCTCCGCGCCGCGTCCGAGAGCACCTCGTAGATGTGCGGCGCCGCCGCCCGGTGTTCCGGCAGGAGCAGCGCATTGCGCGAGCTCCGCGCCAATCCGTCCCTGTCCCGCACGATCGGACAGCCCGTAATCTCGATCGGCAGCCCCAGCTGCGCCACCATGTGGCGAATGATCGCCAATTGCTGGAAATCCTTTTCGCCGAAAAACGCCCGGTGCGGTCGGACGATCTCGAAGAGCCGCGAAACTACCTGTCCCACCCCGTTGAAGTGTCCCGGCCGGTGTTCGCCCTCCATCACCCGATCCAGCCCGCCGAAGTCGAACACCCGCGTGTCCGGTTCCGGATAGATTTCGGCTACCGAAGGGGCGAAAACGAAATCGACGCCGGCCTCTTCGAGCAGCTCCAGGTCGGCTGCTTCGGTGCGCGGATAGCTTTCGAGGTCTTTCGGGTCGTTGAATTGAGTGGGGTTGACGAAGATGCTGACTACGGTGGTGTCGCACGCTTCGCGACAGGCCTTGACCAACGAGAGGTGACCTTCGTGCAAGGCGCCCATCGTCGGTACGAAACCGACGGTTCCGGTGTATTCTGCGAGCTCCGACGCTCGCCTGCAAAGTTTCATCGGGTTGAGATATTACTCTTTTGGAATGTGATGCGCGGCGACATGTCGTCGTCGGAAACAGACAAAAATACGGATTATAAACGAGACCGAAAAATCGCGCCTCCGCACCCGGCGGAATCCGGATGCGGAGGCGCAGAAAAGAGGGGGAACCCCGCGGGAGAGCATGTCGCTCTCTCCGGGTTTCGGACGGTCGTTAGGCGTTTTTCGGATTGGCGCCGAACCGGTTTTCGCCCGGCTGGCTGTCCTGAGCCTGCCAGATGATGTAGAGGATCGTACCTACCACCGGAATGAGGCAGATGAAGAACCAGCCGAAAGCCCGGCCGGTGTCGTGCAGACGACGCGAAGCCACTGCCAGATTCGGAACCAGCACGGCGAGTGCAAACAACGGGCCTACGACCGGAATGTACCTCAGGATGGCAGCCAGAATGCAGTTGAAAAGCGTCGGCCACCAGAATTCGCTCCGGCGTGCCCGGCCTGCGAAGTTGGCGTAGTTGGTCCAGAACAGCTTGTAGCACTCGATGGCGCCGTTCGGGTGGGTGTTGCTCGTAGCAACGGTGTTGTTTTCGTTGATGTTTTCCATAGTGAATGGTATTTGATGTGTGAAAAATCTGTCGCAAAAATAGTGATTCTGTCAGAAAGTCGGCAGAAAACAAGGATTTAATTTTTGATTCGGACTCACATCTCTTTCGTATCGGGCCGAAAAGGGCTCTTTTTTCGGGAATTTCGCGCCGCGCTATCCCGGCCCCGTGAATAAATCACTATCTTTGAGCCGCATAATTTACGTAAGAATAGATGTTAAAGAAACTGAAAAAGAAATTGGGGCTTCGCGGCGGTAAGGGCGGAGCTCAGGCGGTGCGGCAGGCGACGGGCGAGGAGCGCCCGAACGTGCCGGAGGTGGCGGTACGGGAGATCAAACGGATGTTGTTCGAGGCTTTTTCCGACCATCCGTCGCGGATTTACGACTCGAAAATGGCGGCCAAGCAGATCGGCATACAGGGCAACGACGGGCGGAAGATGGTGCACGACCTGATGCGCGAGATGGCGGCCGAAGGGGTGTTCGAAAAGGTAGGGGCGGGGCAGTACCGACTGGTGCGGAAGCAGCTGCCCACGAAGACCGGGCGCGTGGATATGACCGCCAGCGGGATGGCCTATATCATCGTGGACGATGCCGCCGAGGGCGAGAAAGATATCATCGTCGAGCCGCGCAACACCCACCATGCGCTGCACGGCGATCGGGTGCGGGTGGCCATTATCGGTCGTCGGCGCGACGGACGGATCGAGGGCGAGGTGGTCGAGACGCTGGAACAGGGCAAACGCACGTTCGTCGGGCGGATCGAGATTTCGGAGAAGTACGCTTTCGTGATTATCGACTCGCGGACGATGCCCGCCGACATTTTCGTGCCGCTCCGATCGATCAATGGGGCGGAGAACGGGCAGAAGGTGATTGTGCAGATCGTCGAATGGCCCGAGACCTCGAAAAATCCGACCGGCGAGGTGGTCGACGTGCTGGGAAATTCCGGGGACAACAACACCGAGATGCACGCCATTCTGGCGGAGTACGACCTGCCGTATCACTTCCCGGAGGAGCTGGAGCAGGCCGCCGACAAGATTAAGGCGGGGATTACGAAGGCCGAAATCAAGCGGCGCAAAGATATGCGCGGGGTGGCGACCTTCACGATCGACCCGGCCGACGCCAAGGACTTCGACGACGCACTCTCGATCCGGCGGCTCGAAAACGGAAATTGGGAGGTCGGGGTGCATATTGCGGACGTGACGCACTATGTGCGGCCGGGCGATGCCATCGATACCGAGGCGGTGGAGCGGGCGACGAGCGTCTACCTGGTGGATCGCACCGTGCCGATGCTCCCCGAGGCTTTGTCCAACGACCTCTGCTCGCTCCGTCCGAACGAGGAGAAACTCACCTTCTCGGCCATCTTCGAACTGGACGACGAGGCTAAGGTGCTGAACGAGTGGTTCGGGCGCGCCGTGATCCTCTCCGACCGGCGGTTCGCCTACGAAGAGGCGCAGGCGGTGATCGAGGGGCGGCCGGAGGCGCAGAACGAGCCGTTGCGCGAACAGATCCTGACGCTCGACCGGCTGGCCAAGAAACTGCGGGCGGAACGGTTCCGGAACGGCTCGATCGGGTTCGAACGCGACGAGGCGAAGTTCGTGCTGGACGAACACGGGAAACCGCTCAGCGTATACTTTAAAGAGATCAAGGACTCGAACCAGCTGATCGAGGAGTTCATGCTGCTGGCCAACCGCAAGGTGGCGGAGTTCATCGGGCGCAAGCGGCCGGGGCAGCGGACGGAACGGACGTTCGTCTACCGCATCCACGACAAACCGAACGAAGAGAAGCTGGCCAACTTCAAATCTTTCATCACCCGCTTCGGCTACAATTTCAAGGCTGAGAAAGGGAAGGCGGTGGCCAAGGAGATGACCCGGTTGCTGGCCGACATCAAGGGGAAGAAGGAGGCGAATTTAGTATCGACTCTCGCTATCCGGTCGATGGCCAAGGCGGTCTACTCGACCACTAATATCGGACACTATGGTTTGGCGTTCGACTACTACACCCACTTCACCTCGCCCATCCGGCGCTATCCGGATATGATGGTACACCGCCTGTTGCAGCACTATCTGGACGGCGGCAAGTCGGAGGACAAGGAGACGTACGAAAAGCTGTGCGACCACTCGTCGGCTATGGAGATTCGGGCGGCCGAGGCCGAACGGGCGTCCATCAAATACAAGATGGTCGAGTTCATGGAGGACAAGGTGGGGCGCGAGTTCGACGGCTCGATCTCGGGCGTTACCGATTGGGGGATCTATGTGGAACTCGCGGAAAACAAGATAGAGGGGATGGTCGCCTTGCGGGATATGTCGGACGACTACTACGCGTTCGATGCCGAGAACTATGCCGTGGTGGGACATACCACGGGGCGGCGGTTTACGTTGGGCGACGAGGTGCGGATTCGGGTCAAGCGGGCGGACTTGAGCCGCAAGCAGCTCGACTTCGAGATGGTCGGGACGATCGACTTCCACACCCGGAAACTGGATCGGCTGCCGGAACCGGTCGCCTCGGGCGACGGTCTGGGCGCTTCGGCGCGCGAGGCTAGGCGGGCGGCACAGGGGGGCGGTTCGTCGCGCAGCGGCTCGTCACGGAAACGGCGGGGAGGCGGCAAATCGCGTTCGCGAGGCGGACGCTCGAAGGAGTAACCATCGGGGAGAGGAGAGGGGGCGATGTCGGACGCTATCGAACGCTTCGGACGTTACATGGCCGCCGAACGGCGTTGTTCGCCGGCGACGGTCGATATCTACACCCGCGACCTGCGCGGGTTCGAGGCCTACCTGAAAGCGGCGGCCGATTCTTCCTCTGCGGCCGGATTCGATCCGGCCGCGGTGACTTTGGCCGATGTGCGGGGGTGGGTGATGCGCGAGGTCGAGGCGGGAACGGCCGTCGGAAGCGTCAATCGGAAAATATCGACCTTGCGCTCTTTCTTCCGCTATCTGATGCGGGAGGGGATCGTGGTCTCCAATCCGGTGCGCGAGATCAAGGCGTTGCGCGGGGGACGGCGGCTGCCGGTCTTTGTGGAACAGAGCCGGATGACGCAATTGGTGCGGGTGCTGGAGGAACCCTCGGAAGAGTTTCCGATCGAGCGCGACGCGGCAGTGATTCTGTTGCTTTACGGTTGCGGTTTGCGGCGTTCCGAGCTGGCTTCGCTGACGTTGGGGAGTATCGACCTGCGGGCCGGGACGGTGCGGGTGATGGGAAAGGGGGTCAAGGAGCGGATCGTTCCGATTTTGCCGGAGGTGGCGACACGTTTGGAACACTATTTGTTGCTCCGGGCGAAAGAAAAAATTTGCGAGTCGGCGGAAAATTGTCTATTTTTAACCAACAAAGGACGGGGCCTTTCGGCGCAGGGGGTGTATGGCATCGTGAGGAGCTACTTCGCGGCGGCGGGGGTGCAGGGGAAGCGGTCGCCGCACGTGTTGAGGCACACTTTCGCCACGCATCTGATGCAGCACGGCGCTTCGGTGCGGGTGGTGCAGCAGCTCTTGGGACATGCTTCGCTGGCGGCGACGCAGATTTATACCCACAACACCATCGAGTCTTTGAAGAAGACCTATAATCAGGCCCATCCGAGGGCGATGTCAAATATTCAGAAAACGAAGGAGGATAAAGTATGAACATTCAGATTCAATCCGTGAAATTCGATGCCGATCAGAAACTGATCGATTTCGTGCAACATAAGGTAGGTAAGCTGGATCGCAAGATCGATAACAGTACGGGCGCCGAAGTGACGCTCAAGCTGGACAAGGACGACGCGGCGGGGAATAAAGTGGCGATGGTGAAGTTGGCGATCCCGGGTCATGAATTGGTGGCCGAGCGGCGCAGCAAGTCGTTCGAGGAGTCGATCGACCTTTGCGTGGACGCGATCAAACGCCAGATCGAACGTTACAAGGACAAGTAGGTCGGTTGGGCTCGGTCGAGGCTGTCGTGCGTTTTGGGGTAGAGGCTGGTAGTTGAAATGCGTCAGCATTTCCCGTCCACGGGACGTGGGGCCCGCGCGCGGACAAAGATTTGGGCCGCCGGCAGTTTGAGGATGCGTCAGCATCCGTCTAAAGTTTTTCTGGTTCTCTTTGTTCACAAAGAGAACAGTTCGAGGCAGGGCAAAACTCGACCGCGCGCGACCGCTGGAGTAGGAAATCATTCAAACGCGTGGTGCGCGTTTGAATAAGATTTCCTTCAGCGCGCGGACAGAGAACGGAGGTAGAGGCGGCCAGTGGAAATGCGTAAGCATTTCCCGTCCACGGGACGTGGGGCCTGCGCGGCCCGAGCGCAGTACTCTCAAACTAAAACGTGCGCCCCGCCTAAAGAAGCGATTCAACTATTTCGGCGATGAGCCGAATCTAGA
>NZ_CAJTUJ010000011.1 GCF_910579375.1 uncultured Rikenella sp.
AATTCGGCTACCGCCGAAATCGCTGAATCGCTTCTTTAGGCGGCGGCGCGCGTCTGTCCTACAGGAGGGTACTGCGCTCGGGCCGCGCGGGCCCCACGTCCCGTGGACGGGCGAAACTTGCGTTTCGCTACGGCAGCCTCGGCCCAATTCCTCGCACCGCTCTTTGTTCGCGCGCCTTGGGAAATCTTGTCAAAACGTGCAAGCACATTTTGACGATTTCCCTCCTAAGGCGTGGCGCGCGTTTGCGTTGAAGTAATAAAGGCCGCCCGCCGTGGCGCGAACGCGCCCGCCCGGCGGACGCACCCTGCGGGTGGTTTAATGGTAGCCTCTACCCCGTTCTCTGTTCGCGCGGTACCGCGCGAAAAAAAGACGGCACGTCATGGCACGAACAAAAAACGCATAAATTCACTCGCCAGAAAAAGCACGAACGGCCTCTTTGAACTGACGGCCGCGGTCTTCATAATTCCGAAAAAGGTCGAAGCTCGCACAGGCGGGGGACAACAATACCGTATCGCCTGCCTCGGCCACCTCGCGACAGGCGGCAAGGGCGGCTGCCAATGACGAGGTGTCGTAAACCGGAACGACGCCGGTGAAGGTACGAACTAACTTGGCATTGTCGAGCCCCATGCAGACGACGGCACGCACATGCTCCCGCACCAACGGCATCAGAACGCCGTAGTCGTTCCCTTTGTCCGTCCCGCCGGCGATCCACACCGTCGGACGCGTCATTGACTGCAAGGCATACCACACGGAATCGACGTTCGTCGCTTTCGAATCATTGATATACTCTACCCCATCGATTGTCGCCACCGGCTCCAGCCGATGCTCCACGCCGCTAAACGTGCGCAGGGTCTCGGCAATCGCGGCATCCGGCACGCCGGCTTTCCGACAGGCGGCGACGGCGGCCAGTGCATTGGCGATATTGTGCAACCCTTTGATCCGCATCCCGGCGACCGGAAACTCGAAACCGTCGCACCTCAACATCCCCGCAACAGCATCGTATGAGGCCGGGCCGGAGGCGTCTTTCACGCAAAAAGAGCAAATTTCAGCCTGTAATCCCGCCTGCACCCGTGGCAAATAGGCCTGGGTCTCCGGATCCTCGCCGTTGCAGACGAAGAGATCTTCCGGCCGAAGATTCTGCGTGATGCGGAATTTGCTGGCGACGTAGTTCTCCATCCGGTGGTCGTACCGATCCAGATGATCGGGGGTGATGTTCAATAGGAGGGCGATGTCGGCCCGAAAATCGTACATCCCGTCCAACTGGAAACTGCTCAATTCGATCACGTACCAATCGGGCTGCCTTTCCGGTTCGGTCTCAGCCACCTGCAGAGCCAGACTCCGGCCGATGTTCCCGGCCAGTTCGGCCCGGAAACCGGCTGTGCGCATCATCGCATGGATCAGGGTCGTCGTCGTGGTCTTCCCGTTGCTGCCGGTGATGCAGACGGTGCGGGTGTGCGGCGCAAGGTAGCGACCGGCGAACTCGATCTCGGAGATCACGGGTATCCCCCGCTCGCGAATGGCCTGCACGACGGGGGCGCTCTCCGGAATGCCGGGGCTCTTGACCACAAATTCAGCTTCCAAAATAGGCCCGAGGGAATGGGAACCCTCTTCGAAGGCGATCCCCCGTTCCGCCAGGCGAGAACGGTAGGGCTCTTTCAACTGTCCGGCGTCGGAGAGCCAGACGTCGTACCCTTTCAAAGAGGCCAGCACGGCGGAGCCGTATCCGCTCTCGCCGCCGCCCAAAATCACTGCCAATGCCATAGTCGATGCGTTTTTAATCTTGCAAATTTAATGTTTTCCGACGCCCGGCGAGAGATGCGGAGGACGGTTTATACAAAAAAACGCGCCGCGCAAAAATGCGTAACGCGTTTCGTATTCTTCAGTTCCAAATCAGGCGAATCAGCCAGCTCCCGAGCAGAATCGCCACGTCCACCCACAGCATGATCCGCAGGAGGCGGAGGTGCCGAATCAGGAGCATGGTGGCGGCCAACGGCAACAAGGCGGGAAAAAGCAACAGGCTCTCGCGCAGTCTGCCCTGCAACAAAAGCTGGAGGGAGCGCTGCGCGCCGCAGAAGGGGCAATCGAAGCCGAACAGTTGCCGATAGGCGCAGGGCATGAGGCGATAGCGCCCGACGAGCTCCTCTCAGAGCGAGCTGATCTGGCGGAACCAGTCGGCGCCTTCCGAG
Source organism: uncultured Rikenella sp. (assembly GCF_910579375.1). Taxonomy (GTDB): domain Bacteria; phylum Bacteroidota; class Bacteroidia; order Bacteroidales; family Rikenellaceae; genus Rikenella. The sequence continues at coordinate 2,187 of NZ_CAJTUJ010000011.1, forward strand.
AGTCCGACGCCGATGCCGATAATCCCGATGATAACCAATACGTAGAGGATATAAAGGCCGCCTATGCAAATCCCGATAATGGACAACACGCGACCGGCGTTGGCCATCCCGTATCCGTTGTAGTCGTTGGGTGCGGCGAGGTAGATGGCGCGGGCTTTGTTCCCGAAAACGAGGCCGATAATGCCGAGGATCAGGCCGACGAACCAGCAGCTGGTGACCACGGAGAGAATCCCGAGCACGAGCGAGGCGGCTGCATTGGGCAGGGTGGGTTTCGGGGCATAATATCCGCCGCCGGGATTGGGTTGCGGCTGTTGCGGTTCCGATTGGGGTTGGTTTTCGTTGTAGTTTTCCATATCCGTATCCTTTTAGTGTAAAGATTTCACAGACAAAACAGGTGTTCAGGCTTCGTCTTCGCTGGCGGCTGCGGCAAGCCGTTCGGCGTTTTCGGCGAACTGGAGTTTGTCGATACATTCCTGGATGTCGCCGTCCATAAAGGCGGGCAGGTTGTACATGGTGTAGCCGATCCGGTGGTCGGTCATCCGCCCTTGGGGATAGTTGTAGGTGCGGATCTTGGCGGAGCGGTCGCCGGTGGAGACCATGGTCTTCCGCTTGGAGGAGATTTCGTCGAGGTATTTCTGGTATTCGAGGTTATAGATCCGTGTCCGGAGCTCTTCCAAGGCTTTGTCGAAGTTCTTGAGCTGGGATTTCTGGTCCTGGCACTGGACGACGATGCCGGTGGGGATGTGGGTCAGCCGGATAGCGGAATAGGTGGTGTTCACGGATTGCCCGCCCGGCCCGGAGGCGCAGAAGGTGTCTTTCCGGATGTCTTCCATCTTGAGGTCGATGTCGAACTCTTCGGCTTCGGGCAGCACAGCGACGGAGGCGGCAGAGGTATGCACGCGGCCCTGGGTCTCGGTCTGGGGCACGCGCTGTACGCGGTGGACGCCGGATTCGTATTTCAAAACGCCGTAAACGCCGTCGCCGGTGATTTTCAGAACGACTTCCTTGTAACCGCCGGAGGTGCCTTCGCTCTGGCTGTTGATTTCGGCTTTCCAGCCTCGCCGTTCGAAAAATTTGAGGTACATCCGCAGAAGGTCGCCGGCGAAAATGGCGGCTTCGTCTCCGCCTGCGCCGCCGCGGATCTCCATGATGGCGTTTTTGCTGTCCTGGGGGTCGGCGGGGATGAGCATGAGTTTGATCTCTTCTTCGAGCCGGGCGATGGCGGGTTCGAGGGTCTCGATCTCGCCGCGGGCCATCTCGCGCATCTCTTCGTCTTTCTCGTTGGCGAAGAGGTCTTTGGCTTCCTGTAAGTTAGCGACGGCGGTGCGGTACCGATCGGCGGCTTCGACGATGGGGCCGAGCTCTTTGTATTCTTTGTTGAGCTGGATGTATCGTTTCATGTCGCTCATCACTTCGGGATCGGTGATCTGCCGGGATATGGCGGCGTATTTCTCCCGAATGCCGTCCAATTTGGCCAGTATGGTATTATCTGCCATATATCGCGTTTCGTTTCAATCGTACAAAGATAAGCTTTTTCTTTCGCGCCGGAGAGAGTGGGGTTTCGGTCGGCGCGCTGGGGGAAATCTTGTTCAAAGCGCAGAATGCTTGGAAAGATTTCCCTTTTTCATACGGGCGGGCGGCATTTTTCGCGCGCGTCGAGCTTTGTTCCGCCTCGAACTGTTCTTTTTGTGAACAAAAAGAACCAAAAAAAACTTCAGACGGATGCTAACGCATCCTCAAGCTGCCGGCGGCCCAAATCTCGGTTGGTTCGTTGGGCTGTGGTTTTCCGGCGCAGCGCGCTAAATAATTGGGCATAATACCCTAAGCGCGCTCGCCGAGAAAACCCAGCCCGAAAGATTCACGAAGACTGAGGACTGCGGAGCCTAAGGAGTAGCGTAGCTATCACGAAAGTCTTTTGGGTACCTTTTCTTCAGAACCGAGTAGCGTACCGAGGGCAGAGACCGCTTGCGGGATTTGCCGAGGTAGCACGAGGAAGACGAAGTCAAAAGGTACGGTTCTATCCGGGTAGACACAGAACCCTAATCGCGGCGGGCGAAGCCGATGTAGTAGATCAAGGTCGCAATCGCGGACAAGGCGGCGACCAGATAAGTCCGGGCGGCCCATGTCAATGCTTCCTTGGCCTGAGCCTGCTGTTGCGAGTTCAGAATCTGCTCGTTTTCGAGCCAGGCCAAGGCCCGATGCGAGGCGTTGTACTCTACGGGCAGGGTCACGATACTGAACAAGGCGGACATGGCGATCATCCCGATGCCGATCCAGAACAATACCAGGTTATTGGTCACGCCGGCCAGTACAATACCGCCGATGATGAACAGAATCGCGAACTTCGAAGAGAAGCTGGTCACGGGAACCAATGCCGAACGCCATTTGAGCGGAGCATACCCCACGGCATGCTGAACGGCGTGGCCGCATTCGTGAGCGGCTACTGCCGCGGCGGCGACGGAGTTGCTCTCGTAGACTGAATCGCTGAGGTTCACGGTCTTGTTGGCCGGGTTGAAGTGGTCGGTCAGCTCGCCCGAGACGTGGGTCACGCGGACGTCGGTAATGCCGTTGTCACGCAGCATCTTTTCGGCCACTTCGCGACCGGTCAGACCGCCGGCAAAAGGAACTTTCGAGTATTTGTTGAATACGCTCTGCAAACGGGACTGGACGATAAAACCGACGATCCCGATAGCGATAATGAGCAGGAACTCGGGCCCCATCGAATAGAAGTAGGAGGAGGAAGCGGTCAGCAGTGTCATGATAAAATAGTGTGTGGTTTGGTTATAAAAAACGTGTCGAAAGGTGGTTATCGTATCTTGAGGGTCATCAGCGTAATGGCGGCCAGCAACAATTGGACGATCCAAAAACGGGTGACGATCTTGACTTCGAAGTAGCCTTTTTTCTGGTAGTGGTGGTGCAGGGGGGCCATCAAAAACACGCGACGGCCTTCGCCGTACCGGTGTTTGGTGTATTTGAACCAAAAGACCTGAATGATCACGGAGCAGCTCTCGACGATAAACACGCCGCAAAGAATGGGCAAGAGGAGTTCTTTCCGGATCAGCAGCGCGAAGACGGCGATAATCCCGCCGACGGCCAACGAGCCGGTATCGCCCATAAACACTTGCGCGGGGAAGGAGTTGTACCACAGAAATCCGAGTAAAGCGCCCACGAATGCCGCGGCAAAGACGAGCAGTTCGCCCGAGCCGGGTATATTCATGATACTCAGATACTCGGAATAGATGACGTTCCCGGAGAGGTAGGCGAGTATCCCGAGCACCACGCCGATGGAGGCGGAGACTCCTGCGGCCAGGCCGTCGAGGCCGTCGGTGAGGTTGGCGCCGTTGGAGACGAGGGTGATCACGAAGGTGGCGACGAGAATATAGAGCAGCCAGCCGAGCGTATCGCCCCATTTCCCTTCGATGGGAATCAGGTTGCGGTAGTCCAAGGTGCGGTTCTTGAAAAACGGGACGGTGGTGTCGGTGGATTTCTCGGGCGGGGTCAAATAGAGCACGGTGCGCCGGTTCCCCAAGTCGTTAGCCACGACGCGCTCGACTTCGTTCTGCTGCCGCACGGCGGCGGGCTCGCGCGAGACGATCTGGGGGCTGATCCACATGGTGGTGCCGACGATAATCCCGAGGCTCACCTGGCCCAAGATCTTGAATCGGCCGTTAAGCCCCTCTTTCCGCTTGCGAAAGACTTTGATGTAGTCGTCGAGAAAGCCCAGAAGGCCCAACCATACGGTGGTGGCGAGCATCAACTGGACATAGATGTTGGTGAGGTCGGCGAACAAAAGAACGGGTATAAGGATTGCGGCCAAAATAATGAGTCCGCCCATGGTCGGTGTCCCGCGTTTCTGGAGCTGGCCTTCGAGGCCGAGGTTTCGCACCTCTTCGCCGATCTGGCGACGCTGGAGCAGGCGGATAATGTATTTCCCGAAAACCATCCCGATGAGTAGCGATACGACGATGGCCAGTGCGGATCGGAAGGATATATAGTTGAACATCCCGGCGCCGGGCAGGTCGATGGTCCGGTCGAGGTATTCGGCGATGTGATAGATCATGGGTTGTTGCGCGCTTTTTCCTGGACAAAGATAGTCATTCCGGCGGGCTTTTCGTCACGGGTGGGAGGATTAACGGAGGCTTTCTGCCGGAGCGGCCCGCCCCGGGCTACCGCGGGCACGATGCGGGCGTGTAGCGTAACGTCGGTAACAGCGGTGACGGCTGATCTTCTACGGCCGGTAATACCAATGGCGTGTACTTGAACGTGGCTCAATCCCGGCTACACGAACTTCCGTGCCCACGGTTTTCAGTTGCGGTGCCTCTCGGAACCGCGTGCTCGCGGGGGAGCAATGGGCCTGCCGGGTCGGTAGCTTATAACCCACCGCCCCGGGCTACCGCGAGAGAATCAATGGCGTGCTGGGCATGGTCGGCTACCGCGGATTCAGCTGGTCGTTCGCCACAAACAGCATCTACAGTCTAAACCTAAATTTCCATTCGCAAGATTTCAATGCCAACAACTCGGGCTACCGTGGCTCCGGTTTTCAGTTGCGTTGCCTCTCGGAATAAACGGGGCGCGGGCCCGCGGCGGGCAATGGGCCTGCCGGGTCGGTAGCCTTCACCCGATTAATCCGTTTTCTTTGTTCTTTTCTTGCCCGCTCAAGCCGCGGGGGCTCCTACTTTTTACTATGTGTAAATCATAGAGTGTTTTCACCTATTTTCTAAGATTTGCCAATAATATGCAAAACATTGTGTTTTAGCGTATTTTGGCACATTTTCTTTTCTTGTGATTTGCAAAATTTGCCGATAATATCTACTTTTGTATGCAAATAGTATGTACAAAGATTTGCATACACAGAAGTAATTAACCTATAAAAACGGCAGATTATGTTCAAGTATTCAAAGGACGGCATATCGGTACTCTCGGTGCTGGATGCCCGTCGAGCCAAGAAGAGCGGGTTGTTTCCTGTCAAGATACAGGTCATCTACAACCGCAAGCAGAAATACTACTCTACGGGGCAGGAGCTCTCCAAGGAGGATTGGGCGAACCTTGCCGAGAGCAAGAGTCGCCGATTGTCGGAGATTCGTTCAAGTGTAGAGAATAGTTTTTCCATCATCAAGAGCCAAGTTGAATCCCTTGCCGAGCGAGGAGAGTTTGGTTTCGACCTACTCAGCATTCGTTTAGGACGCTGTGCGACTGTTACGGTCAATGCAGCAGTCAGAGCTAAGGTTGCCGATGCCGAGCGTAACGAGCAGTATAGCACTCGCAATGGTTATCACTCTATGCTGTTGGGTATAGAAGCATTTGCAGGTAAGGAAATTCCATTCACTACTATTACCGTTGATTGGCTCAATAGGTTGGAACGCTTTTGGAGCAATGACGGTAAGAGCAAATCCACCATCAATGTATATTTCAAGTACCTCAAAGCGATACTCAACCAAGCCCGTATGGATGGCGTTATCAAGGAGGTTAACTTCCCATTTGGCAGAGGTCGTTTCGAGATGCCCTCGGCTGAGGGTCGAAAGTTGGCTCTTACATTGGAGCAGATAAAGCAACTCGTAACCTACACCGATGGCAACGAGGAGACAGAGATGTATCGCGATATGTGGTTCTTCTCTTATCTGTGCAATGGTATCAATTTTCGAGATATGCTCTACCTTACCTATAATAATATAGAGGGTGATGAGATATGTTTCGTCAGAGCCAAAACCAAGAATACCTCAAAGCAGATACGCACCATTAGAGCTGTCTTAACACCCGAAATGCGATATATCATCGAGCGTTGGGGTAACGCCGATGATGGCAACGCCGATACATTGTTGTTCAAGTTTGCCACAGGTCGGGAATCTGCATACGAGATTAAACAACTTGTCTGCAAGGTTACTCAACGCTGCAATATCATCTTAACTCGCATCTCTAAGGCTTTGGGATTACCTCGTGTAACCACATACGCAGCACGCCATAGCTTTGCAACCGTCTTGAAGCGTAGCGGAACGAATATCTCCTATATCTCGGAGAGTTTGGGCCACTCCAACCTGATGGTTACGGAGAACTACCTCGCCAGCTTCGAGCAGGACGAGCGCAAGAAGAATGCACAACTACTAACCAATTTTGATTAAAGCGTATGCCAAATAGAAAGACCGCCAAGATAGCAATCCGCAATTTGAAGTGTTTCGGCATTATTGCAAGAGAGATAGCCGAGGAGTAAGAACTATCTCATTGATGAAGGCGTGCTGCATATCAAGGAATATGTGCCACCAACGATAAATGATATTGATAAGGTGCTGGAAAAGTTGAAATTCAACTATGCCACTAAAAAATACAAGTATGAAACCTATCGTGATAAGGAACTCATCGATCAGAAGCTGTTGGCAAAGATGGCGGGTGTTACCCGTCAGACCGTAGCCCGATGGGAACAGATGGGTTTTATCTACCGTAGCGATGTGGGCTTGTCGAGAGATAGATATTTCCAAATAAAAGAGGTCATTTCTCAACTCGAAAAGTTAAAAGAGTAAGAAGATGTTTTGCATTTTATTAAATAAGTCAGCCCTTGTCGCAAACAATAGTTTCGGCTTATTTGAGACTCTTTTTGGTTGTTTTAGATTTGGGTAATTTGCAAATAGCCCGCTATTAGCGGCATCACCCAAACCTAGACCATTTCAAAAATAGTTCTCAACTAATCTCGAAATAAAATACAAACATCTTCTAAAAAATCGCACTTTTTTAGAATGACTTGACAGATGTAGGACAAATGATGCCATAGCGTCACTTGTCCTACATCTGTCTTATATACTCTCTATCTCAAACCTATGCTGTGTCATCATCTGTCGTAGTTATGGCACAATCTGTCATAGGTGGGTTAAGTTATTGACAATTCGATATTTAGTTTCCTTTGTTCTTCCTTTGCAGCATCAATCGGTTGAGAGGGCTATGACGATAGCCAAGTATTAACTTAAAAAGGACGAATAAAATGAACCATATTATTGTAACCACGCCCGAAGAGTTAAGGGCTATCGTAAGCGAAACCGTTTCGCAGACATTGGCAGGTCTTACTCGTACCCACAAAGAGCTGCCCGACAATCTCACTCCCGATGCCGCAGTCGAGGCATTGGAGCAGCACGGATTCTTAATCTCCAAAGCACGCTTGTATAAACTTACGGCAAAGGGTGAAGTACCATTCCGCAAGTATGGCAACAAACTTCTCTTTTCACGTAAGGAACTTCTTTCGTGGGCAGACAACCTTGCCCGCAGGGTGAACGATAAGAGCGATGCTGCATTGACTATTGCCAAGAGTGCTAACCGTAAATTGCGTGGCTATGGAAAATAATCGAGTATCGACACCCAAGCCCCCGATGGCAGATGATGAGTTTGCTGCTATCTGGCGAAGTGTCCATCTGAAAGTTACCGACACATACGATACACCACCCGAAATACTCTGGGTGAATGGCTCGACCATTGGGACACTGGGTAATTTCAGTGCCTCGACAGGCAAGGCAAAGAGCAAAAAGACCTTTAATATCTCGGCTATAGTGGCAGTAGCACTAAGAAATAGTGCGGTATTGCAATACTCGGCATATCTGCCACAGGAGAAACGCAAGATTCTCTATGTTGATACCGAGCAGAGCTTCTACCATTGCCATAAGGTGCTCAAACGCATTATGCGGTTGGCAGGGTGCGACATTGATCAGAACAGCAAGGATTTCCTCTTCATTGTTCTGCGTGAGCATACTCCCGAAAGGCGCCGAGAGATTATCGGCGAGACCTTGCGAAGAGTCAAGGGTATCGGGCTTGTGATTATTGACGGCATAAGGGATTTGATGTATGATATAAACTCCCCAAGCGAATCGGCAGAGATTATCAATCTGCTTATGCGTTGGTCGAGCGAGCATAATCTACATATCCATACGGTGCTGCACCTGAACAAAGGCGATGACAATACCCGAGGGCATATAGGAACAGAACTCAACAACAAAGCAGAAACGGTGCTGCAAGTAACCAAAAGCACGCAAGATGCCAATATCAGCGAGGTCAAGGCTATGCACATTCGAGATAGGGATTTCTCTCCGTTTGCTTTCCGCATCAATGATGATGCTCTTCCCGAATTGGTCAGGGATTACACCTTTGACCAGCCACGCAAAGACCGCACATTCCCATTGAATGAACTTAGCGAGCAGGAGCACCGCCAAGCATTGGAGACTGCTTTCGGTAACAATGTGATACAGGGCTACCCCAATGTCATTGCCGCACTGAAAACGGGCTATGCGAGTATCGGTTATGAACGAGGTCGCAATAAGCTTGTGGATTTGAGGAAATTCCTCGAAAATAAACGAATGATCATTCCCGAGGGCAAAGGGTGGCGATACAATCCCGACTTCGTATTCTAATGTAGGTTTAGTTTAGTTCGGGTGTATATGATTCGTACTGCTAAACCTAAATACAGAAAGCTAAAAGCCGATTGAGTGACTGCACAACAGCACTCAATCGGTATATCAACCAATCAATTAACTTATAAAAACAAAACAATATGAATATCAACGAAATAAAGAAAATAAAGTTGGCAGACTATCTGCAAAGTTTGGGATATACACCCGTTAAGCAACAAGGCAGGAGCCTATGGTATAAATCACCGCTGAGGAACGAAACCGATGCTTCGTTTAAGGTGAACACCGAGTTAAACCAATGGTATGACTTCGGTATCGGCAAGGGTGGTAACATCATCGCATTGGCAGCAGAACTCTACCATAGCGAGAATGTAGCCTATCTGTTGGAACGCATAGCAGAGCGAACACCTTACATTCGCCCGGCATCCTTTTCTTTTGGTGAGCAGAAGACTCATAACAGTAGCTTTCAAGGCGTACAGGTTGGCGAGTTATCTTCTCCAGCCCTTATCGACTATCTGCGAGGACGAGGAATAAACATCGAACTCGCCAAAAGAGAGTGTAAGGAGTTGAGATACGAGTATGAGGGTAAAACCTACTTCGTTGTCGGCTTCCCGAATATCTCTGGTGGCTATGAGCTCCGCAACCGCTATTTCAAAGGTTGCCTTGCTCCAAAGGATATTACCCATATCCGACAGCAAGGAGAGTAGCGAGATGTGTGCTATCTCTTCGAGGGCTTTATGGATTATCTCTCTTTCCTTACAATCCGAGTGAACAACAATCCCGAAGAGCCACGCACAAACGAGCAGGATTATATGGTGCTGAACTCCGTTACCAACCTCTCAAAAGCGGAGCAACAGCTACGCCCATACACCCGAATCGGTTGCTTCCTCGATAACGACCAAGCAGGGCAAAGAGCGTATGAGAATCTGAAAAAGATGTTCGGAAACAGGCTGCAAGATATGTCGCACCACTACAAGGAGTATAAGGATTTGAATGACTATCTATGCCACCGAAACCAAGCAAAACAGGCAGAGAAAAAATCGCAAGTCCAATCCGCAAGGCGGATGCCACAACCACAGCCGAAGAAGAAACGAGGCTTCAGGTTATAGCTCACTATAACTACACGCTTCGCTTAAAGTAGTTGTGGGCTCTACCGAGGGTGCAGAGTGACCTCTCTGCACTCCGCTTATGGGCTTCGCCCCTAAGAACCCCTGTGCAAACGAGGGCAGAGGACAAGCTCGCTTGAACTATGCCGAGTGCAGCCAGCGGGTCGCCAAAGCAACCCCGACAGCGGAAGCAAGTGACCAAATGACCAACAGACATTAGTGCAACCAATAGAATCAGAATAACAATGGCAGTAAAAAGCAGCATACATATTAAGCCTTGCAACATATCATCGAGCGAGGCTCACAACCTCAGAACTCCCGAGTATATGCGTAACATCGGAGAGTCGAAAATCTACCTCATACCTCAGCTTGTTGCCGACAATGAGTATTGGATAAATCCACGTCTCGGCGACTATGACTTACAGACGCATTACAATAACATCAAGCAGATGGTAAAGGCGAAGACAGGACGAGCGATGCAAGAGAAAGAACGGGAACGCAAAACCAAGAGTGGCAAGATTGTCAAGGTGGCAGGATGCTCACCCATTCGTGAGGGTGTATTGCTCATCAAGCCCAACACTACATTGGAGAATGTTCGCAGATTTGGCGAGGAGTGCCAACAGCGTTGGGGTATCACACCGCTGCAAATATTCCTTCATAAGGATGAGGGGCATTGGCTCGGTGGAGAGCCAGCCCCTGACGATAAGGAGAGCTTTCAAATCGGTGGTCGTTGGTTCAAGCCCAACTACCACGCACATATCGTATTCGATTGGATGGACCACGATACGGGCAAGAGCCGAAAACTAAACGATGATGATATGATGCAGATGCAGACAATGGCATCCGAGATTCTATCAATGGAGCGAGGACAATCCAAAACCGAGACGGGCAAGGAGCATTTGGAGCGTAATGACTTCATCATCGAGAAGCAGCGTGCAGAACTTGAACGCATAGAGGCTGAGCGACAGCACAAGGAACACCAGATAGATCTTGCCGAACGAGAACTCAAACAGGTGAAATCGGAGATACGCACCGACAAACTCAAAAGCGTAGCTACCGATGCTGCCACAGCGCTTGCAAGCGGAGTAAGTTCTCTTTTCGGCAGCGGTAAGATGAAATCGTTGGAACGCAAGAACGAGGATTTACGGGATGAAATCGCAATCCGAGACGAAACTATCGAGCAACTGCAATCCAACATCAAGCAAATGGAGGTAGAACATAACAGGGCAATGGTGAATAAGGACAACGAGCATCGCAAAGCTCTTGAAGCAAAGGAGGCAGAGCATAAGGAGGAGACCAACATCCTCAATTCAATAATCAATACTGCCCATCGTTGGTATCCTGATTTTGCCAACCTTCTTAGATTGGAACGCCTTGCCAAGCAAATAGGACTTTCGGCAATGGAGTTTGCAGAGCTGATTAAGGGTAGGATCGTAAACTTTACAGGGCGACTATTCTCCTCGGAGCATAACCGATGGTTTGCAACGGATAATACCCCTTTGCAGATTCTGCGAGATAACGACAAGCGTCTAACCTTAACCGTAAATCGAATACCCCTCAGCCAATGGTTTAGCGAGCAGTACAATAAACTTCGACAGTCAATCCGACAACCTATACAGCAAAAGAAAAGCAGGGGAATGAAACTATAATAACAATGGCGACCGCATCAAGTGGTCGCCATTATTATATTATGACTTACGACACATCGTGTTTTTTTACGGTAAACTCAAACCTCAGACCACCATTAGGTCTATTTGTGGCGGTGATGGTGCCGCCGTGGAACAGTACGGCGTGTTTTACGATGGCAAGCCCGAGGCCCGTGCCTCCCTTTTGGCGGGAGCGGCCCTTGTCCACACGATAGAATCGCTCGAAGAGGTGTGGCAAATGCTTCTGTTCAACACCTTTGCCATCATCCTCAAAGCGGATGCGGCATAGCTGCTCGTTATTTTCGAGCAGTGATATATAGATATTTTTACCCTCGGAGTAGGCAATGGCATTCTCGGTCAAATTGCGGAAGATGGAGCCAATGAGCGAAGGGTTGCCATCAATAATAACCTCATTGCTAAAATCGGTATGGAGCAGCAAGCGTTCATCTTCGGGTAACATCTCCAACTCCTTAGCCACCTCATCAATTATATCGTTGATTACAACTCTCTCCTTGCCAATCAAAGCACTGCCATCCTCCATTCGAGTTATTAGCGACACATCGTTAAGCAGTCGGCGAAGGCGGTCGTTGTGAGTATAGCATCGCTCGATGAGTTCCTGACGCTTCTCTTCGCTAATGCTAATACCCGAGAGCAGTGTTTCAAGGCATACTTGAATGGATGCTACGGGGGTTTTCAACTCGTGGTTAATGTTATTAGTTAGTTGTCGTTTAAGGCGATTGCGCTCCTGTTCAGCCTCGTAGCGATTGACGCGCTCGATATCCTTGCCGAGTCGGCGAGTGGTAAAGTATGCCACAACGCTCATTATAAGTGTGATTGAAATCATCACCACAAGGAACGACCAATCCGCTTCAAGTAGGTCTTGCAAGGTGCTTGAATATGGTATTGCTGTACGGACAATAACTCGCTCACCTCGTGTTGCAGAGTAAAAGTATTCTCGTCCATCACTTGTGGATTGTCTGCTGATGTTATATCCCTCGCCCTCTGCCAAAGCAGTTGCCACTTCGGGGCGACCTCGGTGGTTGTCAAGCGAATCGAGCGATATGGTATTATCATAAACCACAGCACCCGACAATGTGATAATAGATATTCTCAACTCTTCAAAAGGTTTGTCGTGGGTGGCAATATAATCCTCATAGGGCAACCCCTCCTCGACAGTATCGAGTAGATGGCGGTTATACTGTTGAAGTTGAGCATTCAAGAACTGCGATTTATACTCTTTCTCACGCAGATATTGAAAACCGATAAAGCAGAGTACAATTGCCCACGAGAAGGCGAGCAACATCAGAAACAGCCGTTTGTGGAACGATATGTTAGTCTCGGAAACCATAACCAAAGCCTGAACGGGTAACAATGTAAGAGCCATACGCCCCAATCTTTGAGCGCAGGCGAGTGATATTAACATCGATAGTGCGGTCAAGAACGACCACCTCATCACTCCACACTCTGTTTAGGATTTGCTCTCGTGAGCATATCTTTCCACGGTGCTTTATCAAATAGGCGAGCAACTCAAACTCTTTGCGTGCCAATCGAACCTCCTCGCCATCGACCGTGCAACGCTTAAACTCCAAATCAAGGCAAAGGCCATCAACCACTAAACGGTTTGGCTTCTCGGCTGGGACGTTACTTATGTTTTTATGGCTGGTTGTGCGGCGCAGAACACTCTTAACTCTTGCTATGACATTACGCACGGTATATGGTTTCATAATATAGTCATCGGCACCGAGGTTGAGCCCCATAATCATATCGTCCTCGGTATCACGAGCCGTGCAAAAAATGATTGGGATATCAGCCGTGGCAACATCGTTTTTCAACATCTTTGCCATCTTGATACCGCTTATCTCGCCCATCATAATATCGAGTAGAATGAGCGAATACTCCTTTATATTGTAGCCGAGAGCCTGTTCTGCACTAAATGCCACATCTACATCATACCCCTCATTTTCGAGATTTAGTTTCAAAACCTCACACAAGGTCTCCTCGTCATCTACTATCAATATACGCTCTGTTGACATATACCTAAACTATAAGATTGCAATGCAAAATTGCAGCGTTTTGGCAAATGGCGGAACGCCTAAAACAAGATTTAATAAAAATGTAATATTTTGCTTCGGAGCGAGCATTTCACGAAAGCCTAACTTTTTTGAAATATTTATGAAACCTTCCGCCAATACTTTTGCAGTGTCAAATTTAAGAAGACAAAAAAATGAAAACAAAAGTAATCTTGGCAGGTCTTTTAGCCTGCATCGGTATCACTGCACAGGCGCAGGATACTAAAACGGAGGAGCCCAAGGGCAAAGCGATTGTTCAAGTGTTTGGAAATTTCCACACAGGTTTTGGAGCAGAGAATGATGACCGAGGCTTCGAGTTGGAGCGCAGTTATTTCGGTTATGAATACAACTTCGGCAATGGCCTTTCAGCCAAGGCGGTAATGGATATTGGCAAATCATCAAGTGTAGATGATTATCAGCGCATCGCCTACATCAAAAATGCTATGGTATCGTGGAAGCGAGGAGGTTTGACACTCAACGGCGGTCTTATCTCAACCACACAATTCAATTTCCAAGAAAAGTTCTGGGGTTACCGCTACATTATGAAGTCATTCCAAGATGAATACAAGTTTGGTAGCAGTGCCGATTTAGGTATCTCGGTAGCCTATAAGTTTGCAGACTGGCTCTCGGCCGATGCGATTATCGTTAATGGCGAGGGCTACAAGAAAATTCAGGTGAATGATGGGCTCAATTATGGTTTGGGTGTAACGCTGACTCCCGTTAAAGGTTTCCAAATTCGCCTATATGGTGGCTTGAACGAGAGTGGCGAAAAGGGTAAAAAGGATATTGCCAATCTTGCGGCATTTGTGGGATATAAGCACGATAAATTCTCTGTCGGTGCGGAATATAATCAAATGTGGAATGCATCGTATAAGGATGATGCCGACCAGTATGGTTATTCGGTTTTTGCCTCGGTTAAGGTTGCAAAATTTGCAGACCTCTATGCTCGCTACGATGACCTCTACTCAAACAATGATTGGAACATCGCAAAAGATGAGGCAGCGGCAATTCTCGGTGCACAATTCAAACTCGGCAAGTATGTAAAAATAGCCCCTAATTTTAGAATGAGTATACCAAAAGCAGATGGTGCCAAGAATGGTTACTATGCCTATGTAAATTGCTACTTCGGATTCTAAAAACAATATAAACATTCAATAATCATATAATTATGGAAAAGATTTTTAAGTCAGTAATGGCATTGACTATTGCTCTTGCAATGGTCGCTTGTGGCGGTAATGCAAACAATGGAGGTCGTAAGTCACAGGAACTTTCGGGTGCTGGTGCAACATTCCCACTCCCTTTCTACAATGTGGTTTTCGAGCAGTTTCGTCAGGCAAATGGCGACCAAGTAGCCTACGGTGGTATCGGCTCTGGTGGCGGTGTTCGCAACTTGCGTGATAAGATTGTTGATTTCGCTGGTAGCGATGCCTTCCTTTCGGATAAGGAGATGGCAGAGATGGCTCCCGTGGTACACATCCCTACTTGTATGGGTGCTGTGGTTGTGGCCTACAACCTTGATGGCGTTAAGGAGCTTAAGCTGTCGGGCGAGGTTATCGCCGACATCTTTGCTGGTAATATCAAGATGTGGAACAACGAGCGAATTGCGGCTCTCAACCCCGACGTAAAACTTCCTTCTGAAGTTATCATCCCCGTATATCGTTCCGACGGCTCAGGTACAACATTCGTATTTACCGACTATCTGACAAAGGTTAGCCCTATGTGGCGTGAGAAGTTTGGTGCTGGCAAATCGGTAAACTTCCCTTCGGGACAGGCGGCAAAGGGCAACCCTGGTGTAGCTGGTGTAATCAAGCAGACCAAGAACTCTATCGGCTATGTAGGCTCGGAGTATGCCTTTGCACAGAAGATTCCCTATGCACGCATACAAAACCTAAGAGGCGAGTTTGTCCTGCCTTCATCGGCTACCATCTCGGCAGCAGCCTCGGGCGTAATTCCTGCCGATACTCGTTGCTCAATCACTAATGCCGATGCTGCTGGTGCATATCCCATCTCAACATTCACTTGGATGATTATCTACAAGGAGCAAAATTACTCTGATCGCTCGAAAGAGCAGGCTGCAGCTACACTCGACCTCTTGAAATATATTCTCTCGGATGAGGCACAGCATATCACATCAGAGGTTCATTATGCACCGCTTCCAGCAAAGGCAAAGGAGTTGAGTATGACAAACTTGAAGACCGTTACTTATGACGGTGTGGCAATATTGCAATAACAGATAGCTATGAACGATAAATTATATAAAATCCTATTGTTCGCAGCTGCATTGATAATGCCGATAGTGTGCGGGGGCGTGGTTTACGCCCTCGTCACTGACGCATACGAAGCATTCGAGCACTTCGGATTCTTCAAGTTCCTCACCTCGTCGGAGTGGAGCTATACCGAGGGTGCGGAGCAATACGGAGCATTGCCCTTTATTACGGGTACGCTGATGACAACCCTTTTGGCTCTTATCTTTTGCATTCCCTTTTCTCTGCCCGTTGCATTGTTCGTAGGCGAGTATTTCAAGGGAACAAAGGTGGCAGCCGTGTTGAGTACCGTAACCGACCTGTTGGCGGGTATTCCCTCAATCATTTATGGCTTGTGGGGCTTCTACACCTTGCGACCAATCATTATGGCTCTCAATATCTCACCGCAAGGCTCTGGCGTATTGACCGCATCGCTTGTCTTGGCAATTATGATTATCCCTTATGCAGCATCACTCAGTGCCGAGTTTATCAAGATGGTGCCAAACGACCTAAAAGAGGGTGCGTATAGCCTTGGAGCAACCCGTGCCGAAGTTATCCGCAAGGTTGTCTTCCCCGTTGCGGGTTCGGGTATCTTCTCATCCTATATCCTGGCTATTGGTCGTGCCTTGGGCGAGACGATGACCGTAACGATGCTTATCGGCAACACGAACAACATCCCCGACTCAATTACCTCAACGGGAAACTCTATGGCATCAATCATTGCCAACCAATTCGGCGAGGCTGACGATTTGCGACTCTCATCACTTATTGCTATCGGTTTGATTCTCTTTCTGATAACCGCAGCAATCAATATGGTGGGTAAGATAATGATTAAACGAGCAAGAATAGTGTAGTATGAATAGATTTAGACTAAAAAATCGTTTGGCAAAGGACAAGCTTATGCTTTGGAGCGTATGTTTTCTTGCCGCTCTTACGGCCGTGCCACTGCTTGCCATATTGGGCGAGGTGCTGCTTAAAGGTTATGACCAGCTCTCGTGGTCGTTCTTTACCGAGCCTACACCTACGGCTTACAAGGCAATGAAGGCAATCGAGGCGGGTGAGCCTATCCCTGGCGGTATTGCAAATGGTATTGTCGGCACAATGATAATGCTTGGTATGGCGGTCGTTGTTGCTGTACCTGTGGGTATCTTGTGCGGTGCATTCTTGGCAGAGAATAGCAAGAATCGTTTTGCACAGGTGGTAAGCTATTTGACTGACCTTTTGCAGGGTACACCATCGGTGATTATCGGTATTATCACCTACATTTGGGTTGTTGTTCCAATGAAGGGTTATTCGGCAATCGCAGGTAGTGTGGCACTCTGTATTATGATGCTTCCGCTTATTATTCGCTCGACCGAAGAGACTCTGAAAATCCTCCCTGCATCGCTTAAAGAGGCAGGATTGGCATTGGGTGGCAATAAGGCTCGTGTGATGATGAAAGTGCAGTTGCCCGCAGCCTTCGGTGGTATCTTTACGGGTGTATTGCTCGCTATCTCACGAGTGATTGGTGAGACCGCACCGCTAATGTTCACTGCGCTTGGTTGCTCGCTTATACGCTTCTCTATCGACAAGCCTATCTCGGCAGTACCCCTGCTTATATGGGAGTTCTTCAACGACCCGAACCTACAAGAGCTTATTTGGGGCGCATCGCTCTTCCTCTTGTTATTCGTACTTACATTAAACCTTACCGCTAAATATCTTGCAAAGAAATGGAATCAGTAAAACCTATATTGGAGTTTAAGAAGACTTGCGTATCATATACCAAGCAAACTATGGCTGTGAAATATGTATCAGCAGCCATTGAGCGAAATACAATCACGGCTATTATGGGACCTTCGGGCTGTGGTAAATCGACACTTCTGCGTGCCGTAAATCTTATGCACAACCTCTATCCGAATATCCGTGTCGATGGCGAAATCCTGCTCAATGGCGAAAATATCCTTGCGATGGAGCCTATCGATGTGCGTCGTCGTGTGGGTATGGTCTTCCAGCGCCCTGCGCCATTCCCAACGATGAGCATCTACGACAATGTTCTGTCGGGTTTTGCATTGAACGGCATCAAACTCTCCAAGGCAGAGAAAGATGCAACCGTGGAGCGTTGCTTGCGTAGCGTTGCCCTTTGGGAGGAGGTCAAGGATGTACTGAACAAGAAGGGAACATTCCTCTCGGGTGGTCAGCAGCAGCGTCTGTGTATCGCCCGTGCTTTGGCAATGAAGCCCGATGTTCTTCTGATGGATGAGCCAACATCTGCACTCGACCCCATTGCGACAAAGCATATCGAGGAGTTGCTATTGGAGCTACAGAAGGAGGTTACAATCCTTATTGTGACGCACAATATGGGGCAGGCAAAACGCATATCTTCGAAGTCGATGTTTATGTACCTGGGCGAGCTGGTTGAGTATGATGACACCGCCAAGATGTTCACCAACCCCTTGGACGAGCGCACCAAAGCCTACCTTACTGGTAAGATGGGTTAATAATGTTCTGACAATAGTACAAGTTTAGTTTATTCCATTGGCTATATACCCAAAACGGACTAAACTTATTTGTGCATTGACAGCATAAAATATGCTGGCGAAAAAAGAAATTATCGCAACTTCTCTTTTCGTCAGCATTATTTTTATACCTTTGTAGTGTCGGAGGCGAAAGAAAACATAAATAATCACCTACCACAACGAAAAATTTTATAGTGGTATTTCTGCATTACTATCTTCCCGAAATCTCCGATTTTGTATGCAAATTGCATGTTATAAAATTACATAAGAACCACGATATACGTGAGTAATAATTTGATAATTAGGTAGATGTTTTAGGTTGTCGAATTGGCAGCTTATTTACTTATAGGTAAAAAGTAGGCAAAAAGCACATTCAAGGGGGGACTACATTCCCCTTGAAAATCCCCTCCTAAAATATTGACTCCTTCTCTTTAATTTGGAATGAACAACTGGCGGGTCGAGCTTTTGCGACCCGCTAGGGTCGCGCGGGCCGCAGGAGAGAGTTTCTATGCTTTGTTCGCGCGCCTGCGCGATTCATCTATATTCGGCTCACGCCGAAATAGTGAATCGCTCTTTTAGACGGGGCGCGCGATGCCGCCGAGCACTCCGAATAGGCTGTGTCTACCTCAATAGACGTTGTGCATCCGTCGCCTGCGGCAATTCTTGCCGGATTGGCCAAGTGCCAACCGACAGAATTTGCCCATCTACGCGGGCGGGCGACGGGATCAAGCTTTGACCCGTTTGAAACTGCCCTCAAGCCGGGCGGGCTCCGCTTACGCCGCGGGGGCGGTGCCTACCGGCACCCGGAGTGGGCAGCCTCTACCCTCGTTCTCTGATCGCGCGCCGGAGTTGAGAAAAACGATCCAAACACAAAAAAGCGTTGTGCATCGCTCTTGTCGATGCACAACGCTTTTCTATAACCGGAAAAACCGGACGGACGACTACATCATGCCGCCCATACCTCCCATTCCGGCCGGCATAGCCGGTGCAGGATTTTCTTCCTTAATATCGGCCAGCACGCATTCGGTGGTCAGGAACATCGATGCCACGGAAGCGGCGTTTTCCAAGGCCACACGAGCCACTTTGGTCGGGTCGATAATCCCGGCTTTGAAGAGGTCTTCGTACTGGTCGGCACGGGCATTGTACCCGAATGCACCCTTCCCTTCTTTCACTTTATTGACCACGACCGAACCTTCGCCGCCGGCATTGGCTACGATCTGACGCAACGGTTCTTCGATGGCGCGTTTCACGATGTGAATCCCGGTGGTTTCGTCGTCGTTGTCGCCTTTGAGCTTTTCGAGCGCAGCGGTAGCACGGATATAAGCCACGCCGCCACCCGGGATGATCCCTTCGGCGACCGCAGCACGGGTCGCTGCCAGTGCATCGTCGACGCGGTCTTTCTTCTCTTTCATTTCGACTTCGGTCGCTGCACCTACATAGAGCACGGCCACGCCGCCGGCCAATTTAGCCAGGCGTTCCTGAAGCTTTTCTTTGTCGTAGTCCGAGGTCGAGGCTTCGATCTGTTTCCGGATCTGAGCTACACGATCCTGGATGGCGTCTTTCTTGCCGGCTCCGTTGACGATCGTCGTATTTTCTTTGGTCAGCGTCACTTTCTCTGCCGAACCGAGCATATCGATGGTCGCAGCGTCGAGTTTCAGGCCGGTCTCTTCCGAAATCACGGTTCCGCCGGTCAGAATAGCGATGTCCTGCAACATCTCTTTGCGACGGTCGCCGAAGCCGGGAGCCTTGACGGCAGCAATCTTCAGCGTGCCGCGCAATTTGTTGAGCACGAGCGATGAAAGGGCTTCGCCGTCGACGTCTTCGGCGATCACGAGCAGGGCACGCCCGCTCTGTGCCACCGGTTCGAGCACCGGAAGAAGTTCTTTCATGGTCGAAACTTTCTTGTCGGTGATCAGGATGTAGGGCTTTTCGAGGTCGGCTTCCATCTTCTCGGGGTCGGTCATGAAGTAGGGAGAGATGTAACCGCGGTCGAACTGCATCCCTTCGACCACATCGACATGGGTCTCGGTCCCTTTGGCTTCTTCGACGGTGATAACGCCTTCTTTCTTCACTTTGCTCATCGCTTCGGCGATCAACTTACCGATGGTGGAGTCGTTGTTGGCCGAAATGGTACCGACTTGCTCGATTTTGCTGATGTCGTCGCCGACTTGCTGGCTCTGTTTCTGAAGGTCGGCCACGACGGCGGCAACGGCTTTGTCGATCCCGCGTTTCAAATCCATCGGGTTGGCGCCGGCGGTCACGTTCTTGATCCCGGTGGTAATAATGGCCTGGGCAAGCACGGTGGCGGTGGTCGTCCCGTCACCGGCGTCATCGTTGGTCTTCGAGGCTACTTCTTTCACGAGCTGGGCGCCCATATTGGCGACGTTGTCTTCCAGTTCCACTTCTTTGGCTACGCTGACGCCGTCCTTGGTCACTTGCGGAGCACCGAACTTTTTGTCGATCAGCACATTCCGACCTTTCGGCCCGAGGGTCACTTTCACGGCATTGGCCAGTGCGTCTACGCCGGATTTCAACTGTTCACGGGCGTCGGTATCGAATATAATCTGTTTTGCCATCTTTGTAATTGATGTTTTATTTATGAATTTGGTTTGAGGGTACTGTTCTTTTTGTTCACAAAAAGAACAAAAAAAACTTTAGACGGATGCTGGCGCATCCTTAAGCTGCCGGCGGCCCTGTTCTCGGATTCTTCTTTGGGTCGGGGTTCTTCGGGGCGCGTGGGGTAATACTCGCATTATACGCGCCCCGGAAGAATTCCGACCCAAAAACAATCGCAAAGCATGAGGACTGCGGAGCCTAAGGCGTAGCGTAGCTATCACGAAAGTTCTTTGCGCCGCTTTCTTACAAGAAAGCGGCAGTTCCCTCCAGCTCAATGCAAAATAGAGCGATTAAATAATCGCGAGGATGTCATTTTGTTTCATGATGAGATAATCCTTCCCATCGAACGAGATTTCAGTGCCCGCATACTTGCCGTAGAGCACCTGATCGCCCGCTTTGACCTCCATCTTGACCTCGTCGGTACCCGGGCCCACCGCCACTACCGTACCGGCAAGCGGTTTTTCTTTGGCCGTGTCAGGAATGAAGAGACCCGAAGCGGTTTTTTCTTCCGCCGGTTTCGGCTCGATCAGCACGCGATCTGCTAACGGTTTGATTTTCATGATCAGTAAATGTTTTATTTGTATTGGATTCTGAATTCGGTATCGTTCAGCGGTGGCGGTACTATGCATATTTTATGCCAAAGCGGCACGGCTGACTATTTATGTCAAAATGACAGCCCATAGGCTGTCATTTTGAGCATGAGGTATCGCAATAAACGCCAGGCTATCCTGCGATCATACGTTGTATCTCGCGGACGCGCCGCTCGACTTCCGCCGGATCGGAGGGCTCCATGAAGTGACGCACGAGGCAGGGATTCCGGGCGCCGACTGCCAAAACGGCCGGCAGGGTCTCCGGAAAAATCCCGCCGATGGAGACCACCGGCAGCTGCGCGAAGCCGAGCACCTCGCGCAACTGCTCGGTCCCGACCACCGGATCGGGCACGGCTTTGGTGGTGGTCGGATAAACGGGCCCGAAGCCGATATAGTCTACTCCCTCGGAAGCCAACGCGGCGCGGGCCTGCTCGATGGAGTGGGTGGAGAGTCCCACGATCATCTTCCGGCCGACGATGCGCCGCACAGCGGACACGGGCAAGTCGCCCTGGCCGACGTGGACGCCGTCGGCATCGCTCAGCAGGGCGATGTCGGGCCGGTCGTTGACGATAAATCGGGTCTCCGTTCCGCGGGTCACGGCGCGCACTTCGCGGGCAATGCGCAACAACTCGCCGTCGGGCAAATCCTTCTCGCGCAGCTGGAGCATCCGAACGCCGCAACGAACGGCCACTTCGGCGGCTGCGACGTGTCCCACGGCGGGACGAGTGAGGATGACGTAGAGGCCGAAGTTATCCATCGATCCGGGCGATCATCAGTTCGGCAGCTTTCCGGCCCGACATCAGCATGCCGCCGAAAATCGGCCCCATACGGAATGCGCCGCTCACGCCGTTGGCCGCCATACCGCTCACGAACAGACCCGGATAGACCTCCTTGGTGTTCTCGACGGTGAGCCGCTCGCCCTCTTCGACGTTCAGCGACCGTTCGCCGGCCACTTCACCGGTCGGAGTATTGAGCCGGACGTTGTTCTTACGGGCCACCAGGCGGGCGATCATACAGTCGTGGCCGGTGCCTTCGAGCACGGCGCGGGCGGTCACCATCAGAGGGTCGACATGCATCCCTTCGCGCATCACGGGGGCCCAGTTCACGACCAGACCGGCTACCTCTTCGTTGTGGAAGATGACGTCTTCCACGGAGTAGCAGTTAAAAATAGTAGCCCCGGCTTTGGTGGCGGCGTAGACGAGGGCGGAGGTGGCGTGCACGGAGTCCAGCACGTAAGTCCCCTCTTTATAAGGTTTGTAGCTGACGCCGAGTTCGTCGAGAATGGGCAGGGCTTCCTGCTGGACGATGATGTCGTTGAACATCATGGCGCCGCCCCACATGCCGCCGCCGGGGGCGAGTTTGCGTTCGTAGAGAACGACGCGTTTGCCGGCTTTCGCCAGATAGTAAGCGGCCACGAGTCCGGACGGGCCGCCGCCGACGATGGCGGCATCGACCGAGAGGTTGGCTTTCAGCTTTTCGAAATAGTTTTCGACTATCCCGAGGGAAACGAGTTTTTCCATCGTTCGAATGATTTTTTACAGGTACGATTTTCCCCCTCGACAGGCCGGGAGCGTCCGGGGCGCAGGGCCCTCCGGTTCCAGGAGGGGACACAAATATAGGGGTTGCGGCGCAAAAATGCTATTTTTGCCGGACAAGATTTTGCTGACGGGTGGAATATTACGACAAAGACGTGGCACGGGAGCGAATGGATCGCTTCGGGGCGGAGGGGCGGCCGTTTCTGTTCCTGATCGACTATGCGATGCGGGCTTGTGTGGTGGAGCCGCTGGAGGAGGTGGATCCGGCCCGGCTGCTCTATGCGATCGGCGGACGGACGAATGTTTTCGCGCTGGGCGACGGAGCTCCGGAATTAGTATGGGAACCGCGGTTTTGCACGCGGGAGGAGTACGACCGGGGGTTCGAGGTGGTCATGGGACATTTGCGGGCGGGGAACAGCTATCTGGTCAATCTGACGTGCGAAACGCCGGTGACTTGCAACCTGACGCTGCGCGAGGTGTTCGACGGCACGGAGGCGCGGTACAAGCTCTGGTTCGACGACCGGTTCGTCTGTTTCTCGCCGGAACGGTTCGTGCGGATCGGGGCGGAGGGGCGGATTTCGACCTTCCCGATGAAGGGGACGATCGATGCGGCGCTGCCGGAGGCGGAACGACGGGTGTTGGAGGATGCGAAAGAGGCGGCGGAGCATGCGACGATCGTCGATCTGCTGCGCAACGACCTGAGCCGGGTGGCGACGGGGGTGCGGGTGGAGCGGTATCGCTATGTCGACCGGGTGGCGACGCATGCGGGGGAGTTGTTGCAGGTCAGCTCGGAGATCAGCGGGAAGTTACGAACGAATTGGCGCGATCGCGTGGGGTCGATCTTGTTCGAGTTGCTGCCGGCGGGGTCGGTGACGGGGGCGCCGAAACTCCGAACGCTGGAAATCATCGCGGAGGCGGAGACCTACGACCGGGGGTATTATACGGGGGTGTGCGGGCTGTTCGACGGGAGGGAGCTGGAGAGCGGGGTGATGATCCGTTTTCTGGAACGGGCGCCGGGGGCGGAGCGGGGGGAGTATCTGTTCAAGAGCGGCGGGGGGATCACGTTCCGCAGCGACCGGACGGCGGAGTATGCGGAAATGAAACAGAAAGTCTATGTGCCTTTGCGTGGAAACGATACGGATCGCTGACGGCTGCTGGCCGGAGGCTGAAATCCTGCATCTGCATCAGGAGCGGGTCGAACGCACGTGCCGGGAGCGGTACGGCGTCGCCGCGGTGCCGGAGTTGGCGGCGATCCGAAGGGGATATCCGGTGCCGGGAGATTTACACGAGGGGGTGGCGAAGTGTCGGGTGGTCTACGGGGCTAAGGGGGTCGAGGCGGTGGAATATGGGCGTTATACGCCTCCCCGGATCGGTTCGTTGCTGGCGGCGGAGGTCGAGTCTTTCGACTACGGGTACAAGTATGCCGACCGGAGGGAACTGACTGTGTGGCACGACCGGGCGGTGGCGAAGGGCTATGGCGATGCGCTGCTGCTCCGCGACGGGCGGGTCACGGACACGACGTTTTGCAATGTGGCGTTCCGGGTGGCGGGAGGCTCGCGCGAGCTCTGGCACACGCCGGCTTCACCGCTCTTGCGCGGGACGATGCGGGAATGGCTAATCAAACGGGGGACGATCGTCCCCCGTGAAATTCGACTCGAAAACTTACGCGAGGGGCACTACTCCCATATCGCGCTGTTCAATGCGATGAATGATTTCGGCACGCTGCTCTTGCCGATCAACCGAATTGACTATTAATCTGTTAATCTGTGTACTTTGGGTTGGAGGGTACTGTTCTCTTTGTGAACAAAGAGAACCAGAAAAACTTTAGAGCGCATCCCTGCGGGATGCTCTGGCCGTGTCTGCCCGATTGGGTTGGGCTGGATTTTCGGCGGGCGCGCTAATAATAGGCATAGAACCCCACGCGCGCCTCGCCTGAAAATCCCAGCCCAACGAACAAGGCAGAGAGAACCCGTGGTCGGCCCACCGGGACGACCTCTGCAAAAGTTCTTTGGGTACCTTTCTTTCAAGAAAGGTACGGTTCTATCCAGCACAAAGAACAGATTATAAAGCATTCAGTTCACGGCAAGGAGGCAGTTCGTCGCCGTAGTAATCCGCCAACCGAACCAATTCCCGGCGGAGACGAGTCGTCACCCCGTTCGTTCCCGGCGTGCCGTACAGGTTGTGCATCTCGTGCGGATCGCGTTTCAGGTCGTAGAGTTCGAAATAGCACTCCGCCGGAACCGGCGTCTCGTTGCTGAAGAAATAGACCAGTTTCCACCGCCCGTCGTGCACGCCGGCGTGCTGCATCACGTTGTGAATCCCGGGGTTCTCCCAATACCGATAATACAAAGTCTTTCGCCAATCGCGCCCCGGTTTCACCGCCCGGTCGCCGCCCCGGGCCACGGCTCGGAACGATTCGCCCTGCATGCTGTCCGGTTTCTCGATCCCGCACCAGTCGAGCAGGGTCGGGGCAAAGTCGATGTTCTGCACCAAGGTGCTTTCGGCCTCCGTCCCCGCCGGAATTTCAGCCGGATAACGGATCACGAGGGGCATCCGCATCGACTCTTCGTACATGAACCGTTTGTCGAACCAGCCGTGTTCGCCGAGGTAGAAGCTCTGGTCGGAGGCGTAGACCACGATGGTGTTCTCCGCCAGCCCCGTGCTGTCGAGATAGTCGAGCATCTTTCCGATATTCTCGTCCACGGCGGCGATGGTCGAAAAGTAGTCGCGCATGTAACGCTGGAATTTCCAACGGGTCAGACTATCACCGGTAGGAGGATTGTCGTAGTAGGCCTGATTCGCGGCATCGTAGGAGGCGATGTAGGCCTCCCGCTCGGTGGAGTCCATGAACCGATAGTCGGGCCCCCAGTCGGTTTTGGGATCCCACCCGTCGCGACGGGTATAGAGCTTGAGGTCGTAAGCGGGCATCAGGTGACCGGCGATGCTCATCTCCTGCCGACCGGCGGCCACGCGTCCCTCCCAGGTGTCGAAAAGGTTGTCGGGATAGGGAAAGAAGGTGTGCTCGTGCAAGGTGAGGTGCCGCGGGGCGGGTTGAAAATTCCGATGCGGGGCCTTGTTGTGCACCATAATAAAGAAGGGCCGGTCTTTGTGGGCGTCGATCCAAGCGATACTCTCGTCGGTGACGATGTCGGTCACATAGCCGCGTTGGCGGACGGTGTCGCCGCTCATGGTCACGAAGTCGGGGTTGTAGTACATCCCTTGGTCGTCGAGCACTTTCCAGTAGTCGAATCCGGTGGGGTAGGTTTTCAGGTGCCACTTGCCGATAATAGCGGTGGAGTAACCGTTCGCTTTCAGGACTTTGGGCAGGGTGGTCTGCGAACCGTCGAAAAAGTCGGCGTTGGTTCGGAAACCGTTGGCGTGACTGTGTTTGCCGGTCAGAATCGTCGCGCGACTGGGCCCGGAGACGGAGTTGCCGCAATATGCTCGGTCGAAACGCACGCCTTCGGCGGCGATGCGGTCGATATTCGGGGTCGGGGCGACCTGAGACAGGGGGTGGCCGTAGGCGCTGATGGCCTGCACGGCGTGGTCGTCGGACATGATGTAGACGATATTGGGCCGTTTCTGAGGTTCGGATGACGGTTTGTCGGCACTTTGTGCACTGCCGGTCACGGCGCATAAGGCGCCGGAAAGGGCGAACAAGGGTCGATTCATGGGTAGTGGTTTATAGCTTTGGGGGTTGTTTCTTTTCCGCTTTATAAGGGTGAGTGGGGCGAACTGTAAAACGCCCCGTGGGTACGCACCACAGGGCATTTTACCGGCCCGAAGAGGGCCCCAAACAAAGGCGCTTACGCATCGTTCAGGCGACGACGATGCCTGTCGGCAAGCTATTTCCGCAAAAATTTCCGGGGTTTGACCATGTTCTCCGGACGAAGAATATTGTCCAGCTCCTCTTTGGACATCAATTTCTTCTCCAACACCAGGTCATAGATCCCCTTGCCGGTATGAAGCGCCTCTTTGGCGAGCTCGGTCGAGGTTTCGTATCCCAGGTACGGATTCAGGGCGGTCACCAAACCGATGCTGTGGTAGACCATATCCCGGCACCGATCCGTATTGGCTGTAATCCCCAGGATGCACTTCTCGCGCAGGGTGTCCATCCCGTGAACCATCATTACGATCGATTCCAGAATGCTGTAGACGATGATCGGTTCCATCACGTTCAGTTCCAGCTGGCCCGCTTCGGCGGCCATGGTCACGGTGAGGTCGTTCCCGATCACCTTGTAAGCGATCTGGTTCACCACCTCGGGAATCACGGGGTTCACCTTGCCCGGCATGATCGACGAGCCGGGCTGCATCGGAGGCAGGTTGATCTCGTTCAGACCGGTTCGCGGCCCGGACGACAACAACCGAAGGTCGTTGCAAATTTTCGACAACTTGACGGCCATCCGCTTCACGGCAGACGAGTAGATCACGAAGGCGCCCGTATCATTCGTCGCCTCGATCATGTTGGTGGCGGCGGTAATCGGAAGCCCGGTAATCTCGCGCAGGTACTTGATACATATCTGGCTGTACTGCGGATCGGCGTTGATCCCGGTGCCGATGGCGGTGGCGCCCATATTCACTTCGAGCAGCAGTTTGGCGTTCTGTTCCAGACGGTCGATCTCTTCGGAGAGGTTGGCGGCGTAGGCGTCGAACTCCTGACCGAGGGTCATCGGCACGGCGTCCTGAAGCTGGGTACGCCCCATCTTGATGACTTGGGCGAATTCGATCCCTTTGGCATGGAAGGCGCCGATCAGCTCGCGCAACGAGGCGATCAAGTCCTGGGTCTGATAAATCAGGGCGATCTTCACGGCGGTCGGATAGGCGTCGTTGGTCGACTGCGAGTGGTTCACGTCGTTGTTCGGGTGGCAGTGGGCGTATTCGCCGCGCCGGTGGCCGAGAATCTCCAACGCGCGGTTGGCGATCACTTCGTTGGCGTTCATATTGGTGGAAGTCCCGGCGCCGCCCTGCACCATATCGACGACGAACTGGTCGTCGAGTTTCCCCTGCTCTACTTCGTGGCAGGCGGCGATAATGGCGTCGGCCACGTCAGACTTGATCTCGCCGAGGTCGCGGTTGGCTTTGGCCGCGGCTTCCTTGACCATGGCGAGCGCTTTGATGAAGTAGGGGTACATGCAGAGCCGCACCCGACTGATGTGGAAGTTGTCGAGCGCGCGCATGGTCTGCACGCCGAAGTAGTATTCCACCGGAATGTCCAGTTCGCCCAACAAGTCGTGTTCCCGCCGGGTCTTGCCCGAAAGCGGCATCTTGGTAATGTCCATATCTTTCTGACTTTTTACAAAATTATCACTTGCAATAATCGGCCAACAGGCCTGCCATCTCGCCCTGTAACTGACGGGCGGCCGCGCCGGCTGCTTCGGCGAAGTCGCGGCCGTCGGAGGCGTAAATGATTCCGCGCGAGGAGTTGACGAGCAGTCCGCACCGGCTGTTCATCCCGCACCGGGCGACTTCGCTGAGCGACCCGCCCTGAGCGCCCACGCCGGGAACCAGCAGGAAGTGGTCGGGCACGATAGCCCGCACGCGTTCGAGCTGTTCTGCCCGCGTTGCTCCGACGACATACATGGTATTATCCTCTGTCCCCCAGCTCATGGAGTTCCGCAGGACGCGTTCATAGAGCATCTCGCCGCCGGCTAAAGCCAAAGTTTCGAAATCCTGCGCGGAGGGGTTGGAGGTCAAGGCAAGCAGCACGGCCCACTTCCCGGGATAGGCATAGAAAGGTTCGGCGGTGTCGCTCCCCATATAGGGCGAGAGGGTGACGGCGTCGAAGTCCATCTCCTGAAAGAAGACGCGGGCGTACATCTGGGAGGTATTGCCGATATCGCCTCGTTTGGCGTCGGCGATCAGGAATTGCTCGGGATACCGCTCGCGCAGGTACCGGACGGTCTTCACCAGGGCGTTCCACCCTTTCACTCCCGCAGCTTCATAGAATGCGAGGTTGGGTTTATAGCTGACGCAATACGGTGCGGTGGCGTCGATGACGGCCTTATTAAAGGCGAAGATGGGGTCTTCGTCGCCCAACAGATGCTGAGGCACTTTCTTCAGGTCGGTGTCGAGGCCGACGCAGAGGAAGCTCTCTTTGGCGCGTATCTGTCGAAATAGTTGTTGCGAGGTCATGGCCGGGCGGGGTTTGGGTCGGCTCCGTCTCTCTCGGCGAAACCGAACGTGGATATAATAGAGCAAATATAAAGAAGTTTTTACAGAAAACGGGCGGGGACGGGGAATTAAATCGGATGAATGCTCCGTTGCTTCGCCATGTGTTTATCCGGAACCGGGATTCAATATTTTTACTATATTTGGATGGTAATTAAAACCGATTGGCCTATGATGCAAACTTCTCATTAGCACATTTTTCCGATTTTTCCTCTTCCGGCGGGCGATGGTCGCGGGGCCGGGAGAGACGACATAAAAAGCGTTAACTTTTATTCTTGCTTTCTGAAATCTGGACAATTTCAAAAGCCGCAAGGAGTAAAGTGTAACGCCTGCGTAGCGATACGTGGGCTTTACTCTATTATCTTGCGGCATAGGTAGTCCAGAACCTCAGAAAGCGGATGACAGGTATTGTCCCACGTTTTTTATGCCTTTTATCAAAACGAAAAACAAAGGCTCACTATGGAGAATCTCACCATCCGCCCTCATCACGTTTTATTTTTTGATCTAGACGACACACTGGTCGATACAAATTATGCAAATTTTCTATCCTATCAATCTGCTTTTTTATTGGCAGGTCAATCTGATTTTCACGTCATTTACGATCCGAACATACGGTTTAATCGGAAAATATTTCAACAAATATTCCCAGATCTGGAACAGTCCATATTTCATATGATCATCCAACTCAAAGAAAAACAATTCCAACCCACAAATACACGTCTGAACACTCAGATGGCTGATATTTTACGAAACTACTCGAAAACACACCGAACAGTTTTAGTTACCGATTGCAACGCAAACAGAGCAAAAGCAATCTTATCACATCACAAACTTTTAGAACATTTCAGTGATTTGTTATTCGGCCGCCCCGAAAATAACGCAGAAGAGAACAAATTCCAATATGCGATCCGTACATTGAATATTTCCCCTGCCTCAATCATCGTTTTTGAAAACGATGAGCAAAACATAGTGGCCGCTCAGGAAGTTGGCATTCTACAGATTATTAATCCGAAAAAGATCAGCAGTCATGAAATTCTGTAGCAATCTTGATCAACCATCAATCAACATAAAACGTTTTACCATTCAACCGGTAAATCAAATACTTCACAGTTCAGTATCTGCTTTTTATCATGACGATTATCATGGTGGAGATGCAGAACGCAGAAACACTCCACAAAGTGTCGAGAACATCATTTGCACACTAAAAAACCAATTTAAAGACAAATCGCAATCTCTTTTAGAAACAACTTCTCACTTTTTGACCGAGATCTTAATGGAAGATTTACCCAAAATTCTACAAACAACAGGCAAAGAAGCCTTAACTGTTTGCGTGATTCCTCGGGCTAAAAAGGAGACAGATTATAATTCCAATCAACGATTATTTAAGACTACGGTCAGTCGAGTTGTCGAACAATTAACTCACTTCCACAATGGCACAAACTACATAATCCGACACACAAATACAAGAACCACTCATCTGGATCGAAGTGGATATGGCGGAGATGGAGCCAGGCCCTATCCTGGGATCACAAAAAAAACTTGTACGATTTCCCCAGAAGTAAAAAATAAAGATATACTTTTGATAGACGACCTGTACACAAAAACGGCCAATATTGATGAAGATGCGATTCAAGCATTCTTCGATATGGGTGCCAATTCTGTGACATTTTATGCCATAGGAAAAACAGTATCGAAATTTTAACGCAAAACATTCATAATGAAATACACAGAACATGCTCTCAATGTTTTGACAGCCATGTCTTATCATAATATTGGCAAGGCTTGGATTGTAAAAAATATAACCCCCGGCGATGACATGAGCACTATTGTTTCCAAGATACGACAGACGCGGGAAAACGAAACACTCACCATCAACGATTTTGAATCCAAGAGACAAAAATTCACTGAATTTATACACCGGTTTGAAGACTCTTGTGACGGATGTGTGGCTTGGGGAGATAAAGCTTTTCCTGAATACCGCGGAAATGTCCCGAAAGATAGTGAACGTCCTGTTTTTCTCTACTACAAAGGAAATCTGGACCTATTAACAATCGACAACCCCAAAATATCTGTTATCGGATTATTAAATCCGGCAGGCGACATAGAAAATAGAGAGCGGGAAATAGTAACAGAGTTTGTTAAAAACGGAGCTACAATTGTCAGCGGACTGGCATTAGGATGCGATAGCATTGCACACAGCCAAACCTTGGAGTCCGGAGGAAAAACCATAGCAATTTTACCCAGTCACCTAAACGACATTCTACCGGCTCGGAATAGAAAATTAGCCTATGATATCATTGAAGATGGAGGTCTTCTTATTACCGAATACGGAAAACCATCTGCCTCGCCAAGAATGCTCAGCGGACAATACATAGAACGAGATCGCTTACAAGCTTTATTTTGCAACACCATCGTCTTAGCAGCAAGCTATGCGTCAAATTCTGCTGAAAAACATCCGAAATTACGCGGACTGAAACTGGATAGTGGAGCAAGACATGCTATGAATAAAGCTGTTGAATACAAGATTCCGCGCGCTGTCATGTATGATAAAGATTCTGACGAATCAAATCCGATGTTCGATTTAAATCGAGAAATAAAAGGCTCATCCGACAATCCCACTATTATCAACCATGACAATTTAATCCAAAGTGTCCGAAAAATCATGACGCGAAAGATTCTTACAATTGAACAGACATCTTTAAAGTTTTAAAAAATCCGATAAGGCTGGAAGTACCTTAATAACGGCTACTCGCAAACCAAACCCTGATCTTTCATGTGTGCTTGGATGAACGGTTCTTGAATAAAAAAAGCCTCTGGTTATCTTACGATAGCCAGAGGCTTGAAGGAGGCGGCGACCTACTCTCCCACAACAAAGTGCAGTACCATCGGCGCGGGCAGGTTTAACTTCTCTGTTCGGAATGGGAAGAGGTGGGGCCCTGCCGCTATTGCCAC
>NZ_CAJTUJ010000012.1 GCF_910579375.1 uncultured Rikenella sp.
CGGGCGAAACGCCGTTAGTCATGCTGATGGACTCGGTGACCGATGTCCGGAACTTCGGTGCGATCGCCCGGAGCGCGGAGTGTGCGGGGGCGGCGGCTTTGATCATGCCGGCCAAGAACTCCGCCCCGGTCAATGCCGAAGCGATCAAGAGTTCGGCGGGGGCGCTGACCCTGATTCCGGTCTGTCGGGCGGGATCGCTCAAGGGAGCCATCGCGCTGCTCAAGGGGATCGGCATGCAGTGCGTGGCGGCTACGGAAAAGAGCAATACGCTGGTCTACGAAGTCGACTTCACGAAACCGACCGTCATCGTCATGGGGGCGGAAGACAAAGGCATCTCGCGCGAGGTGCTGCGGTTGTGCGACGTCGAGGCGGGCATTCCGCTCGTGGGGCGGATCGAATCGCTGAACGTGAGCGCGGCGGCGGCCGTTATCCTCTTCGAAGCGCAGCGGCAACGGTTCGAACGGCAATAATGCCGTCCGGAGTCCGGAAGGCCGCTTCCGGGAAAAAGGGGCCCGCAGCATCGCGAAGCCGAAATAAAATTCTATATTTGCACATTGCATCGACCGACGCCGGTCGTCGTCGCCGAAAGTTTTTCCACCCGGTCTCCTCTTGGTGACCGCGATGCGGAAAATATGCTTTCACCCGCTTTATGACACAGAAAGAGAACCACATACCCATCTCCGCAACGCCGACGCCAAGACACGTCGCCATCATCATGGACGGCAACGGACGCTGGGCGAAGGGACAGGGTGAAGAGCGGCTCTACGGACATCGGCACGGGGTGGACGCGGTGCGCGAAGTGGTGCGGACGGCAGCGGAAGCAGGGGTCGAATACCTCACGATCTATGCCTTCTCGACCGAAAACTGGGGACGGCCGGAGGAGGAGGTGGACGGCATCATGTCGCTCATTGCCGGAGCGATTCTCTCCGAGCTCGACACGCTGACCGGAGCGGGGATTCGGATGAACTTCATCGGCGACCTCGCGTCGCTGCCGCAGACCTTGCAGGAAAGCATCCACAAGGCCCGGACGGCGGAGATTCCGGAGGGCAAATTACGGATGACACTCAACGTAGCGCTCAACTACAGCGCCCGGTGGGAGCTGACCGAGGCGACCCGGCAAATCGGGGAATGCGTCCAGCGGGGAGACTTGAATCCGGAGGAGATTACGCCGGAATTGATCTCGGCGCACCTGACCACCCGGGGGATGCCGGATCCGGAACTTCTGATCCGCACCAGCGGAGAACAACGCCTCAGCAACTTCCTGCTGTGGCAACTTTCCTACACCGAACTCTATTTCACCGACACCCTTTGGCCGGAATTCGACGGAGCGCAATTCACCCGGGCTTTGGAGGCGTACCGGCAACGAGAACGACGATTCGGACGGCTCTGAAGCCAACGGTGACAGACCGACCGCTATAGATATACCACGTCAAAAGAGACAAGACCGAACACTGAGACGCATGAGGATGGTAAGACGACTGATTTTCGCAACGATACTGATCGTGACAACGGGAGCCGTATCTATTGCCCGCGGGCAGCAGATCGCCGCTCCCGACTCCATATTCCGGGTCATGAGTTCCATGATGCCGATCTACGACTCCCTGCTCGGCCAGTCGGTCGACCGGGAGCTCGACGCCTTGCCGCGGGTCGATTTCAAAGCCCAGCCGAAACCGTATGTCGTCGGTAAAATCCGCGTGCACGGGGCTCTGGCTGTCGATCCCCAGATGATCGTCGACAACCTCGGGATTGCGGTCGGCGACACCATCACGATTCCGGGAGAGGCCATTACGATCGCCACGCGGGGATTGCTCGACCGGCGGTTCTTCGCCAATATGAAAGTCGGAACTACAATTCGCGACCGGGATACGGTCGATCTCGACCTCTACGTACGTGAAAAGTTGCAGGTGCGCGGCTGGGACTTCGTCGGCGTCAAAGGGAGCGAACGGAAAGACCTTGAAGAGAAGCTCCGGCTGAGGCAGAATGCCGAACTGTCGGACTACCTGCTGACCACCTGCATGAACCTCATCCGGAAATACTACGACGAAAAGGCCTTCCGGAACGCCAAAATCGACTACACGGTGACGCCGGATTCGCTGGTCAAGACGGCGGTGATCGTCCACTTCAACATCGACCGCGGCGACAAGGTGCGGATCGGCGAGATTCAGTTCGCCGGAAACGACCACCTCTCGGCCAAAAAGCTGGCCCGCTCGATGAAGAAGACCCACAAGGTGAGTATCAACATCTTCCGCAGCTCCAAATTCAACGAAAAAGATTTCGAAGAGGATTTGGAAAAGGTGCGGAACTATGCCAAATCGCAGGGGTATCGCGATGCCGAGATCGTTGCCGACTCGCTCTATCCCATTCCCGGCAAACCGAAGCGGATGGGGATCTACATCAAACTCAAGGAGGGGAACAAATACCACTACCGGAACATCAGCTGGTTAGGCAACACCCTCTATCCAACGGAGACCTTGGCGCGGACGATCGGCCTGAAATCAGGAGACGTGTACGACAGCGAGACGATGAACACCCGGCTCAACGGCTCCATGCCGACCGACATGTCGATCGCGAATACCTATAAGGATCAGGGATATCTGGCCTTTATGGCGGATCCGGTGGAGACGGTCGTGCCGGGAGACTCGGTGGACGTCGAGATCCGGATTATCGAGGGGAGCCAGTTCCGGATCAAGAACGTTACCTTCGACGGGAATACACGGACAAACGACCATGTGATCCGGCGCGAACTCTCGACCATGCCGGGCGAACTCTACAGCCAGGCTTTGCTGATGCAGACCTACCAGCGGCTGGCGACCATGGGGCAGTTCGACGCCGCCACGCTGATGCCGAACGTCAATCCGAACGTACAGCAGGAGCTGGTGGACATCAACTACTCGCTGACCGAGGTGCCCAACGACAAACTCGAACTCTCCGGGGGTTGGGGCGCCGGGATGTTTATTGCCTCCGTAGCGGTCAATTTCACAAATATCTCGTTGCGCAGCTTCTTCAACAAAAAGGCCTGGCGACCGTATCCGGCGGGAGACAACCAGACCATCGGACTCCAGGTGCAGACCAACGGGAGCTACTATCGGGCACTGTCGGTGAACTTCATTGAACCGTGGCTCGGAGGGCGGAAACCGACCTCGCTCTCGGTATCGTTCTACACCTCGCGCGAGACCAACGCCTATCATCTGGGACAGAAAGCGACGGCCCACTTCGGAACCATCGGCGGAACGGTCGGAATCGGGAAACGGCTCAACTGGCCGGACCAATACTTCGTCTTGTCGGCGGGGCTGACGATGCAGACCTACAACCTCTATAACTGGGACTACTTCATCGTCAAGGACGGGAGCTGCAACACGCTGGCGCTCAATTTGGGATTGTCGCGCAACTCGGTGGACGACATTCAGCAATACCCGACCCGGGGATCGAAATTCGACATTTCGGCGGCACTGACTCCGCCGTGGTCGGCATTCGACGGGAAGGACTACAGCAAGCCCATGACCGACCGCGAACGCTACAAATGGATCGAATACCACAAGTGGCAGCTGAATGCCCAATGGTTCGTGCCGCTTTCGAGCAACAACAAACTGGTGCTGATGGCGCGGGCGCAGTTCGGATACCTGGGACATTACGACAAGAACAAGCCCTCGCCGTTCGAAGGATTCCAGATGGGGGGCGACGGGTTGTCGGGCTACAGTATGTACGGGGTGGAGACCATCGGGTTGCGCGGGTACAAGAACAATGCCCTGACTCCGATGGCGGATTACGGGATTTACGCCCGGATATTCAGCAAATACACCGTCGAAGTGCGTTATCCGCTGGTGCGGACGGCGGGAACTTTGGTCTATGCACTGGCTTTCGGCGAAGCGGGGAACGCTTTCACCGAACTCAAAGAGTTCAAACCGTTCAGCCTGAAACGGTCGGCGGGGATCGGGCTGCGGGTCTTCCTGCCTTACCTCGGGATGCTCGGGATCGACTGGGGGTACGGCTTCGACCAGACCTCCGACTCGAACGGAAAGGCTGCGGGGAGCAAATTCAGCTTCTCGCTCGGCCAGACTTTCTAATCTCGAAAAAAAGCACGATGTTTGCATAGAGAAACCAATCGGAAAACAAAATAACACATATCACACCATGAAAATTGCAAAGAAATCCCTCTTCGTCGCGGCTGCGGCGGCACTCTTGTTTATCGGCACCGGGATGGCGAATGCACAGCAGAAGTTCGGCTACATCAACTCGCAGGAACTGATCGCAGCGATGCCGGAAAGCGACTCGGTGCGGGTACAGCTGGCACAGCTCAGCAACGACCTCGAAAGCCAGTTCACCTCGATGCGCGAAGAGATGAACCGGAAAAGCACGGAGTTTACCAACGGACTCAGCACCATGTCCGAAACCATCCGGAAACAGAAAGAAAAAGAACTGATCGACCTCCAGACCCGTTTGGAAGAGTTCCAGCAGTCCGCTCAGCAGGAACTCAATGAGAAACAGATGGAACTGTTCCGCCCGGTGATGGAAAAAGCACAGGCTGCGGTGGTGAAAGTGGGTAAAGAACAGGGACTCACGGCGGTATTCGACTTGGTTGCGGGGGCGTTGGCCTACTACAACGAGTCGGAGATGATCAACGTGCTGCCGTTGGTGAAAAAATCGCTCGGGATTACGAAATAATCGGATTCCCGATTCGACACCTGACGGACGCCGCCGAAAATTTTCGGCGGCGTCCTCCTTTTTCTTATCTTTGTTACCCGTAAAACCCGACGCACGCATGCACTCCGACCCTCGCTCCCCCATCGGCATCATCGACTCCGGCATGGGCGGCATCAGCATCCGGACAGCGATTGTCCGGGCGATGCCTCATGAGGGGACACTCTATTGGGCCGACACCGCCCACTGTCCGTACGGCGGCAAAGCGCGAGAAGAGATCGTCCGGCTGGTACGGGCCGGCGTCGAGAGGCTGCTGGCAGAGGGAGTCAAACTGATCGTCGTGGCCTGCAACACCGCGACCACCGCCGCGATCGCCACCCTCAGACAAGCCTGGCCGGAGATGCCTTTCGTCGGCTTGGAGCCCGCCGTGAAACCGGCAGCGGAGACAACGCAGAGCGGGGTGATCGGTGTGCTCGGGACGGAGTTCACCGTCCACAGCGAGATGTTCCGGACTACGGCCCGGCGATATGCCTCGGGCGTGCGGGTAATCCCGGTAGCGGGGAACGGACTGGTCGAAGCGGTTGAACAGGGACTCGAAGAGGCGCCGGAGACGGAGCGATTGTTGCGCGGCTACATCGAACCGCTGTTAGCGGCGGGAGCGGATCGGCTGGTGCTCGCCTGCACCCACTTTCCGCTGCTCGCGGCCCAGATCGAACGCATCATCGACGGACGCGGCATGCGCCTGATCGATCCGGCAGAGGCCATTGCGCGGCACACGAAAGAGATTTTAGCCACATCCGGCCTGCTTTACGAACCGGACGGAGCCACGACAGAGGCTCCGACACACCATTTTATCAGCACCGGCGGAGCCGAAGCGGCCGAACGACTGCAGCTCCGCGC
This sequence comes from uncultured Rikenella sp., assembly GCF_910579375.1. Taxonomy (GTDB): domain Bacteria; phylum Bacteroidota; class Bacteroidia; order Bacteroidales; family Rikenellaceae; genus Rikenella. Next base: position 5,539 of record NZ_CAJTUJ010000012.1, read on the forward strand.
CGAACAATACGCCGCCCGACTGCGGAAGCGATAACACCCTATGGCCACCGGCAAACGACAAACCGACGAACTCGTCCGACGCGCACAGCGCGATCGGGAACTCCGCCGCAAACCGGCGGAGCGCTCCGGTGCATCCTCTTCGGATCGGCTCCGGACGGAGCGGGTGCAACGGGTCACCAGCCGGCGGACGGCGTCGACGAAGGCTTCTGATAACAGCCGGGCCCGGCGGGACTACTCACCTGCCGCCACCCGCAAGGCCTCTTCGTCACGATCGGGCGCGGCGACCCCGACGAATCGAGCCAAAACGAAGCCGACCACCCGACCCTCCTCCTCCAACAACAAAACGGCGAAACCGACCAAACGTCCCGCGTCGCGGATCGATCCGGAGAGTCAGGATAACCACACCGACCGGTATATCTGGCTCAGCCTGATCCTGCTCTTCCTGTCGGGCTATCTGGCCGTTTCGACCTTCTCTTACCTCATCTACTGGGACGTAGACCAGAACATCGCGACGTGGAGCAACCTCTTCGTCGATGTGCGGCAGGACGCCCTGAACTGGGGAGGACGCATCGGAGCTATTCTCGCACAAAGCATCATCGGCCGCTGGTTCGGCATCTTCGGTGAACTCGTGCCGGTCATCCTCTTCTGCATCGCGCTCAAATTGCTGCGGGTAAGGGCTTTGCGGATCCGGCGCGTTATCCGGTCGCTCATCCTGCTGATGATCGTCGGGTCGATCGGCGCAGGACACTTCTTCGGCCCCGACCCGCAAATTATCGGCTCCGGATGGGGCGGAGCTCACGGCATCTTTATCGCCCAATGGCTCAACGCCATGATCGGATACGAAGGGACGTCGCTGCTGATTATCGCAGCGTTCGTAGGGATTCTCTACTACGCCAATCATTTAGCCATCCGGCAAGCCGTTTCGAAATACCGGGCATACGCCCGGCGCAAGCGTGAAGAGCGACACGTGCGGCAAGAGCTGGAACGTTTGCAGGCCCGGAAAAAGATGATGCGCCTCAAGGCAGAGGCGGAAGTCCGGCGGCAGGCATTGGCCGAACAACAACCGGCCCCGGGAATGGATGCGGAACCGGCGACACCGCCGACCGATGGGGAGGCGAAACCGGCTCCTGCTGTCGCTGAGACCGTAGCCGAAGCTGCGCCGCAGAACGAACCGGAAACGGTGCCTCTTCCTCCGCCCGTTTACGAACAGCCGCCTTTGGCAATGGAGATGATGGGAACGGAGATCGAGCCGGATGCGCCGATGTATCCGGAGTACCCGATACAGAACGGGGGGTATTCGCCTTTCGTCGATCCGAACTGGACAGCACAGGAGAGTGCGTTCACCTACGAGACCGCTTATCGGCCCGAGGCGGCTGAACGGGCACGTCTGGTACAGAACTACGACGGTTCGTGGGGCTACCTGATGGGCTACGACGAGTGGAGCCAGCCCATCATCTACTCGTTCGACTGGCAGAGCTACTATTACGATCCGTATCGTTACTCGGCCTCGATCGCACCGCCTGTTCCGACAGGGATCGTGCCGGAAAGAACGGAAGCGGTGGAAGAAGAGGTACCGTTCACTGTCGCGACCCGACCGATAGAAGAACCGGCTATGCCGCCTTCCATGTCGGCACCGACACCGGTAACGGAAACGGAAAAACCGGCGACTACGGCACGAAAAATACCTTTGCAGCCGACGGTCGAGGAGTCGGTTGTCGCTCCGCAGCGACCGGTCTTCACACCCGAACCGACGACCGAAAGACGGCCGGAACTGCATGCGACGGAGGAGGAAGAGGAGACGGGGAGTTTCATCGTCGAACAACCGGAAGAGGAGCAGGTGGAGGACGAAGTGATCAACAACAGCGACCTGTACGATCCGACTTTGGAACTGTCGCACTACCGGAAACCGCCGATCGAGCTGCTGGACGACCATACGAAACGGGTGGTCGTCACCGACCAGGAGCTGGTCGAGAACAAGAACCGGATCGTCACGACGCTCGAAAACTTCGGCATCCGGATCGACACGATCGAAGCAACGATCGGGCCGACGGTGACGCTGTACGAGATCGTTCCGGCGCCGGGAGTGCGGATCAGCAAGATCAAAAACCTCGAAGACGACATCGCGCTGAGCCTTTCGGCACTGGGGATACGGATCATCGCGCCGATTCCGGGCAAGGGGACGGTGGGGATCGAGGTGCCGAACAAAAACAAGGAGGTCGTCTCGATGTACTCGGTCATCAAATCGCCGCGATTCCACGACTCGCGGGCCGACCTGCCGGTGGCGCTCGGAAAGACGATCCAGAACGAAACTTTCGTCTTCGACCTCGCCAAGATGCCCCACCTGTTGGTGGCCGGGGCGACGGGACAGGGGAAATCGGTCGGGCTGAACGCCATCATCACCTCGCTCCTGTATAAGAAACATCCGGCCGAACTGAAATTCGTGCTGGTGGACCCGAAAAAGGTCGAACTAACGCTGTACTCCAAGCTCGAAAAGCACTTCCTCGCCAAGATGCCGACCGAGGACGAGGCGATTATCACCGACACGCAGAAGGTGATCTACACCCTCAACTCGCTGTGTATCGAGATGGACGCCCGGTACGACCTGCTGAAGGCGGCCAAGGTGCGGAACATCAAGGAGTACAACGAAAAGTTCATCAACCGGCGGCTCAATCCGGAAAAGGGGCATCGGTTCCTGCCCTACTTTGTGGTGATCGTGGACGAGTTCGCCGACCTGATTATGACCGCCGGGCGAGAGATCGAGACTCCGATTGCCCGAATCGCCCAGCTGGCACGGGCGGTGGGGATTCACCTGATTATCGCGACCCAGCGACCGACGACGAATATCATTACGGGGGTGATCAAGGCCAACTTCCCGGCACGGATCGCGTTCCGGGTGACCAGTATGATCGACTCGCGGACGATTCTCGACCAGCCGGGAGCCAACCAACTGGTAGGACGCGGGGATATGCTCATCTCCACGGGGAGCGAAGTTACACGCGTGCAGTGCGCCTTTATCGATACGCCTGAGGTCGAGCGGATTACGGATCACATCGAGCACCAACAGGGCTATCCGTCGGCTTACGAACTGCCGGAATACACGCCGGAGGGCGACGACTCGTCGTCTGCTGCGGCGAGCGGCGATGTGCTGGCCAAACGGGACTCGCTGTTCGAGGAGGTGGCACGCTACGTGGTGGCCAATCAGCAGGGTTCGGCTTCGACCATTCAGCGCAAATTCTCGATCGGGTTCAACCGGGCAGGACGGCTGATCGACCAGTTGGAGGCTGCCGGCATCGTGGGGCACAGCGAGGGAGGCGGGAAACCGCGACAGGTATTGGTCACCGATCCGATGTCGCTGGAGATGATCCTCGACAACCTATAACCCATTGCGATTCAAGCTGTTTATGAAACGTTTTCTCCTCCTTTCGATCCTTTTCCTGAGTTTCGCCACCGTCCGGGCCGACCAGCATTCGGAAACGCTACTGAACGCTGTGCGCACGAAAATTCAGTCCTACAAGAGCTATCGGGTGGGCTTCACCGCCACGATTGAAGGCGAGGGGACGACGGCAGGAACCTTGACGGTGAGCGGTAGGCGATTCGCCGCCTCGGTTTTCGGACAGGAGCTCTATTATGACGGGACGACGCTGTGGAACTACCTGCCGAAGGCACAGGAGGTGACTGTCGAGCAGCTCGATCCGACCGATCCGAACATCCTTTCCAATCCGGCGAAGTTAATGAACGTCGATCCGAAAGATTTCGAACACAGCTCTTTACCGGCCATCACGACGACGCAGGGAAAGAAATTGCAGGTGGTGAATTTGAAACCGAAACAGACGACGGCGGATTACACGGCTCTGACGCTTTACATCGATCCGACGACCTCGCTGCCGGTACGCATCTCGATCGCGGCGACGGGAAACGATCGCCCGATCGAACTGCAAATCAAGGAGTGGAAAGTCAACATTCCAGTGACGGACAAGACGTTCCGTTTCGATCGGGCTTCGCACCCGGACACCGAAATCATCGATTTTCGGTAAGTTTATCGGATCATGGGTATCCGATTCAATCGCCGGGCAACACCGCCCCGGGCTACCGCAACTCCGGATTGGGCATAACGGGCGGTAACGGCGAATACGGTTACGGTTGGTCTGCGTCTACCCAAGAGAACAATGGAATGTTTCTGAATTTCGGCCCGACAAATTTCGATTCTTCCCACACCAACCATCGTGCTTACGGTCTTCAGTTGCGTTGCCTCTCGGAATAAACGGCGCCGGCACAAAAAAAGGCCGCCTTTCGCCCCTGTCCGGTCGAAACCGACAGCCGGGACGAAAGACAGCCCGTAACGTACGGAGGCCCACCCTACAACGTATCCTCGTACCGTTTTTCGATCACCTTCCAATCCACCAGATTCCAGAAAGCCGCCAAATAGTCCGGCCGACGATTCTGGTAGTCCAGATAATAGGCGTGTTCCCAGACATCCGCCGTGAGCAGCGGAATCGCCCCGTCACGCAACGGATTCTTCGCATTCGGCCCCTGAGTGATCGCCAGCCGTCCGTCCGCATCGACCGACAACCAGGCCCAACCCGATCCGAACAACGTCGCTCCCGCCTTGGCGAACCCTTCGCGGAAAGCCTCGAAAGAGCCGAAATCGCGGTCGATCGCCGCCCGCAGCAGACCGCTCGGTTCATGCTGCCCGTTCGGCGCCAGCTGGAAGAAAAAGAAGATATGATTCCACGCCTGTGCCGCATTGTTGTAGATCGCCCCGTCCGCCTTGCGGACAATCTCCTCCAACGTGTCGTTTTCGAGCGGCGTCCCCTCGATCAACCCATTGAGGTTGTTGATATACGCCGCCTCGTGTTTCCCCCAGTGGAATTCGAGCGTGCGCGCGCTCATGGTCGGTTCGAGCGCATTGAGCGCATACGGTAAAGCAGGAAGTTCGAATTTCATAACGAATAGAATGTTTATAGTGTGAAACGATGATTGATGTTTATTTCCCTCCTAAAGCAAACTTCGTTCCAAACCCATTCACTATATTTGTCGAATGAAGTTCGATAACCCCATTCTCAGAGGCATTCGGGCCTCCATCCTCTCTTGTGCGGTGCTTTCGGGAGTCGTTTCGTGCGGCGGGCCTTCGGGCGAAAGAGGCGGAGCGGGCGACACCACCGCCTGGGCGCCGATTTATCGAAGCCGGTATGCCGAGCGGTTCGAACTGCTGGGCGACACGCTGAACAACGGCCGTTCCACACTGCTGCGAGTGCGCAATCCGTGGCAGGGGGCGGAAAATACGGTGTACGATTACAGGCTGGTTCCTGACACGGCAGCCACGGTGCGGGAAGGAGAGATCCGATATCCGATCCGGTCGGCCGTCTGCATGTCCTCGACCCACGTCGCGTTTCTGGACGCGCTCGGCGAGGTCTCGGTAGTCAGGGGTGCGTCGGGAATCGACTTCATCGCCAACCCGGCGGTACATACCGGAGCCGTGAAAGAGGTGGGCTACGACACGAACCTCGACTTCGAAACCATCGTCGCGCTACGGCCCGACGTCGTCTTCATCTACGGCGTGGGGGGCGAGCACACGGCGGTGACGAAGTTGCGGCAGCTGGGGCTGCCGGTGGTCTATATCGCCGACTATCTGGAGAACGATCCGCTGGGACGGGCGGAATGGATCGTGCCGTTCGGTTTGCTGACCGGGAAACTGAACGAAGCGATCTTGTATTTCAACCGAATCGAGGCGCGTTACCGGGAACTGGCCACCCGGATTCCGGCGTCGGACAGTTCGGCCGTGGGGCGCCCCAAAGTGATGCTGAATGCGCCGTATCGCGACGTCTGGTACCTGCCGGGAGATCGGAGCTATATGGCCCGATTGGTGCGCGAGGCGGGAGGCGACTACCTCGGCCGGGGGACGGACAACGACGCCAGCCGGCCGGTGAGCGCCGAACACGCCTGGGTGCTGATGCAGGAGGCGGACTACTGGCTGGCGCCGGGAATGGCGCAAAACCTGGCGCAGCTGAAAGCGGACAATCCTCGTTTCGCCGGGCTGCCGGTGGTGCGCGAGGGGCGAGTCTTCAACAACAATGCGCGGATCACGCCGAAGGGAGGGAGCGACTTCTGGGAATCCGGCGTCGTGCGACCGGATCGCGTGCTGGCCGACCTGATCCGTATTCTCCACCCGGAACTCCTGCCGGAACACGAACTCTACTACTTCCACCGCTTGAAATAACCCCGCCCGTCTACCGGGAAAAGAATCGACCATGACCGCTACCGACGACACCCGACTGCTCGACCGCCTCCGCTCCGCCGATCCGACGGAACGCGAAGCCGCGTTCGTCGAACTGGTCGATCGGTACAGCCAGCGGATCTACTGGACGGTGCGGAAACTGGTCGTGAGCCACCACGACACCGACGACGTCGTCCAGAACGTCTTCCTGAAGGTTTGGAACGCCGTGGGCGACTTTCGGGGCGAGTCGGGACTCTTCACGTGGCTCTATCGCATTGCGATCAACGAGTCGCTGAGCCTGCTGCGCAGCCGGCGGTCAGGGCTTTTCGCCTCCTTAGACGACGGAGGCACGGGGTTCGACCGCATCGCGGGGAGCGAAGGGCTGATCGACGGCGAGGGCATCGAACGGGCACTGGCGCGGGCGGTCAGCCGGCTGCCGGCCAAACAACGGGCCGTCTTCACGCTGCGGTACTGGGACGAAATGCCCTACGAAGAGATGTCTGCGGTACTGGAGACATCGGTGGGAGCCTTGAAAGCTTCGTACCACCACGCGGCGGCAAAGGTCGAACGGTGGGTGCGGGAAGAGTGGTCAGGGGCGGACTTCACCCCGACTCTCGATGAGACCTCCGACTCGGGGGAATAATCGGCTCCGGGCCATAAAATAATTTCCGCCCGGGATTAAACTCCGCTCCGGACCGAGCGTCAAAGGGACAAAGCAACGCAGAAATCGCACACATGAACACGCCTCGGAACACATCGTCGCACACGCCTCGGCAAGGGCATCCGTATCGGGTGCCGGAGGGCTATTTTGCGGAGTTGCGGAACACGCTGCGCGAACGGGTCGCGGAAGACTCGGCTGCGGAGAGGGTTTCGGCTGTGGTGGGAAGTTGGTGGGGGCGGCTCGGACGGATAGCGGGTTTGGCGGGGGCGTTCGGCTGTCTGGTGCTTTTCGCGACCGTCGGATTCTATTTCACGGGATATCGGGCACAGCAGCGTGAGTTGTTGGCACAGGAGGGGCAGACGAGCGAGACGCTGTTGGGATACCGGCTCTACTCCGAAGACATCGAAGAGTTGCAGGACTACTTGTCGGATGAGGACGATGGGACGCAGCAGACGTTGCTGGCGGAGGCGGTGACCGACTATCTGGATATCTACGGATACGGCGGGGTCGATCTCGCGGATCTGCTGGAGAACGACAACGAATAATTTGGATCTATTTTTCTGAAAATGAACCGCATATTTACATCTAACGATTCCTTTTGGAGCGTACTCTTTCGTTACGCGGGGGGATTTCTGGGGGGGCTGATTATCTTATGTGTTTCGGGAACCGGGGCGCAGGCACGGGAAACGATGCCGCAGCAGGAACGGCCGCCTCAGGCCGATGAAATCAGAGAGCTGAAAATCGGCTTTTTCAGCGATGCGCTGCAACTCACTCCGGAGCAATCGCAACGTTTCTGGCCGGTTTACAACGAATATTGGAGCGCCCGGCGGGAGTTGGGCCGGAAACGGCATGCGGCACATCGGGCGATCCGGGAGGGGCGCGATGCGGAGCGGCAGTTCGAAATCGTACTGGGGGTTATGGATGCCGAGCGGAAATTGATGGCGGATTACATGGCGAAATTCCGTCAGATTTTGCCGGCGGACAAGGCGGCGCGGGTTTTCGTGACCGATGAGGATTTCAAAAATTTCCTGATCCGGAAGGTGACGCGGAAAGCGCCGCCGGAGACGCGGAAATAGGAGTCGATCCCGCCCCGGGCTACCGCTATCCTAACGAAGGAACGTTAGGAGCCATCGGCAAAAACGGGTACAGTTGGATCTCTATAGCCAGCGGCATCTACGGCATGTTCTTGAACTTCGGTGTACCGGGAGTCGATCCCAGCGACGTGACCAGCCGCAGCTACGGTTTTCAGTTGCGTTGCCTCTCGGAATAAACGGACGCACAGCGTCTTCTACTGGCAGCCCCTACCCTATCTCAAGCGGCCGACCCGACAAACACTCCTCGCCGCCTGCATATCCGGACGACGTCGTCCGACCCTCTCCCAGTTCAACAGCCACGATCCGATTCACCGCCTCCGATCGATACGGCATCGCGACCCGGATATAATTGTCCGTAAATCCGACCATCTGTCCCTCCCGCACCGTCGACTCGAAAAGCACCGGACGAACCGAACCGACGAAACGGTCGTAAAACGCTCCGTGCAACCGGGCCGACAACTCGCCCAACCGTTCCACCCGCCGAGCGGCCTCTTGCAGCGAAACGCGATCCGGCAGCTCCGCCGCCGGCGTCCCCGGCCGCACCGAATACGGGAAAATATGGAGAAACGCCGGTCGTATCCGCTCAGCGAGAAAACGATACGCCGCCTCGAAATCCGCCTCCGTCTCGCCCGGAAAACCCACAATCACATCCACCCCGACAAACGCATCCGGCATCGCCTCGCGCACCCGGTCGATCCGTTCCGCAAACCGCGCCGTATCGTACCGCCGACGCATCATCCGCAACACCCGATCCGTCCCCGCCTGCAACGGGATATGGAAATGGGGCATAAACTTCGCGGACTGAGCGCAAAATGCGATCACTTCATCCGTCAGGAGGTTCGGCTCGATGGAGGATATCCGGTAGCGTTCGATCCCTTCGACCTCCTCCAGCGCACGGATCAAATCCAGAAAACGTTCGCCGGTCGTCCGGCCGAAATCCCCGATATTCACCCCCGTCAGCACCACCTCTTTCACTCCGCGTGCCGCGATTTCGCACGCCTCGGCCACCAGCTCCGACACCGAGATATTGCGACTGGCACCCCGGGCATCCGGAATCGTGCAATACGCACACCGGTAATCGCATCCGTCCTGCACTTTCAGAAACGCCCGGGTACGGTCCCCGACGGAAAAAGCCGCAAAAAACGATCGAATCTCCTCGGCGGCGCAGGCGTGTACTTCGACCGTCCGCTCGCCTCGCCCCAATAGTCCGGCCACCTGGTCGTAAAGCATTCCTTTCTCGTGATTTCCCGTCACGATATCCACCCCTTGGATCCGGGCCAGCTCCTGAGGCCGCAGCTGGGCATAACATCCGGTTACGGCAACGATGGCTCCGGGGTGTTCCCGCGCCGCTTTCCGAACGATATTCCGGCATTTCTTCTCGGCATGTTCCGTGACCGCACAGGTATTGATCACGCAGATATCGGCTCGTTCTCCCTTTCCGGCCCGCACGAAACCGCCCTCTTCGAACTGTCGGGCAATGGTTGCCGTTTCGGAAAAGTTGAGTTTGCAACCGAGGGTATAGAAAACCACTTTTCGAAGTGTATTCATATCTTTTTCAAGGGATTGACCGAAAAAATCGGTTATAGAGACGTTTCCCGCCCCGGGCTTCCGCAGCGCCGGTTCGGCGAACCGGCAAACGTCGGTTACGAGGGTGCTGTCTGGTCGGTTTCGACCAATGGGACGAACGGCATTTATTTGCGTTTCGTCATGGAGGCTGTCCAGCCCAGTCACTGGTACTACCGCACTTACGGTCGTCAGTTGCGTTGCCTCTCGGAATAAACGCCGCGGGCCCGCGGTGGGCAATGGGCTGGAGCTACCCCTATTCTAACTTGATAGCGGGTCGGACGCCCGGGAAGAACGGCAACTCTCGACGCGGAGCGGCGTGTTGCAGGCCTCCCGAGGGGAAGCGGCCGGCCCGCGCGGTTCTTCAAACCGCAACTACAACGCCCCATTCTGTACTGTTCGTCCTCGGCGCGCCCCCCTCGCGCCGCTAAAGCGTCGCCCTCGCCGAGGACGGCGATTCCTCTCGGAACCGCGCTACTCGCTCTCGACCTATAGCAGTTCCCCACCAGCGGAGAGCAGCAACGAGCTCCGACAAGTTGCAGCCCACCGCGTGGGGTGGCGGCGAACTGCGCGGCTCAAAGAGCCGCAGAAGCTCGGCCCATTTGGTTTCGGACTTTCGTCCAATTCTGTTGGGTGCGGGCTGCGGCGTCCGGCCCGGGCATCGAAGATGCCCCGCCGCAAGCCCGGCGGCTCTTAGAGCCGCAAGAGCTCAGCCAATGATTCAGCCCCAATCTAAGCCCCATGCTCGGCTTGGCGCGGCGGGAAAACCGTTTTCGGTTTTCCCGCCTGAAGAACAGGCGCAGCCCAAAGTTCGCCCCAGTTCTCGGCCCTGTGTCAGCCCCACTGCGGCTCCGCTTACGCTCCGCCGCGTTTGCCGTCGCCCGCGGCAATTCTTGCCGGATTGGCCGAGTGCCAACCGGCAGAATATGCCCTCTTAAGCGGGCGGGCGACGGAGTTTTCGCACAAAATCGAGTTTTTCGCGCGCCTTGCGCGATTCATCCTCTTTCGGCTCACCGCCGAAATAGTTGAATCGCTCCTTTAGGCCGGGCGCGCGGCTGGCCTCCCGGAGAAGACTGCGCTCGGGCCGCGCGGGCCCCACGTCCCGTGGACGGGAAATGCTTACGCATTTCAACTGGCAGCCTCTACCCCCGTTCTTTGTCCACACGCAGACAACCTCTCCAAATACACGAGCCTCCGTCCACCACGCTAATAAGTGTAATAGTTGTCAATAAAGCTATTGCTCTTCTTATACTTGATGAAGTCGGACAACAGTGCGGATTTCGCCCGCAGCGAGAAAGTCCAGCTCTGGCGGAAACCGATCGGAACCCACGACAACGTAGCCTGGAAACAGTGCATGTCACGCCGGATCAGCACCGTCCCCGGCGTCAATTTCTTCATCTCGAAGTCATACCCGGCTCCGAACTCCACCGCCCACTTCTCCGTCAGGTTCACCGACCCGTTGAAACTCACCGTCTGAGACCGCGTAATCCGCTTGCCCGGCCGGCTGAAGCTGAAACTGTAATTGAACGAAAAACTCCACGGAATATTGAAATCATAGTACTGCGTGGCCAGCAACTGCGCCCGCCGCATCGCCGCCGCATACTGATTCTCCGTCTGGTTGAAAAATCCGCCGTTCCGATTCGGATCGTTCATCGCCGCATTGACATCGCTCAACGTGCTGTTGTCCGGATTGTTGCTCGCCGCCGGCCCCGAAGAGCCGCCCGTCGTGCGCCGCGCTTTCGAACTGAACCCATAGCTGAACCCCGTATTGAACGAGGTCAGCCGCGCCAGCCCCTTGCCGTGCGCCGCCACGTAGCGATTAATCCGCCGCCCCGTCTCGTCCACCATATACGGGTCGAACGAGGCATTGATATTCAGACTCACCCCCTTGAAGAGCGTCGTCCGGGCGGTGACCGAGAAGACACTGAGTTTCAGGGAGTCGGCCAGAAAATTGTACCCCGAACTGATATTGAACGCCTCCAGAATCTTGATTTTCCGGAAGCCGCTCGTATCCCGCGCACTGGGCACTTTCATCTCCAGCGTATTGCCGATGCTGAACCCCAGCGACATACTCTCGCCGTTCCCCGGCACCCCGTACATTTCGTTGGCGAACGGCGAGTAAGTCGTCGTCCCACCATGCTTGTCGCTCTGGATCGTACGATAATAGCCGTACCGCTCCTTCCCGAAGTTCGGCGCATACGAGAAACTGACGCTCGGCGTCATCACATGCCGCAATTTAATTTTCCCCTTCCGCCCGAGCTCATACATCCCGTAAAGCCGCGTATTGGCCGACAGCGACGCCGCATAGTTGTAGACCCGATAGAACCCGTGCGTGGTATCGGTATTTTCGACCCGTTCGGTCTCCGGATTCCAGTCCTGATAAATCTTGCGGAAATACCACCGTTCGGTGTAGTTGAACCCCGGCGTCACGTTCAGGTATTTCAGGACGTTGAACGAAGCGTTCACCGGCAACTGGTGCTGGAACCCGAACCGCATCCGTTCGAACATATCCCGTTTCATGAACTCGTCCTGCTTGAAGTTCGAGACGCTGTTCGAGAAGTTGGTCTGGAACGTGAAGGCGATCTTTTCGTACCACCGCTCCTTGCCCATCACATTTTTCCGTTTGAAGGGATTGATCCGCGTGACGTTGAAGACGAAGGTCGGCAAGGTGAGCGACATGCTGCTGTCACGCATATTCTGGCTGTGGCTGGCGTTCATCGAGAACGAGAACGGTTTCCCGACCCAGTTTTTGGAGTAGGCGATCGATGAACTGGTCTGCGACGAGAGGTAGTCGTTCATGTTCGTCGCGTTGTAGCGGTTGTACTTGCTCGTGGAGTAGTTGACGCTGGCCGAGAAGGTCGAATTGGGCCGGAACTTCGGATCCTGCTGGTGCGTCCACCGGATCTGCATGTTCTGCTGATTGACGTAGTCCGCACTCCCCTTCTCGCCGAAAATGTCTTTGGCGAAATCGAACTGGAAATTCCCGTTGAACTTATACCGCCGCCGATAGCTCGACGCCGCTCCGGCCTGCCACGAGCCGAGGGTGTAGATGCCTCCGGTCAGTTTCAGGTCGACGTAATCGTTGAAAACGAAGTAGAAGCCCCCGTCGCGCAGGAAGAAACCCTTGACCACCTCCTCGCCGACCGACGGGATGATGAAGCCCGAATGCCGGGCCCCCTGCTGCGGAAAGAAGCCGAACGGCACCCCGAGCAGATAGATCGGCACGTCTTCGACCACCATATAAGCCGGCCCGAAGACCACTTTTTTCTTCGGTTCGACCGTCCCTTTGGTCATCTGGAGGTAGAAGTGCGGACACTCCGCATCGCAGGTGGTGTACCGTCCCCCTTTCATGTGCAGCACATCGTCGGGCATCTTCTTGACCAGCCCACCGGAGATGATCCCCTCGCCCTCGCGGGTATATCCTCCCCAGATCAGTGCCTTCTTGGTGTCGATGTTATAACGCACGGAGTCGAGTTCGTACTCCGTATCCGACTGGCTGAACTTCGGCCGCACGTACTTTTCGGAGAGGGTATCGACATACCCCCACGCCGCCACGTTTTTTTCGTCCAGATTGAGTTTGATGTGTTCCGCCTCGACCTTCAGGTCGGTATATTCGACCCGCCCGTTGCCGTACATATTGAGATTCCCCGACCGCACGTCGTAGACCAACGAGTCCCGTTGTTTGAACGTGACCCGCTCCGAGAGCGTACTCCCGCGCCTCTTCCGCTCGCCGAGCACCGCCGGCAAGGTGTCCCTTCCCGTCGCCACACTGTCCGTCACGGCCGCCGTATCCGCCCGATCCGCCGCCACCAGAGGCAAGGTATCGAACAGCGAGGCGATGTCCGGCAGCGTGTCCCGTTTCACCGAATCGGCCGCCGCAGCCGACCGAACCGCAGCCTCTGCCACCGGCGTCGGAAACGCCGTAACAACCGCCCCCACCCATAGCAGAAACGCAAAAAGAGTTCGTTTTCGTAGTGCCGCGCGCAAAATTCCGATGAAAATAGGTTATTTTTGTCCTTCGTTCCCCCGCACTTCGCCGAGCCGCGAAGCGACTTGCAAAAATAACGGAATTTCGGGGAATCGCAAAGCAGTACGGCATGAAGCTCCGCACCCACCTCAGGAACGTATTTTTCCTCCTGCTCAGTATGCTGCCCCCGCTCGGCGGGGCGGCCCGCGCCGCACAGGAGGAGACCACCGGCGCCGTGCGGTGTATCGTCATCGACCCCGGACACGGCGGCAAAGACCCCGGAGCGGTCGGAAACGGACAACAGGAGAAGGCGATCAACTTAGGGATCGCTCTGAAACTCGGCCGGCTCATCGAGAAGCAGCTGCCGGACGTGCGGGTGGTCTACACGCGGCGCGACGACCGTTTCATCGCGCTGGACGAACGGAGCAAAATCGCCAAACAGGCCGACGGCGACCTCTTCGTCTCGATCCACACCAACTCCAGCCCGAACCGGAACGCGGCGGGCACCGAAACGTTCGTCATGGGGGAGGACAAGGGCAACGAGAACCTCTCGGTCGTGATGCGCGAAAACGCCGTGATCGGCCTCGAGGCGGACTACACTTCGCGGTACGAGGGCTACGACCCGAACTCCTCGGAGTCGCTGATCCTCTTCTCGCTGATGCAGTACGCCTACCGGAGCCAGAGTTTTTCGCTGGCGCAACAGATTCAGGATCAATACGTCGCCCGGGCCAAACGGCAGAACAAAGGGGTCAAACAGGCGGGATTCCTCGTCCTGTGGCGCACGCCGATGCCGAGCGTGCTGACCGAGGTGGGATTCATTTCGAACCCGGCGGAGGCTAAATATTTAGGATCTCAGGCGGGACAGGAGGAGATCGCCGCCGCGCTGTTCCGGGCAGTGAAAGCATACAAGACACAGACCGACAGCCGGGCGTTGTCCACTCCGCCGCCGGCCAAGACACAGCCTGCTGCGGCGCCGAAAAAGCCTCAGCAACCGGCTCCGAAACCGACCCACAAACCTGCTCGGGAGACGAATACCGACACGCCGGACTTTCCGGCAAAAACACCTGTCCGGAAACCGGCTGCCGAACCGGCCCCCCGACCGGCGGAACGCCCGGTCGCAACTCCGGCGCCGACCGCCCGACCGCGACCGACCCAACGACGGGATGTCGTCTACCGCATCCAGCTCAAAAGCGCGCTCGCCCGGATGCGGATCAGCCGCACCGAGTTCGGGCCCTATGCCGACCATATCACCGAAATGCGGATCGACGGGCGGTACAAATATTTCTACGGAAAGTGTTTTTCTTACGAAGAAGCGTTACTTTTGCAAAAAGAGGTGCGTCGCACCTTTCCGGATGCGTTTATGGTCGCATTCCGGCACGACGAGCCGATTCCGCTGGCCGAAGCCATCGGACGGTGATTCGACGTGCCGAGACTTTCTGCGTCTCCGGCCGATAGACAGAATACGATGAAAAAGAAAAAATTCTCGCGCGAGGCGCGGATCGGGATGTTCGGCATCGCCATGTTGCTGTTGCTGTATCTCGGTATCAACTACATCAAAAGCCGCGACATTTTCAGCCGCGACAATACGTATTACGCCGTGTACGACAACTCGGACGGTATCGAGGCTTCGTCACCGGTCACGATCAAGGGATTCCGGGTGGGGACGGTCGAACAGGTGTGGTACGATGTGGAGACGGGTAAAGTCGTCACCGAATTTTCCGTCAAACGCGACTATCCCATACCGACCGACTCTAAGGCCAAGATTACCAGCGCTTCGCTGATGGGGGCCAAGGTGATCGACCTGCAACTGGGCTCCGAAAAAAGCACGCTGGCGGACGGCGACACCATTCGGTCGCTGATGGAACAGGGCATCCTGCAAATGGTCAATACCGAGTACGACCAGCTCAAGGAGATGGCGACGACGCTCGTTACGCGCATCTCGAAGGCGCTGGACGGGATCAATGCGGTGCTGAGCGAGGAGAATGTAGCCAATCTGTCGGGCGTGCTGGCCCACGCCAACTCGATCAGCGGCAATCTGGACGCGATGGTGGCGGGAGATTTACGGCAGACGCTGGCCGACCTGAACCGCTTGTCGAGCCAGCTGGCCGAAGCGGCGCCGCATATGACCGATATCGTCGAACGGGTCGAAGGGATGGCCGACACGCTGAGCGTCGGACTGCCGACCTTGTTGAACGACGCGACGACGGCGGTGAAACGGCTCGACGATGCGCTCGCGGCGATCAATAACGCGGAGGGGAGCGCAGGAAAACTGATCTACGACCGGCAACTGTACGACAATCTGACCCAGGCGTCGAACGATCTGACCTTTTTGTTGCAGGACATGAAGGCTCGGCCGGGACGGTATATCCACTTCTCGGTATTCGGCAGAAAGAACGACTGACCATGATCTATCCGCACGATTTCGAACAGCGCATCGGATTCGCACAGATTCGGGACACTGTTTCGCTGTTGTGTAGCACCGACACCGGACGACAGCATGTGCGCGATGCTGCGTTCACCACCGATTTCGCGACCCTCGCCCGCATCTTGGGCGAAACCGCCGAAATGCGCGACATCCTGACCGCAGAGGGCGACTATCCGGGCGGTCATTACACCGATATCAACACCTTCCTGCGCCGGCTCCGGATCGAAAACACCTATCTGGAACCGGCGCAACTGGTCGATCTGCAACGGGCTTTGGAGCAGATCGGCCTGCTGAGCGGCTTCTTCCGGCGGGGAAACGAAGGAGGCGATGCCACCTCCCGACTCTATCCGCTGCTCGGCGAACGCACGGCGACGGTCGAAGACTTCACCCTGCTGCACCGGGAGATCGGGCGACTGATCGACCCGGAGAGCGGTCTCGTTCGCGACCACGCGTCGCCCGAGCTCGCCCGACTGCGGCAGGCACAATACGAGAAAGCCTCGCAGGCGGACAAGCGGCTTCAGGCCATTCTGCGACAGGCCCAGGCCGCCGGATGGGTCGAGGCGGGAAGCGAAGTATCGGTGCGCGACGGTCGCACCGTGATTCCGGTCGCTGCTGTCAATAAACGGAAAATCAAAGGGCTGGTGCACGACGAATCGGCGACCGGACGCACCGCCTATATCGAGCCCATCGAAGTCGTCGAACTCAACAACGAGCTCCGCGAATTGGCCAACGAAGAGCGGCGCGAAATCGTGCGCATCCTGACCGCCTTCGCCGACCGGCTCCGGCCGGAACTGCCCGCTTTGCTCCGGGCCGGCGATTTGCTGACCGACCTCGACTTCATCGAAGCCAAGGCCCGGTATGCGGTACAGACCGACTCCGGACTGCCCGAACTGCGGAACGAGGCGACCATACATCTGCATCAGGCCCGCCATCCGCTGCTCGAAGCGGCCTTGAAGAGGGAGCAGAAGGCGATCGTTCCGCTCGACCTGACGCTGACCGCGGAGAAGTATATCCTCCTAATCTCGGGGCCCAACGCGGGCGGGAAGTCCGTCTGCCTGAAGACGGCGGGACTGCTGCAATACATGCTGCAATGCGGCTGGCTGGTGCCGGCGGAGAGCGACTCCCGGATGGGGATTTTCGACAGCCTCTTTATCGACATCGGCGACCAGCAGTCGCTGGACAACGACCTCTCGACCTATTCCTCGCATCTGGTGAACATGAAGACCGTGTTGCGGAGTGCCGACGAGCGGTCGCTCGTGCTGATCGACGAGTTCGGTTCGGGCACCGAGCCGGGAACCGGCGGAGCGATTGCCGAAGCGGTGCTCCAGCGGCTCGAAGAGCGACACGTGCGGGGGATTATCACCACCCACTACGCCAACCTGAAGTACTACGCGGCAGGAGCGGCAGGGATCGCCAATGGCGCAATGGCGTTCGACTTGCAGAACATCCGCCCGCTGTTTCGGTTGGAGATGGGACGGCCCGGGAGTTCGTTCGCATTCGAGATTGCGCGGAAGGTGGGTTTGCCCGAAGAGATCGTCCAGGCGGCGCGGGAAAAGATCGGCGCGGCACAGGCCAATGCCGAGAAACACATCCGCGAAGCGGCGCGGGATAAGCGGTACTGGGAATCGAAACGCGAACGGATTCGGCAGGCCGAGAAAAACATAGACCGGACGGCGGCTCAATACGAGCTTCAACTGTCTGAGATCCAGACGGAGAAAGCGAAGATATTGCACGAGGCTCGCGCAGAGGCGGAACGGCTTTTAGGAGAGGCCAATCGTCGGATCGAGCGCACGATCCGCGAGATTCGCGAGTCTCAGGCCGAACGGGAGCGCACGAGAGAAGTGCGGGGAGAATTCGACGCCTTCCGCACGTTGATCGCGGGGAGCGAGACGGCAGCATTGCCGACATCGGAGGCCGACGATCCGATCGCCAAGAAAATGAAGCAGTTGCGCGAGCGCGAACAGCGACGAAGAGAGCGAAAGGCGCAACGTGCGGCAGCGGAGGAGACGGATGAGAGCACTGCGCCGGAGAAACCGGCCAAACCCAAAGAGATTGAAGTGGGATTTCATGTCCGGATCAAGGGACAACAGGCGGCGGGCGAGGTGCTCGCCTTGCAAGGTTCGGGAAAGGCGACGGTGGCGTTCGGACACGTAACGACCGTGGTGGACAAGAGTCGGCTGGAGATCGTCTCCCACGCGGAATACAAGAAATTGCAACGGAAAAGCGGCTCCTCCTTCCCGATGGCATCCACGGCGGCGGAGAGCTATGACACGTCGAAAAAGCGGCTCAACTTCAAGCAGCAGTTGGATATCCGCGGGATGCGGGCGGCGGAGGCGTTGCAGAGCGTCGAAGCTTTTGTGGACGAGGCGATTATGCTGGGCTTCCCGCAGGTGACGATCCTGCACGGCAAGGGGACGGGGGCGCTCAAGGAGGAGGTGCGCCGCTACTTGCGGACGGTGCCGCTGGTGGTTTCGGCCACCGACGAACACGAGGAGTTCGGCGGGGCGGGGATTACCGTCGTGCGGCTCGATGTGGGATAATTTGAAACACCTGACTTACGCATCCGCCCTCCGGATTTCATCGACATGGGAAAATTGTATCTGATACCGACGCCGATCGGCGAAAATGCCTCGTGGGACATCACCTTGCCGGCCGGGAACCGACGTTTGTTGGACGAGATCGGCTATTTCGTGGTGGAAAACACGCGCACGGCGCGGCGTTTTCTGGCCCGGAGCGGACTGCGGCGACCGATCGACGAGTTGGTCTTCACGGAGTTGAACGAACACACGCCGCCGGAAGCGGTGGCGCCGATGCTGGAACCGCTGCTCGAACGGGGCGAAAACATCGGCGTGATGTCGGAAGCGGGACTTCCCTGTATCGCAGACCCGGGCGCGCTGCTGGTCGCCGCGGCTCACCGGCACGGGATCGAGGTCGTACCGCTCGTCGGCCCGAACTCGATCACCCTCGCGCTGATGGCTTCGGGAGCCAACGGACAGTCGTTCGCTTTCAACGGCTACCTGCCGGTGAAGGCACCGGAACGGCAGCGTGCTATCCGCCGTTTCGAACGGCGGGCGCACGAAGAGCGTCAGACGCAAATTTTCATCGAAGCGCCGTATCGGAACCGCAAACTGTTCGACGATTTATTGGCGGTTTGCAGCGCCGAAACCCATCTTTGCGTGGCCTGCGACCTGGCGGAACCGGATCAATACGTCCGTTCGCAACGAATCGCGGAGTGGAAAAAAAGCGGGGCGCCTCTCTTCGAAAAGCGTCCCGCCATCTTCATCCTTTTCTAATATTCGGGGCCAGAATCACTTATCCGCCTCATCGTCTTCATCCTCTTCCGGCCACTTCTCCAGCACCCGAATCCGGTACCGCATCGGCTGATAAGGCAATACCTCGGGCGTCACGTTCGTACTCCCCGCATCCCCCTGCGCCCAGGTCGAAACCGTCACCACCTCGGCCACCTCGCCTTTCCGCATCCGCTGCACCGCGATATACAACACTTTATTCGTCGAAGCATTCGCCCCCGCGCTCCCCTGCAACAACAACGGATCATACGCCGTCTCGTTCAACTCGCCGTTCGACGAAGTGGCCGTAAAGTGCCATTTCGCCGCCACCGTATCCACGTTGGTCGCGGCCAGGAAACCGTCCATAAAGTACTCTTCGTAAAAGACATACACCGAGGAGTCTTTCGTAATGGTATCTCCCGTCGGGTTGTGTTTTTCGATGTGCATGAACATCCCCACGGTATCGTTCCGATAGTCCGTCCCCCAATGCTGACGCGCATACCGCTCGGCCGAATCCCGCTCCCAGACGAACGGCGACATGGTCAGATCCCGCAGCCGCATCTCGAACATAATGGGCATCATGGCATAAGTAACACCGCTCTCTCCCGCATAGGCACTGTTCATCCCCATACCGGCAGCATATCCTTTGTTCATCGGTATATAGACCTTCACCGAGTCCCCCACGCGCATCGTCTGTAAAGCCTGTCTCAATCCGTCGCACAGTTTGGTCGACGAGGTCGAAAACTCCAGGAAGTCGTCGGCATAATGGGTCATATAGGAGAATTTCCCGACCCGTTTCGAGATCGAATCCGACCGGGTGACGAACACCGTTCCGTCGAGGGTCTTTCCTGTATAATCGAGCGTCAGCCAGCTGTACCCCAACACCGGTACCGCCCCGCCCTCAGGCCCCCGTTCGACGAATTCGACATAGACGTCCTGACAGGGATTGGCATAAGCCGCCGGGGCATATTTGGCCACCCACGCTTCAAACGTCTCGCGCGCCAGCCCGGCCGTCACATCGGGCGCTTTCTTCGCACAAGACCATCCGCCCGCCAGCCCGACGACCAGAATCGCCGCCATGAGCCCCCGCCTGTCGAATCGCAACTTTCTCATTCCGTTCATGTTCATTGCAAAAGCCTCCCGCAAGGGGGAGATATCGGACAAAGATAACGTTTTCCCGTTTCATCCGCAACAGCTTTCCGAGTGGCGATCCTCCGCGAGGCTGCGGATAGTCCCGACTGGCTTTCAATCGCCGCCCCGGGCTACCGCTCCGCACAGTCAGGCGCGCCGACAGAGAGCTGTCGAAACGGATACAGCTATTCTTCATCGTTCCATCGCGACCAGGGGAGATTTCTGTTTTTCGGCACCAGGGAGCTCGACCCGAGCAACCCGAACTATCGTGCCTACGGTTTTCAGTTGCGTTGCCTCTCGGAATAAACGCGCCCACAGGGCGTTCTACTGGCAGCCTCGGCCCTAATCCCAAAACAGGCAGCCTCTACCCCAAACATGAGACAAGGTTTCCGGTTCGCGTGCCGAGCGGCACCCTATTTATTCCGAGAGGCAACGCAACGGAAGACCGTGGCCACGGAGGTTCACGCTGCTGGAATGGAGATACTGCGTGTCGAAACTCAAAAATATGCCGTGGGGGCCACTCACCGCGGATGACCAGCTGAGTCCATTGTTGCCGACGTACATCAAACCGCCCAACCGCCCATTATTGCCCGCGTCGCGGAAGCCCGGGGCGGTTTTCTCTGTTTATTCCGAGAGGCAACGCAACTGAAAACCGTAGCCGCGATAGTACATAAATTCAGGATAAAGCGCTTGGGTACCGAAATCCAAGAATGCGCCATTTGTACCGTTGGTTGAAGAAGACCAACTATATCCATATTTACCCTGATCACCGGGAGTACCCCTATCCCGATGGCGGTAGCCCGGGGCGGCCTATTCCAAGCCGCCCGCATCGCGTTTATTCGTACCGCAACGCCTCGACCGGATTCAACCCCGCTGCCCGGCGCGCCGGCAGGTAGCCCGACCCGATCCCCACCACCAGACACAACCCCAGCCCGATCAACAGCCACCCCCAAGGCACCACGAAAGCCCCGTCCGTCACGAGAGCGATCAGATTGCCGCATCCGATCCCCAGCACCATGCCGCAGACGCCTCCCAACTGGCTGATCAGGATCGACTCGAAGAGAAACTGCTGCCGGATCATCCGCGGTTTGGCCCCCAGCGCCATCCGCGTACCGATCTCGCGCGTCCGCTCATTGACCGCCACCAGCATGATGTTCATCAACCCCACCGCCGCGCCCAGCAGCGTGATAATCCCCACGATCGACGCCACCAGCGTGACCGTCGCCAAATCATTGGCCAACAACTCGATCATCGCATCGCTCCGTTCCACTGCGAAATCCGCCGCTTCGTTCGCTCCCAGCCGCCGGATCGAACGGAACAACCCCTCTGCCTCGCTTATCGCCAAATCCAACAGCCGCGGATCGGCCGGAGTCACCGTAATCGCCGTGCTGGCCCGAATCCAGGAGAAAGTCCGCTGCGCCGTCGTAATCGGAACGATCGTCCGCAACCCCTCATTGTTGTTCATCCCGAAGTTACTGCCCCGGGAGGCCAGCACCCCGATCACCTCGTAGCGGCTGTCCGAAACTGTAATCATTTTTCCGACCGGCCGCTCGCCGTTCGGAAAAAGCTGTTCGGCGATCTTGCTCCCGATGATAATGACCCCATCGCCCCGCTCGACCTCCTGTTTGGAGAAACTGCGCCCCTCGGCCAGCTCCAGACCGGCATTCTGCAACCCGTTTTCATCGAACGCCGCGACCGTCAGGTTCGGGTTGGTCTCGTTCGATCCGTACCGCGCCGTCGCCCCGCCGCCCAGATACATCGACAACGAGACGGTGGCAGGAAGTTCGAAACGGTCGCGGAACTCGCAGGCCTGTTTGTACGGAATGAAATTGTCGTTCCGGGTACGCACGTTGCGGCCCATACTGAACATCTGCCGGTCGCGGATCGAAAAGTTGTTGGTGCCCATCGAAGCGAACGACTCGACCAGGCTCTCCTTGATCGACTCGATGGCCGTGACGATCCCCACCAACGACAGAATCCCGATCGCGATGATGGTGATCGTCAGGATCGAACGGAGCCGGTTGCCGACGATCGAAGCGAACGAAAGACGCAGATTTTCCCGAAAAAATGTACCGAATTGCATAAACTGAGCGACGATAAGTCCGGCTAAATTACTAACTTGCCGCTTAATTTAAAACAAAAACGGTTTATAATCATGACTCTGATCAAATCCATCTCGGGGATTCGCGGCACGATCGGCGGTACGCCGGGCGATGCGCTGACGCCGCTCGATTTAGTGAAATTCACGGCTTCGTACAGCCGGTGGCTGGCCGAACAGACGCCGGAAGCGGCGCAGGCGGGACGCAGACTGCGGGTCGTAGTGGGACGCGACGCACGGCTTTCGGGCGCGATGGTGTCCGACATCGTCGAAGGGACGCTGATGGCCTGCGGCGTGGATGTGATTGCGATCGGACTGGCCACGACCCCTACCACCGAGATGGCGGTGACGGGGCACGGGGCGGACGGCGGGATCATCCTCACGGCCAGCCACAACCCGAAACAGTGGAACGCCCTGAAGCTCCTCAACCGGCAGGGTGAATTCCTCAATGCGGCCGAAGGGGCGCGGGTGCTGGAGATTGCGGAGACGGACGGATATGCGTTCGCCGAAATCGACGGCATCGGGAGCGTCGTCTCCCGGGAGTCGTACGACCGGCAGCATATCGATGCCGTGCTGGCGCTTCCGTTGGTGAACGTGGCGGCGGTGCGGAACGCGAAGTTCAAGGTGGTGGTGGATGCGGTCAATTCGGTGGGAGGCGTCGTGATGCCGGAGCTGCTGAAGGCGATGGGGGTCGAAGTGGTGGAGCTGAACTGTACGCCGGACGGTCGGTTCGCGCACAACCCGGAACCGATTCCGGAACACCTGACCGAGATTTCGGCCTGCGTGCCGGCCGTGGGGGCGGATTTGGGGATCGTGGTCGATCCGGACGTAGACCGGCTGGCGCTGATCAACGAAGACGGGACGATGTTCGGCGAGGAGTACACCTTGGTGGCGGTGGCGGACTACGTGCTGTCGCAGACGCCGGGCAATACAGTGTCGAACCTGAGCTCGTCGCGGGCACTGGCGGACGTAACGGCACGTTACGGCGGGTCGTATGCCGCGGCGGCGGTGGGCGAGGTGAATGTGGTGACGAAGATGCGCGAGACGAATGCCGTCATCGGCGGCGAGGGGAACGGCGGAGTGATCTATCCGGCGTTGCACAGCGGACGGGACGCGCTGGTCGGGGTGGCTTTGTTGCTGACCTATCTGGCGAAGACGGGTAAAAAGCTGTCGGAACTGAAGACGACCTATCCGGCCTACTACATTTCGAAAAACCGGATCGACCTGGTGCCGGGGACGGACGTGGACGGTATTCTGGCGAAGATGAAGGCGAAATACGCTTCGGAGAAGGTGAACGACATCGACGGGGTGAAGATCGACTTCCCGACCGAGTGGGTGCACCTGCGCAAATCGAATACGGAGCCCATCATCCGGATCTATGCCGAGAGCCGGGACAAGGCGGCGGCCGAGGCGTTGGCCGAACGGATCATCCGGGACATCAAGGCTTTGCTGTAGCGGGCTGCCATGCAGCACGGCCCTCTGCGCCTGTGTATAAAGAACGAGCGCTTTTCCG
Organism: uncultured Rikenella sp.; assembly: GCF_910579375.1. Lineage (GTDB taxonomy): Bacteria > Bacteroidota > Bacteroidia > Bacteroidales > Rikenellaceae > Rikenella. Next base: position 29,492 of record NZ_CAJTUJ010000012.1, read on the forward strand.
ACCGGGTCGGAAAAGCGCTCGTCGCATTTTTTGCGAGTCGCAAAAATCGCCTTACTTCTTCGATTCTTCGAGCGATACCTGACGGAACTCTTTCATCAGTTTGGTCAGTTCCAGCGTAGCTTTACGCGCACGCGTCCCGGCAGCTTTGTTCCCTTTTTCGCTCTGCAAAGCAGCGTTTTCCTGAAAGTTCGCAATCTCAGCGGCGATCTTTTCGAGCAGTTGTTTCATAATGATGTTTGGTTAAGTTTTCGGGGCCAAAAATAGTAAAATCCCGCGAAATGCAAGCCCTCCCGGCTCTTTTCTGATCGACGGAGAGGCACATTTTTTCGGAAGTGGCTCTAAAATCCGTTCTTAGCCGAAAACAAAACGGGCGGTCGATCCGTCGATCGACCGCCCGTCGGGTACTCCGGGCGGGACTTGAACCCGCACAGCCGCAATGGCCAAAGGATTTTAAGTCCTTCGTGTCTACCATTCCACCACCGGAGCCTCTCGGCGACGCGCAGAAGTGTGCGCCTGCTTACGGCGGCGAAGATAGGGATTCCAGGCCGAATCCGCAAATAAATCTCCCGGCCGGGAGGCCCGCCGACGAAATTTGCAACGATAAAATCGTTATCTTTACCCGAAAACCAACCGTTCGAAGATGAAAACGAAACATTATTTGCTTTTGGCCCTCGGGCTCTGGTGCTTGGGCTCGCCGAACGCTCGGGCCGACCGGCGCGAATTCCTGCTGGAAAAGGGGTGGCGATTCACCCGCACCGACGACTCAACCGCCGTCCGCACGGACTACGACGACAGCCGGTGGCAGCGTGTCACGGTACCGCACGACTGGGCGATCTACGGGCCGTTCAACCCGAACAACGACCGACAGAACGTCGCCATCGTGCAGGACGGACAGGTCGAGCCCAGCGAACATGCCGGACGAACGGGCGGTCTGCCGTTCGTGGGCGCCGGATGGTACCGGACGAGGTTCGACGTGCCGGAGTTCGGCGCGAAACAGGATAAACGTGTCACTTTGCAGTTCGACGGGGCGATGAGCGGCGCGCAGGTGTGGGTCAATGGCAAAAAGGCGGGGGAGTGGCCGTACGGCTACAACTCGTTCTATTTCGATGTGACGCCGTACCTGAATGCCGACGGGATGAATAATACGGTGGCAGTGCGGCTGGAGAACCTGCCGGAGTCGTCGCGGTGGTATCCGGGAGCGGGCTTATATCGGAACGTGCATGTGGTGGTGACCGACGGGGCACATATTCCGGTTTGGGGGACGTATGTGACCACGCCGGAGGTGAACGACCGTTTTGCGAAGGTCAACTTGAAGACGGAGGTGGTGTTGCCGGAGGGATTCGAGCCGAACCGTTATCGGTTGGCGACCGAGATTCTGGACAGTGCGGGGCGTGTGGTGACGGGGGCGACTTCGAAACTCAGCGAGTACGACGGGGGCGTTTTTGTACAGAATTTCGTGATTGATAATCCGGCGTTGTGGGATTTGGAGAATCCGGTACTTTATACGGCGGTGTCGAAGTTGTACGAGGGGAACGACCTGAAGGACGAATACAGCACGCCGTTCGGGATTCGGACGATCGAGGTGCGGCCGGACGACGGGTTCTACCTCAACGGCCGGAAAACGGTTTTCAAGGGGGTCTGCAACCACCACGACCTGGGGCCGCTGGGGGCGGCGGTGAACGAGGCGGCGATCCGACGACAGGTGCGGATGCTGAAAGACATGGGGGCCAATGCGATCCGAACGTCGCACAACATGCCGGCGCCGGAGCTGGTGCGGGTTTGCGACGAAATGGGGATGATGCTGATGGTCGAGACGTTCGACGAGTGGCGGTCGCCGAAGTGCCAGAACGGCTACAACCGGCTGTTCGACGCGTGGGCGGAAAAAGACTTGGTCAATGTGATCCGGCATTACCGCAACGCGCCGAGCGTGGTGATGTGGTGCATCGGCAACGAGGTGCCGGAACAGGGGATGGAACACGGAGCGAAGATCGCGCACTGGTTGCAGTCGATCGCGCACCGCGAAGACCCGACGCGGCCGGTGACGCAGGGGATGGACAATCCGGGGGCGGTGATCAACAACAACTTCGCGGCGGTGATGGAGGTGCCGGGATTCAACTACCGGCCGTTCATGTACCCGGAAAACTACCGCAAGCTGCCGCAACGGATCATTCTGGGAACGGAGACGGCATCGACGGTCAGTTCGCGCGGGGTCTACAAATTCCCTGTGGTGCGGGCGGCGATGAAGACCTATCCGGATCATCAGGCCTCGTCATACGATGTGGAACACTGCGGGTGGTCGAACCTGCCGGAGGACGATTTCATCCAGCACGAGGATTTGCCGTATGCTTTCGGGGAGTTCGTCTGGACGGGATTCGACTACCTGGGCGAGCCGACACCGTACTATACGAATTGGCCGAGCCACAGTTCGCTGTTCGGCATCATCGACCTGGCGGGGATTCCGAAAGACCGCTATTACCTCTATCGCAGCCACTGGAACCCTTCTGCCGAGACGCTGCATATCCTGCCGCATTGGACGTGGCCGGAAGAACGGATCGGGGATACGATTCCGGTCTTCGTCTACACCAACTATCCGTCGGCGGAACTCTTTATCAACGGGGTGAGCCAGGGGATTCGCACGAAGGATACGACGATCAGAGTGGAGGGTTCTTATACGAAGGAGGCGCAGGCGTCGTTCGAACGGCAAAAACGCTATCGGCTGATGTGGATGGATACGAAATATGAGCCGGGGACGGTGCGTGTGGTGGCTTACGACTCGACGGGCCGGGCGGTGGCGACCGAGGAGATACATACGGCCGGCAAACCGTATCGTATTGAACTGACGGCGGATCGGACGGTGCTGGATGCGACGGGCCGGGATCTTTCGTTTATCAACGTGCGGGTGGTGGATCGGGATGGCAACTTGTGTCCGGACGATACGCGCGAGATCAAATTCAAGGTGAAGGGCGCGGGGAGCTACCGGGCGGCAGCGAACGGGAATCCGGCTTCGCTGGAGCTGTTCCACCTGCCGCAGATGAAACTTTTCAGCGGTCAGTTGACGGCGATCGTGCAGAGTGCGGAGGCTCCGGGTAAGATCGTTTTCGAAGCGACGGCGCCGGGTGTCAGGGGGGCGACATTGACTTTACAGGTGAGGTAACCGCTTCGCGCTTCGGATATCATCGAAAGAGCGTCAGGATTTTATCTCCTGACGCTCTTTGTTTCTCTCCGAGACACACCCCGCCCCGGGCTGCCGCGACGCGGGCAACTATCACCTGAACGGCGCATTGTGGATCATCGGCTACTACGGTTACAGCTGGTCTTCATCAACCAGAGAAACCAAGGGAATTTATTTACATTTTGGCACGCAAGAGTTCAATCCCAATGACGCGACACCCCGTGCCAACGGTCTTCCGTTGCGTTGCCTCTCGGAATAAACGGGGACACACAGCGTCTTTTAGTGGCCCTGCCTACCGCAGATGGAGCCCGAGACTCCCGATTGTTTGGGTAGAGGCACTTAGGGTAGAGGGGCCATTAAGGCAGAGAAAAGCCGGTTCGCGTGCCGAGCGGTACCGCCCCGGGCTTCCGCCACGCCAACTCAGGCTCGATGGACAGCGCCGGAGAACACGGAGCAAGCAGGTCTTCATCGATCAGCCAAATTTCAGCCTTCTATTTAGCTTTCCGGCCATATTACTTCAATCCCAGCAACGCAAGTCATCGCGCCTACGGTTTTCAGTTGCGTTGTCTCTCGGAATAAACGGGGGCCGAGCAGCACCGCACCGGGCTTCCGCGCAGGATCTCATGGCGTACTGGGCAATGTCAGCGAAGTCGGATTCAGCTGGTCGTCCGCGTTCTACGATTCGGGCGACTACTATCGTGGCACGTATTTGAATTTCAGTACGCAATATCTCTATCCCAACGACGCGAACGTCCGCGTCTGCGGTTTTCAGTTGCGGTGCCTCTCGGAATAAACGGGGACGAGAGGCACGCGAAAGATGGCCGTGTCTACCCTATCCGGCTTGATTTGGCGAACGGAGCCAGCGTGGGTGCAACGAGGATCGCGAGTTGCGGCCCTACGCCGGGGATGGCTCCGGCCCGCGCGGCTCTGCGAGCCGCAACTGCACCGCCCATTCTGCGAAGTTCGTCCTCGGCGCGCCCCCCACGCGCCGCTAAAGCGTCGCCCTCGCCAAGGACGGCGATTCCTCTCGGAATCGCGCTATTCGCTCTCAGTTCAAGCGGACGAAGCCTGCGGGGCCCAAAACGAGCTTCACGAGTTGCGGGCCTCCGCGGCGGGAGGCTTCGGCCCGCGCGACCCGTTGGGTCGCAAGAGCACAGCCCAAAGC
>NZ_CAJTUJ010000013.1 GCF_910579375.1 uncultured Rikenella sp.
TCTGTTGCAACCAATAGCATTCACAGTATATTTTTGGCTTTCGATCCACCATACCTCTATCCCGGCTACGCGTACTTCCGTGGCCTGGGTCTTCAGTTGCGTTGCCTCTCGGAATAAACGGGAAAGGGAGTCGCGGTGGGCAAAGGGCTGAAACTACCCTAAGCCCCTACCCCCAACCCTCCAAAAAATAGCCTGCGCCCCGCAGAGTCCCCGACCATTCGAAATACGGAAGCCCTGCGAAGCGCCAAGCCTGATTTTACTAACAATAGCTAATTAAATAGAATGTCCGATAATTGATACACCCGAAATCGGATTCAAATTCCGTGCCACGCCCTGCGTAACGCCGAAAAACGGCCTCCGAAAGAACAGCCTGACGCCCGAATCCTTATCTTTGCACCGTTGCATCGAACCGCACGAACGGAACCACACATGCAGCAAAAACGTTCGACCGTCATGACTACATTTTTAATCTGTTTGGCCCTCCTCGTCGGCTCCTACTTCACCTACGCCCGTTATCTGGAACGGCAGTTCGGAGCCGATCCGAAAGCGGCCGTACCCTCCGAAACCCACCGCGACGGAGTGGACTATCTGCCCCTGCCCGCCTGGAAAACCTTTCTGATCCAGCTGCTGAACATCGCCGGACTCGGCCCCATCTTCGGCGCCCTGCTGGGGGCCATGTACGGCCCCGTCGCCTTCCTGTGGATCACCTTCGGAACGATCTTCGTCGGCGGCTTGCAGGACTACGCCAGCGGCATGATTTCGCTCAAAGAGGGCGGCGTGAGCTTTCCGGAGATCGTCGGACGCTACATGGGGCTGACCGTGCGACAAGTCATGCGCGCCTTTACCCTCTTTCTGATGGTGCTCGTCGGCGCCGTCTTCATGGTCGGGCCCGCCGGCATCCTCGAAGGATTCACCGGACTGAGTCAGTCGGTTTGGGTCTGGATCATTCTGGCCTACTACATTTTAGCCACTCTGCTGCCCATCGACAAAATTATCGGCCGGTTCTACCCGATCTTCGGCATCGCTCTGTTCGTCATGGCGCTCGGCATCTTAGGCGTGCTGTTTTTCGGGCCTTACGAGATTCCGAACCTCTCGGCCGCATCGTTCGGCAACTTTACGGCCAATCCGCAGGGATTGCCGATTATCCCCACCCTGTTCATTACGATCGCCTGCGGCGCCGTATCGGGATTCCACGCCACCCAGTCGCCGATGATGGCCCGGTGCGTCACCAACGAGCGACAGGGACGTCCCGTTTTCTACGGCGCAATGGTTTCGGAAGGGGTGATCGCCCTGATCTGGGCCGCCATCGGGATGGCCTTCTGGGGCGGAACGGAGGGGCTGAGCGAAGCGCTCGCGGCACACGGCGGGAACGCCGCCTGGGCCGTGGAGACGATTACCAATACCACGTTGGGCAAAGTCGGCGCCTTTCTGGCCCTGCTGGGCGTAGTGGTCGCCCCGATCACGAGCGGAGACACGGCTTTCCGCTGCGCTCGGCTCATTGCGGCCGACTTCCTGCACCTCGAACAGAAACACCTCCTGAAACGGCTTTATATCTCGCTTCCGATCTTTCTGGTCGGGGTGGCCATCACCCTCATGCCGTTCGAAGTCATCTGGAAATACTTCGCCTGGGCCAATCAGGTACTGGCTGCCATCTGTCTCTGGACGGTGACCGTCTACCTGGCCGTTCGGCGTCGACACTGGGCCATGGCTTTCCTGCCGGCCGCATTCATGACCTTTATCGTCTCCTTCTACATTTTCATCGCCCGCGAAGGAGTCGCAATGCCTTACTACACGGGACTGGCGATCGGTTCGGCCATCACGGTCGCGCTTGTGGGGACGATGGGGTGGTACGTGCGGAACGCCTGGCGCGGCCGGGTTGCAGCGAGTCTGTGATGCCGAGGGAAACGATTATCTTTGTCGCCAGATGAAAGTCACTCAAAAATTCGAGACCGGGAAGACCCGTTTTGCCTTTGAACTGCTGCCGCCGCTCAAAGGCGATAATATCGACACGATTTTCGACACGATCGAACGGCTGGCCCCTTACCATCCGTCGTATATCAACGTCACCTACCACCGCGAAGAGGTGAAGCTCATCGAGCGTCCCGACGGCTTGCTGGAGCGTCGGGTGGTACGCAAACGGCCGGGAACGGTGGGGATCGCCGCCGCGATTACGGCACGTTACGGCATCGACGTCGTTCCGCATCTGATTTGCGGCGGGTTTTCGAAGTACGACATCGAGGACGCCTTGATCGACCTGAGTTTTTTGGGGGTCGACAATATTTTGGCGCTGCGGGGCGACAATCTGCGCGGCGAACGGACGTTCCGGGCGGCGGAAGGGGGACACCTGCATGCGGAGGATCTCGTCCGGCAAATCATCCGGATGAATCGGGGCGAATACCTCGACTCGGAGCTGGAACACAGCGCTCCGACAAACTTTTGTGTCGGCGTGGCGGGCTATCCGGAGAAACACGCCGAGGCGCCGAATCTCGCCACGGACATCGCCCACCTGAAAGCCAAAATCGATGCAGGGGCGGAATATGTGGTGACCCAGATGTTTTTCGACAATTCGAAATATTTCGCCTACGTCGAAGCGTGCCGGGCGGCGGGGATCAGGGTTCCGATCGTCGCGGGGCTCAAACCTTTCACGACGAAATCGCAGCTCTCCTTGCTGCCGCAGACGTTCGGCATCGAACTGCCGGACGAATTGGTGCGGGCGGTAGAGGGGTGTCGGGATAATGCGGCCGTGCGGGAGGTGGGAATCGAGTGGGCGGTGGCGCAGGGGCGCGAGCTGATGGCGGCGGGAGTTCCCGCGCTCCATTTCTATACGATGGGCAAGGCGGATAATGTGGAACGGATCGCCCGGGCGTTGTTCTGAACCTCTCTTTTCTGCCGGTTTTCCCATCCGGTTCATCCGGTCTGTCCGGCATCAACGGTTTCGGGACAAACCCGGACAGTTTTCGAGTGCCTTTCGGCCCCGGGCTACCGCGGTCACGACGAAGGTATACTGGTGAATGTCGGTTACAGCGGGTTCAGTCGGTCTTCCGCTACGAACGATATCTACGGTCTGTACCTGGGGTTCGATTCGCAATACCTCTACACCTGCCGTTCGGACAATCGCGGCCACGGTTTTCAGTTGCGCTGCCTCTCGGAATAAACAGGGACGTATTGCTTGGGAGAGAGGCGGTTTAGGGTAAAGGCGGTCAGTAAAACGCCCTGCGGGCACGCCCCGGGCCTCCGCGGCGATGCCGATGCAGCGTTGTGGCACTCTGGCAATCATGGTTTCATTTGGGCTTCCACCATCAATGAAACCAAGGCTATACGCCTAGCTTTGAGTACTCGATACCTCGATTCCAATAATTCGCACACTCGCGCCCACGGTTTTCAGCTGCGTTGCCTCTCGGAATAAACGGGAAAGAGAACACCCGCCCCGGGCTACCACGATACAGGATCGGGTGGACTGGGCAACGTTGGCGGCTACGGGTTCAACTACTCGTCCGCCTTTAGCGGCACCGGCAGCGTATTTTTGCATTTCAGCACGCAGTACTTCAATCCCTTCAGCGTGGGTTACCGCGGCCACGGTTTTCAGTTGCGGTGCCGCTCGGAATAAATGGTGGAGGTGCTGTGTCTTTTTAATGGAAACTTCGTTTGAGAATTGCCTCCTGCGGTTCGCAGAACCGCGCGGGCCGGACGCCTCCCCCTCGGGAGGCCCGCAACGTTCGCAGGCTCACTGCGGTCACTCCCGGGCGTCCGACTCACCGAAACAATGCTCCGTTCACCGGTCAAAGCTGCCAAGTTCGGCCTTGTCGCTCCCATTCTGCGAGATTCGTCCTCGGTGCGCCTTTCCTCGCGCCGGTGCCTTCGGGCACTCCGATTGGGCAGCCTCTACCCCAATAAGAGGCCGGCGATCCCTCGCGGAATCGCGCTATTCGCTCTAAACCTATAGCAATTCGCCGCCAGCGGGGGCGCAACGAGCCCCGTCGAGTTGCAGCCCGCCGCGTGGGGTGGCGGCGGACTGCGCGACCCCAAAGGGTCGCAGAAGCTCAGCCCAAGCACTGCCCCGTGTTCGCCTCACTGCGGCTCCGCTGTCGCTCCGCCACTCTTTCGCGCGCCTACGCGATTCAACTATTTCGGCTCACCGCCGAAATAGTTGAATCGCTTCTTTAGGCGGGGCGCGCGACTGGGACACTGCCCCAGCTGGTACTGTTCTTTCTGTGAACAGAAAGAACCAAAGAAACTTTAAAGCGCATCCCTACGGGATGCTTTGGCCGGGTATACCCGCATGCACAAGACCTCGGCCCAAACAACCAGCAACCTCTATCCCAATAACGTACGACCGCCTCTGCCCAAATTCCAACACAACCTCTACCCAGCGTTTTTGTTCCGCGGCCATCTCAGCCCACGCCACAACGAAAAAGCGGCTCGCCTAATAGGCAAGCCGCTCCAAAACTACTGAAAATTCGTAGCCCCTAGGGGAATCGAACCCCTCTTCCAAGAATGAAAATCTTGTGTCCTAACCGATAGACGAAAGGGCCATCGTCGAAATGACAGTGCAAAGGTAGAACCATTTTCGGAAATTCCAAACGTCTGTCGAAAAAATCTCCTCTTCTTTTGATTCTGGAGCGTCAAAAACCTCCCGCAGCTCAGCATCCGCACCTTTCCGAAACAAAAAAGGCTTTCTCCTCAACGCGAGGAAAAAGCCTTTCGAACAAAGAGTGACGCCGACAGGACTCAAACCTGTAACCTTCTGATCCGTAGTCAGATGCTCTATTCAATTAAGCTACGGCGCCAATGCTTTCGCACCGCAAAAGTAGTCATTCTCCCGACATTTCCAAAATTTATATTCTCTATATTTGCAAAAATCTATCCGCACACCCATGAAAACGCTCCCCGAACTCGAAACAGCCCTCATCGCCGACGGCTACCGACTCACTCCGGACGAGGCACGGCATCTTCTGCACACAGCCGAGACCGATGCCCTGTGCCGAACGGCCGACCGGGTGAGACTCCATTTCATGGGCAACCGCATGGACACCTGTTCGATCATGAACGCCCGCAGCGGCCGTTGTTCGGAAGATTGTAAATGGTGCGCCCAGTCGGTTCACCATCGGACGAAAATCGACGTCTACCCCCTGACCGACACCGCCGAAGCCCTGCGCCACGCCCAAGACAACCACGACAAAGGAGTCGGCCGGTTCTCGTTGGTGACCAGCGGACGCGCCATGACCGACCGCGAAATCGGACAATGCGCCGCCATCTATCGCGCCATCGCGGAACGGATGCCGGGTTTCCAAAACGGACACCTCTGCGCCTCGATGGGACTGCTGACCCGCAAACAGCTGCAAACCCTGAAAGAGGCCGGCGTCGGACACTACCACTGCAACATCGAGACCGCTCCGTCCTATTTTCCACAGCTCTGCACGACCCACACCTTCGACGAAAAGCGCCGCACACTGCGCTGGGCCCGGGAAGCCGGGATGCGGATTTGCAGCGGCGGAATCATCGGCATGGGCGAAACGGCGGAACAACGGATAGAAATGGCCTTCGCCCTGCGCGAAATCGGCGCAGACTCGATCCCGATCAACGTACTGAACCCGATTCCGGGCACGCCGCTCGAAAAGACTCCGCCCTTGTCCGACGATGAGATTTTACGCACCTTCGCCCTCTTCCGCCTGATCCATCCGCAGGCCCATATCCGCTTTGCCGGCGGCCGAACACTGCTGCGGCGCGAAGTACAGGAACGCGCCCTGCGCGGCGGCGTGAATGCCGCAATCGTGGGCGATCTGCTCACCACGATCGGCTCCGGAGTGGCCGAAGACCGCGAAATGTTCCGACAGTGCGGTTTCGCGGAATAACGGATTCCGCCGGGTACAAAAAATCGCGTTTTTCATCGGGACGGCCCTATTTTAGGAACGGATTTTGCATCCCTCCGACACAGGCACAGGCAGATCCAACCCCACCGGCCGAATCCCATTCATGTTCCGCAAGATCGTCAAATATGCGCTGCGTACAGCGGCCATTCTGCTCGGAATGGTCGTCCTGCTTATCATCGCGCTCTATCTTCCGCCGGTTCAGCACTTCATCAAGAACAAAGCCGTCGCTTACGTCTCCGAAAACTTCGGCATGCAGCTGTCCGTCGAACGGTTGCGCCTCCGCTTTCCGTTGCGACTGGCCGTGGACGAGGCCCAAGCCGTGACCACCGAGGACGACACCCTGTTCCAATGCACCGCCCTGCGCGCCGACATCGCCCTGTGGCCCCTGCTGCGGAAAGAGGTCGTCGTGCGGCAGTTCGAATTCGACGAGACTTCGTTCCATCTGGACGACACCACCGGCGGCCTCGACCTGAGAGTCCGCGTTCAGAAGCTGGCCCTGACCGCCGACCGGGTCGATCTCGCCCAACAGACCGCCCACATCCCCTCCATCCGGCTGAGCGGAGCCACCGTCGGCCTGACGCTGAGCGAAGCCCGGCCCGACACCACCGAAACGGATACGACAGCCGCTCCGCTGCGATGGAAAATCGACGCCGACCGGCTGCTGTTAGACCGAATCGCGTTTACGATGCAGAATACATCGCCCGAAAGCGACCTGAAAGCACGGATCGAATCGGGCGAAATCGCTGCGTGCGCCGTCGATCTGGGCGATCAATCGGTCAATGTCGGTCGATTGAGTCTCGACGGCGGAGGATTCGCCTACCTGAGCGACACGACCGCGTCGCCCACTCCCGAACGAAGCGCCGAACCGTCCGACACCACCGCGACCCAACCGTGGAGCATACGCGCCGGGGCGATTCGCGTGGGAGCATTCGCCGTCCGCTACGGACTTCCGTACGGAGCGCCCCGGGCCGGTTTCGACCCGAATCACATCGTCATCAGCGGTCTCAACATCGCCATCGACTCGGTATTCAATCGCGGAACGGAGGTACGGGCGACCCTTGCCGACCTGAACTTCACCGAACGCTCCGGTCTCGCGGTCACCCGAACCCGCGGCGACATCCGGATGGACAGTACGGGGTATGGGCTGAGAGCGTTCCGGTTACAGACCTCCGCTTCGACGATCCGAGCCCAGGCCGTCGTCGGGGCCGGAATCGCCTCGATGGAGCCTGCCACACCGATCGACGCCCGCATCGACATGACCTTAGGGGCCTCCGACCTCGCTCGTTTCATCGAATGGAACGACACCCTGCGGCGACAGCTGAGAAATCGCTCTCTCACCGTGGGGGCTCAGATCGGCGGAACGCTGAACAAGCTGAATCTGAATCGTTTTTCCGTCGAACTGCCTCGCGTTTTCGCCCTCCGGGCCAACGGCTCCGTGCAGCAGCCGACCGACCCGGAAGGAATGCAGGGCCGGATCGCCCTGAGCGGCGAACTGACCGATCCGCAATTCGTTTCGCCCCTGCTGCCGGACGGCATCACGCTGCCCCGGATGCGGCTGCGCAGCGACCTGCGGGCTGCCGCCGGGCGGTTCGAAGGCCTCGCGACCCTGTGGGCCGGAACCGGCAAACTGACCGCCGAAGGTTCGTTCATCCCGCGCAGCGAACGGTACACAGCCCGGATCGAAGCGGACAGCCTGCCGCTCTACGCCTTCCTCCCGACCGACTCGTCGAACATCGCCACCTTCGCCATCCGGACCGCAGGGCACGGTTTCGACCCCTTCTCGCCGCAAACGACCGCCAATATCGAGACACGGATCGTTCAGGCCGTCTACGACCGGTTCGACTTCAGCGGCCTGTCGCTCACCGCCGCTCTGGCCGACCATCGGTTCCGGGGACGGTTCGTCGGCGAGAACCGGGCCCTGAACGCCGACCTGCATTTCGGCGGGCTGCTCACACGAGCCCGGCAGGAGGCAAGCATCGAGGGGCGGATTGCGCAACTCGATCTCGAACGCATGCACCTCGTCGCCCAACCGGCCAACGCCTCGTTGCGGCTCCGCGCCGCAGCATCGGCCACCGAGACCAAAGCCTACACGGCGACCGTCGTCCTCGACACCGTCCGGGTACGCTACGGCACGTTCGAAAACACGGTGAACCGCACGACCCTGACAGCCGAAGCCGACTCGGCACATGCCCGGGCAGATGTCTCGTCCGGCGACCTGCAACTGACCTTCCGGTCGGCCGTTGGGCTCGACTCGCTGGCCGGCGGTTTCGACCGGGCGATCGCCGAAATCCAACGCCAGATCCGCGCCGGCCGAATCGACGCCGACACCATCGGATATACGCTGCCTCCCTTCTCGCTCGACTTCCGGGCCGGACGGAACAACATCCTGAACAACTATCTGCTCGCCCGGGGAATGGGCTTCGGGCAGGCCACGCTGACGGGGAGGACGACGCACGGCAAACCGTTCGGCATCCAGGCCGAAATCAATCGTTTCTCGACCCAGGGAATCGTCCTCGACACCATCAAGGCCGGCATCGGCTCCCGGAACGGCCGCCTGCGCTACTTCGCCCGACTGGGCAACCGGCCCGGCAATATGAACCGGCTCGGCTCGATCTTTCTCGACGGCAACGCCTCCGGCAACTCGGCTCTGGTCAGGCTGGTGCAGCTCGACCGGCAGGGGCGCAAAGGGCTCGACTTCGGCCTTCGCGGAACGCTGACCGACAGTGCGGTGACGGTGAACCTCGTACCGCGCCGGCCCGTCTTCGGATTCTCGGAATGGTCGGTCAACGGCGGCAACTACGTCCGCTACGCTTTCGACCGGAGCCTGACCGCCGACCTGCGGATCCAACGACCCGGGCAATCCTTCTCGCTGCAATCGTCCACGGCGAGCGACATGCCCGCCGGCAGCCTCCGGTTAGGAGTCACCGGGTTCGACATCGCAGGCGCGCTGAACCTCCTGCCCAAAGCTCCGCCGGTCGGCGGGCGATTGGGGCTCGACCTGACGTTCGGGCTGGCCGACAGTCTGCTGGCCGCCCAAGGAACGATCGCCATCGACACCCTCCGCTACGAAAACCGTTCGGCGGGCGACATCGGCCTGCGTCTCGCCTACCGGGGCGAAGCCCACAACGGACAACAGGGTTCGGCCGACCTCTCGATCAACCGCCAGCCCGCCCTTTCGCTCGCCGGACACTACCATCCGGCCGACACGGCCCGGGCCGTGCGACTGACGGCCGACCTGCCCGGCATTCCGCTGGAGGTGCTCAATCCGTTCCTGCCGGAAGGCTCGGGCAGTCTGACCGGAAAGCTCGCCGGACACATCGAAGCCGACGGCCCGACCGACGCTTTGCAGCTGAACGGCTCGTTGCAATTCATCAAAACAGCCGTCGACGTGGCCGCCATCGGAACCCGGTTCGGCATTTCGGGCAACCCGATCCTCCTGCAAGGCGGACGGGTACTGCTCAACGACTGGGGCCTGATCGCTCCCAACCGACAGCCCCTGACGGTGAACGGCTATATCGACCTGCACGACTTCCAACAGATCGCCACCGACCTGCGCATCGAAGCCTCCGACTTCCAGCTGGTAAACGTGGAAAAGAACATGAGCGCAATGGTCTTCGGCCGGGCGAGCGCCGACCTCTCGGCCCGGATGCGCGGGCCGTTAGATGCGCTGAACATCCGCGGCAATGCCACCCTGCTGACCGGCACCGAGGTGACCTACGTCATGCGGGAGTCGCCCATGAGCGTCCGCGACCAGTCCCAGAACGTGGTGAACTTCACCTCCTTCAACGACACCACGACGGTCTACGGCGTGCGGCCTCCGGCGATCATCCGCCCGACCGGGATCGACATGCTGATGAACGTCTCGATCGACCCCGACGTCGAAATTTCGGTCTACCTGTCCGAAGACGGCCAGAACCGCATCGACCTGCAAGGGGGCGGCACGCTCACCTATGCGATGAACCGGCTGGGCGACACCCGTTTCGCCGGGAAATACGAACTCTCGGGCGGTCGCGTGCGATACAGCCCGCCGGTGATCTCGACCAAGGATTTCGCCATCTCGCCGGGCGGCTACGTGAGCTGGACGGGCGATATCGCCGATCCGACCTTCTCGATCCGGGCGGCGCAGACGCTCCGCACGACCGTCACGATGGAAGACCAGACTTCGCGACAGGTGACCTTCCGGATCATCATCGCCATCAGCGGCTCGATGCAACAGCTCGACGTGGGGTTCGACCTCGCCGCGCCCGAAGACTTGACGCTCCAGAACCAGCTGGCCTCGCTGACGCCGGAACAGCGCCAGAACCAGGCAATGAGCCTCCTGATCTACAACACCTACACCGGCCCGGGCACTTCGGCCAAGGTCAATACGGGGAATCCGCTCAATTCGTTCATCGCCAAAGAGCTGAACCAATGGGCTCAGAACAGCCTGCCGGGCGTCGATCTCTCGTTCGGCGTCGACTCCTACGACGATCCGGCGGCAGGGCCGGGCGGCACCCGAACCGACTACTCCTACAAGCTCTCGAAGAAATTCTTCGACAACCGGGTGCGGGTGGCCGTGGGCGGCAAGGTGACGACGGGCGACCCGAACCAGAACGCCGCCGAGAACCTGATCGACGACATCTCGCTGGAGTACCAGCTCACGCGGCGCGACAACATGTACCTGAAGGCGTTTCGCGAGACCAACTTCGAGAGCATTCTGGAGGGCGACGTAACCGAAACGGGCGTCGGGTTCGGCGTGCGCAAGAAGATTCTGAAACTGGGCGACCTGTTCCGGCTCACCCCGGAGAAAAAAGAGGTGAAAGAGGCCCGCAAGGCGGCCCGACAGGAGAGACGCGAAGAGAGACGCCTGCAACGGCAGGCCGAGAAAGAAGAGGCGACCCGTCCCGCCGAACCGCAGACCACTCCAAACGAACAACCCCGATGAGACACCTTTTCCGACATATCCTCTGCTCCACCCTGCTGCTGGGCGGCCTGGCCGCCTTCGTTTCGTGCTCGACCACCCGGCGGCTGGGCAAAGGCGAAGTGCTCTACACCGGCGTCCGAAAGATGACCTTCACGCCGGCCGAAGACAGCCTGCGGATTCCGGCCGAAGTGATTTCGGCCGTCCGGCAGCCGCTGAACGTGGCCCCGAACAACGCGCTGTGGTCGCCCTACTGGCGAACCGGCATCCCGATCCGGCTCTGGGCATGGAACTACCTCTACACGCCGAAAGAGAAAGGGTTCAAATACTGGTTCTACAAACGGCTGGCCAAGCCGCCGGTGCTGATTTCGAAAGTCCGGCCCGAACTGCGCGTCAAGGTCACCGAACAACTCTTCGAAAACCACGGCTACTTCGACGCCCACGGCAGCTACGAACTGGTGCCGAGCAAACACAAACCCGACCAGAAAGCGAAAGTGAACTACCGGTTCACCGTTTCGGCGCCCTACACCTACGACTCGATCGAGTATCTCACGGCTCCGGGCCGGGTGGGACGCATCGTGGACAGCCTGCACGCCGGGACGCTGCTCCGCAAAGGGGCGGTCTACAACCTCGACACGCTGGTGGCCGAGCGCAACCGGATCGCCACCACGCTGCGGAGCTTAGGTTATTACTACTTCCGTCCGGAGTACATCGCCTACGACGCCGACACGACCCAGGCGCCTTACCGGGTATCGCTGCGGATGCGGCTGGCCGACGGGATTCCGCCCGCCGCCATGCAGCCGTACCGAATCGGGAACGTACAGGTGACGCTGGTCAATCCGGTGCCGGGCCCCTTCGACACGATGACCCTGGGCGACGTCCGGGTGCGCTACCAGCAGCCGCTGAAGATCCGCCCGCGCATTCTGGCCGGCACGATCCGCCTGAAACCGGGCCAGATCTTCAACGTCGAAGCCCAGAACCGAACCCAGAGCGACCTCAACAAGCTGGGGATATTCAACTCGGTGAGCCTCTCGGTGCCGCCGCTGGACTCGCTGCACGAGGGCCAAGACTCGCTGAATGTCCACATCTACGCGGCGTTCGACAAACCGATGCAGGCCGAATTCGAAGCCGACTTCAACTCCAAATCGAACAGCTATCTGGGGCCCGGAGTGACTTTCGGACTGCGACACAACAACATTTTCAAGGGGGGCGAGGTACTGGCCCTCAATCTGACGGGCTCTTACGAGTGGCAAACGGGGAACAAGAGCCAGTACGAAACCCGGCCATCGGCCGTCAACTCCTATGAATTCGGCCTGAACGCCTCGCTGAGCGTGCCGCGCATTCTGGCGCCGGGCTTCCGCTACCGGGGCTTCACCTACCCGGCCCACACGACCTACAAGATCGGAGCCGACCTGATGAACCGGCCGAAATACTTCCGGATGCTCTCGCTGAACCTCTCGGCGGGATTCGACTTCCGGACATCGCCCTACAGTTCGCACAACCTGACGATCTTCAAACTGACCTACAACCGGTTGCTCCACACCTCGCACGTCTTCGACTCGACGATGCAACAGAATCCGGCCGTGGCGCTGAGCTTCAGCAACCAGTTCATCCCGGCCATCATCTATGCCTACACCTTCGACCGGCTGTACGGCTCGCGGCAGCGGAACCGGTTCATCTTCCAGGGGACGGTCACCGAGGCCGGAAATATCTTGGCGGGCCTCTACGGCCTCTTCGGGTCGCACGGCGAGAAACGGCTCTTCGGCAGCCCCTTCTCGCAGTTCGTCAAGGGGACGGCCGAGGTGAAGTGGTACCACCGCGTGGGACTGGACAACTGGCTGGTTTCGCGGTTCCTGATCGGCGCAGGCTATGCCTACGGCAATTCGAAAGTGATGCCCTACAGCGAGCAGTTCTACATCGGCGGGGCGAACAGCATCCGGGCTTTCACGGTGCGGTCGCTGGGCCCCGGGAGCTACCGTCCGCCGAAGGAGATGGTGAACGGCTACTGGGATCAGACGGGGAGTTTCAAGCTGGAAGCCAACGTCGAGATGCGGTTCAAGATCATGGGCCGTTTGGGAGGCGCCGTTTTCGTGGACGCGGGTAATATCTGGCTGCTGAAAAACGACCCTCAACGCCCCGGAGGCGTGCTGCGGGCAAAAAATTTCTGGAAAGAGATCGCCCTCGGAACGGGCGTCGGGCTGCGCTACGACATCAGCGTGCTGGTGCTCCGGCTGGACATGGGGATCGGCATCCACACGCCGTATCCGAATCCGGACAAGCGAGGCTATTACAACATTTCGAAATTCAAAGACGGACTGGGCCTCCATCTGGCAATCGGCTATCCTTTCTGATGCGAGCCGTCGGCCGCGGCGCGCGACAGGTAGAGCTCCGTGAGCCGCGCCACCGCATAATCGCCCAGCCGCGCCACCGGAATCACGCACCATCCCTCGGGCCACTCGCCGGCCGTCAGATCCGGAAGCTCGATCCGATGGAAGGTCGCATGGATAATGCGGTGCGACAAGACGTGCTTCGGCATCCGCACCGCCCCTCTCCACACCCAATCCGTTCCGTCGACCGGAAGCGGCAAAGCGTCGAAATCATACTCTCCCTCCGTCTCGACGAGCGGAAATTCGTACAGCCCCCGCCAAATATCGTTCCCCTCGCGTCGGCAGACCACCGTCCGCCCCTGCCGGTCGACCAGATGCAGGTAGTTGAACCACCTCGGCGTCTGCACCGTCCGCCCCTGCTTGACCGGCCGCTCGGCCACCGTTCCGTTCCGCCGGGCCAGACACGCCGTCCCCAACGGACACGCCTCGCACTGCGGCGACCGCGACGTGCAGACCAACGCCCCGAGCTCCATCACCGCCTGATTGTACCGTCCGGCCCCCTCGCCCTTTCGCCCGACCGTCTCCAGAAACTCCTCCAGCAGCCTCTGTGCCGCCGCAGCGAACTCCTTTCGTCCGGCCGTCGTGTCGATCGGCGTATCGATATCCAACAAACGGCTCGCCACTCGATAGACATTCCCGTCCACCACGGCATACGGCGCATCGGTCGAAAACGAGACGATCGCCGCCGCCGTATAATCCCCCACTCCGCGCAACGCCCGGACAGCCGCATAGTCCGTCGGAAAAACTCCTTCGTGCCGCTCCGCGACCTGCCGGGCCGCCGCATGCAGGTTGCGGGCCCGGCTGTAATAGCCCAGCCCCTGCCAGAGCTTCAGCACCTCGTCCTCGTCGGCCCCGGCCAGATCGACCGCCGTCGGAAAACGTTCGACGAAACGAAGATAATACTCCAACCCCTGCGCCACCCGCGTCTGCTGGAGGATCACCTCCGAGAGCCATATCCGATACGGGTTGCGCGTCTCGCGCCACGGCAGCGGACGGTGATTTTCGATATACCAGTCGATCAGAGCGTTGAAGTCCATAGAATCAAAAAAGGAAATCGGCCGAAAAATTATTTCCCCTCCTCCCCACTCTCCGTCGGCCCGGTCAGCGACGCCACGCCGAGCCGCGCAAAGCGGATCAGGTCGTCCGGAGCCAGCGCGATCTGCAACCCCCTCACTCCGGCGCTGATGTAAATGCGATCGAACTGCCGGCAACTCTCGTCGATAAAGGTCGGAAAAGCGCGCTTCATCCCGATCGGCGAACAGCCGCCGCGGATATATCCGGTCGTTTCGAGCAGCTCGCGGAGGTGGATCATCGCCACGCTCTTATTGCCCGACACCCGCGCCGCCGCCTTGAGGTCGACCTCGCGGTCACCCGGAATCACACAGACCAGTATCCCGTTCCGGTCGCCCCGCAAGACCAGCGTCTTGAAGACCTGCCGGACATCCTCGCCCAGCTGTTCGGCCACATGCACCGCATCCAGATGCTCCTCATCCACCACGTAAGGCACCAGTTCATACCCGATTCCCGCCCGGTCGAGCAGCCGGGCGGCATTGGTTTTCGTCACTTTCATAAATATCAACGATTCAACAGCCGATCCGCGAAACGACACCCCTCCGGCAGGCACTCCAACAACCGCACCAACCCCTCCGTCAAGCGTTCCAGCGCCTCCGGAATGCGCCACTCCGACCGCGGATCGCCTGTCCGGTTCGACAGCGCGCGCAGTTGCAGAAACGGCACCCCCTCGTCCCGACACACCGCAAAGAAAGCGGCCCCTTCCATCGACTCCACCGCCTCGCCCCCGTGCAGCGGCAGCGGCGAACAGGCACTATTGGCCGACCGGGCCGCCACCACCCGGAAACGATCCTTCAACGCCCCCACATAGGGACAAGACACGGGCTGCGCCTCCGGCAGCTTGTCGAACGATTCGAAACGGCCCGTCTCGGGCCTCCATGCGCCGATATCGGCCTGCCGGTCGCTCCCGACCAGAACAACATCGTCCAACGTCAGCGACGTGCCGGGCAATATGCCCGCAATCCCGGCTTGTATCGCCAGACAGGGCCGCCCCTCGCGAACCGCCCGCGAAACAGCCACCCCGGTCGCTCCGGCTCCCATGCCGCCGACCATCCACCGCACGGGCCGGTCGCCGAACCGATCGCCCACCCGGGCCCGCAACGGTCGCTGTTCGAGCTCCGTCGCCGTAAGGAGAAGA
This sequence comes from uncultured Rikenella sp., assembly GCF_910579375.1. Lineage (GTDB taxonomy): Bacteria > Bacteroidota > Bacteroidia > Bacteroidales > Rikenellaceae > Rikenella. Next base: position 15,367 of record NZ_CAJTUJ010000013.1, read on the forward strand.
ATGGAAGGTATCATAATTCAATCAATCCGTCCTACAAAGATAACTCGCCCCGGCGATTCCCGGCACCTTCCGAGGCAGAAACCGATGACATCCCTTATCTTTGCACCGTTATTTTTCAGACGACTATGCAACGCGACATTCGCCGGGAGCTCCAAGACCGGATCCTGATACTCGACGGCGGGCTGGGCACCCTGATCCAGGCCCGAGGGCTGACCGAATCCGACTACGACGGCCACGTCGGCTGCAACGACTATCTGGTCGTGAGCCGCCCCGACGTGCTTGAGGAGATCCACGCCGCCTATCTGGAGGCCGGAGCCGATATCGTTTCGACCGACACCTTCAACGCCAACCCCGTATCGCTGCGAGACTACGGATTGCAGGCACGCACCTGGGAGCTCAGCAAAACCGCCGCCGCACTGGCCCGCAGCGTAGCCGACCGGTTCGAACGGCAGGACGGCCGGCCACGGTTCGTGGCCGGCTCCGTGGGGCCGACCAACCGGAGCGCCTCGATATCACCCGACGTGAACGACCCCGGCCTGCGCAACATCACCTTCGACGAGCTGGCCGAAGGATACGCCGAACAGATGCGCGGCCTGATCGACGGCGGAGCCGACCTGATCCTGATCGAGACCGTCTTCGACACGCTCAACTGCAAAGCGGCCATCTACGCCCTCCGGACGCTGATCGGCAACCGTTCGATTCCGCTGATGGTCAGCGGCACGATCACCGACGCCAGCGGGCGGCTCCTGTCGGGCCAGACCGTCGAAGCCTTCTACGCCTCGGTCGAGCACGGCGACCTGCTGAGCATCGGGCTGAACTGCGCGTTCGGGGCGCGGCAGATGATGCCCTACGTCGAACGGCTCGGTCGGGTGGCCAAGGGGGCCGTTTCGGCCCACCCCAACGCCGGACTGCCGAACGTGCTGGGCGGGTACGACGAAAGTGCGGAACAGATGGCCGTTATCATCGAGGAATATCTCAAAGCGGGATTGTTGAACATCGTCGGCGGATGCTGCGGAACCACGCCGGAACACATCCGGGCGATTGCCGAAGTCGCTAAAAAATACAAACCGCGCACGTATCGCGCGCCTCAGGACAACGGCGGCGCGACGGTGCTGGCGGGGCTCGACATCGTCCGGATCGAACCGGCGTCCAACTTCGTGAACGTCGGCGAACGGACGAACGTGGCGGGTTCGGCCCGGTTCGCCCGGCTGATCCGCGAACGGCAGTACGCCGAAGCGCTGGCCGTGGCCGCCGAACAGGTCGAAGGAGGCGCCCAGGTGATCGACGTCTGCATGGACGCGCCGATGATCGATGCCGAACGGGCGATGACCGACTTTCTGAACCTGACGGCAGCAGAGCCCGAAATCGCCCAACGGCCCGTAATGATCGACTCGTCGGACTGGCGGGTAATCGAAGCCGGGCTCCAGATCGTGCAGGGGAAAGCGGTCGTCAACTCCCTCTCGCTCAAGGAGGGCGAAGCGCTCTTTCTCGACCACGCGCGCCGCGTGCGGGCCTTCGGAGCGGCTGCCGTCGTCATGCTCTTCGACGAGCGGGGACAGGCCGACTCCTACGAACGTAAAATCGAGGTGGCGGAGCGAGCTTATAAACTCCTGACAGAGAACGGGTTTCCGGCCGAAGACATTATTTTCGACCCGAACATCCTGGCCGTGGCCACCGGCATCGAGGCCCACAACGACTACGGCCGGGCGTTTATCGCAGCAACGGCGTGGATCAAGCGGAATTGCCCGGGAGCGCGGGTGAGCGGCGGCGTGAGCAACCTCTCGTTCTCGTTCCGGGGCAACAATCCGGTGCGCGAGGCGATGCACTCGGTCTTTCTCTACCACGCCACCCGCGCCGGGATGGACATGGGGATCGTCAACCCCTCGATGCTCCGGATTTACGACGACATCGACCCGGAGTTGCTGACGCTTTGCGAAGACGTGGTACTGAACCGCCGGGACGACGCAGCGGAACGGCTCACGGCATATGCCGGGTCGCACGCCGCCGAAACCGGCGCAGCCGCAACGACAAAGCACGACGCCTGGCGCGACGGAACGGTCGAAGAGCGGATTATCCACGCGCTGGTTCAGGGAGCGACAACGCATATCGAAGCGGACACCCAGGAGGCTTATGAGAAGTACGGTTCGGCTATCGAAGTGATCGACCGCGTGCTGATGGCCGGGATGAGCGAGGTGGGAGAGCGGTTCGGAGCCGGGAAAATGTTCCTGCCCCAGGTCGTCAAGTCGGCCCGGGTGATGAAACAGGCGGTCTCGGTGCTGGAACCCTTCATCTCGCACGACCGGACGACGGAACAGGGAGCCAAACTGCTGATCGCCACGGTCAAAGGCGACGTGCACGACATCGGCAAGAACATCGTGTCGGTCGTCCTGACCTGCAACGGCTACCGGATCGTGGATCTGGGGGTGATGACACCGCCGGAACGGATCGTAGAGGCGGCGATGGCCGAACAGGTCGATGCGGTGATCCTCTCGGGGCTGATCACCCCGTCGTTGGAGGAGATGCGCGTGGTGGCCGAACGGTTCGAACGAGCAGGCCTGCGGATACCGATCTGCGTGGGCGGAGCGACGACCTCGGAGCTCCACACGGCAGTGAAAATCGCCCCCTCCTATAGCGGTCTGGTGGCCCACTCGACCGACGCTTCGAACTGCGTCCGGTTAGTGAACCGTATTTTGAAAGAGCCGGGGTTTGCAACGCGCTACCGAGCCCGACAGGAGGAGTTGCGGCAGCAGTATGCCGCCCAGCGTGCGGCCGGCGAACTGCGTCCGTTGAGCGAGGCGCGGACGCACAAGCTCAAATTGGATTTCAACGCCGGAACAGTAGCTCAACCCCGACAGCTCGGCAAACGGGTGCTGACCCGTTATCCGCTGGAGGGACTCGCGGAGCGGATCGACTGGAGCTATTTTTTCGCCGAGTGGGACTTGAGGGGGCGTTATCCGGAGATTTTCGACCATCCGACCAAGGGCGAAGAGGCACGGCGATTGTTCGACGACGCCCAGACCATGCTGCGTCGGCTGCTCGCCTCGGGCGAGGTGCGGGCGGATGCGGTGGTGGCGATCGTGCCGGCGCGGAGCGAGGGAGACGACTTGCTGATCCGAGGCTGTTGCCACACCGACGGCATTTTGTGCGGATGCGGTGCGCCGGAGATTCGGTTCGCCTGCCTGCGGAATCAGGAGGCGAATCACGCAACCAACCTCTCGCTCGCGGACTTCATTTCGCCGGGGCCGACTGCGGGCGCGCCGCAGGATCACATCGCTCTGTTCGCCTTGGGGGTGACGTGCGATTTCCGCGGTGATTCCGATTACGAAAACATCATGGCCCGCATACTTTGCGATCGACTGGCAGAGGCCTTTGCAACGGAGCTGTCGGCCCGGTTGCGGGATGAGTGGTGGGGTTTTCCGGCCGGTTCGGAAGGGATACGGGTGGCCATAGGCTATCCGTCGGCTCCGGATCACGCGGGCAAACGACTGATTTTCGACCTGTTGGATGTCGAGGGAGAGATTCCGCTGCGTCTGACGGAGAATTTCATGATGCAGCCGACCTCGGCCGTTTCGGGTCTCGTTTTCGCCCATCCGGAGGCACGTTATTTCTCGGTGGGACAGATAAACGACGAGCAATTAGCGGATTACGCGCAACGGACGGGGCGTTCGGCGGACGAGTTACGCCGTCTGCTGCCGAATCAGGTGCGATAACCCGTGTTTCTCCCGTTCCGTTTATTCCGAGAGGCAACGCAACTGGATACCGTAGGCGCGGCTGTTAGCGCTGCTGGGATTGAGCCCCTGCGCGTAGAAGCCCACGAACACGCCAAGAGTCCCGCTGACCATAGAAGCCCAGCTATACCCGTCATGGCCGACGGCGTGCAGTGGGCCGAAATGAGGATGGCGGTAGCCCAGGGCGAGGAACTGAACATCCTTGGGGTACATGAAATTACTTTCCGCGAAAATTTTGACAACGAAATTTGGAGGTTCCGAAATTTTGTCTACCTTTGCACTGCAAACAAGGGGTGCCATAGCTCAGTTGGTAGAGCAAAGGACTGAAAATCCTTGTGTCCTTGGTTCGATTCCGAGTGGCACCACTTAAGATCAGCGTCTACAGTCTCATGTAGGCGCTTTTTTTGTGCTTTGCGCGGTCTGAACAGGCGAAAAACACGGGGTTGTTTTCTCCAATGTTTTAACCGAAATGACAACCGTAGAACTGGTTTGCTACAAGTACAAACCACTGAAAAACGGAGAGTTACCCCTCAAAATCCGAATCACCAAAGACCGCAAGATCCGGTATGTAAACCTCGGTGTTTCTACCAAGCCGGAGCATTGGGACTTCTCCAAAAATCAACCCAAATCCAACTGCCCCAACAGAGAGCAACTCGAAAGGCTGATTGCCAACAAGATAGGCGAAGTAAAAGCTCAGATTGTCGAGCTAAAGGCAGACCGCAAAGAGTTTACGGCGACATCTCTGGTGCAGAAGATCAACAACCGCGATAAATCCGTCTCAGTCCGAGAATTGTTCCAAGCCCACCTGAAATACCTCGCGGAGATGAATCGGACGGGCTATATGCTCTCCATCAGGCAAACGTTCAATTCTCTATCGGCATTCTCCTCCTCGCTGGATATCCCTTTCTCTGACATCGACGTGGCTTGGTTAAGACGATATGAAACGTGGCTTAGGAAGCAGGGGAAATCTGAAAACACGATTGGCATCCGGTTCAGAAATCTGCGGATGATCTACAATTTAGCCATCGAAAAAGGCATCGTAAAGAAAGAATACTACCCCTTTGCGAGTTACAAGGTTTCCAAACTGCACAAGGCCACAGCCAAAAGAGCCATCCCGAAAGAGGCGATAAGGGCAATCATCCACTATCCCGTTAAGGACAAGGATTTCTACACCCGATTGGCCGTCTCTCTGTTCTCTTTCTCCTACTTCATGGGCGGGATCAACTTCGTGGACATGGCCTATCTAAGCTCAAAAAACATCGTCGGCGGCAGATTGATCTACACCCGGCGAAAGACCGGCAAGCTAATAAACCTCCCATTAAGCAGCGAGGCTCTATCCGCTCTAGAAGCATGGAAGCACACCGGGAGCAACTATCTGTTTCCCATCCTCTCCTCAGTCCACAAAACCGAGCAGATGAGACTGAACCGGCTTCACAAGGTCATCACCAAGGTAAACAACGCATTGAAGCAGTTAGGCGAACATTTGCAACTACCTGTCAAACTGACCACCTACGTCGCGCGTCACAGTTTTGCGACGGTGCTGAAACGTGAGGGTGTGAGCACCTCGATTATTTGTGAATCGTTGGGCCATAGCTCCGAGAAGACAACTCAAATCTACCTCGACAGCTTCGAAAACACCCAAATCGACGAGGCTATGAAACATCTGCTGTAAGGCTCTATCAATGCAAAAAGAGGACATCCCCGGTGATTGGAGGTGTCCTCTTGTTTTTTCACGGATAAGATGGCGTTATGCCGCCGAGCTATCCTCTTCTTGCGTGGAGGACGAGTCTTTCGTGATGGACGGGATAACGCTTTCCAGCTTGTTTGACGTAAACGACTCTTGGTAAAGCATAATCTCGCTACCCAGACAATCCACCCCCTCGTCCCTGACCCGTCTGACCGCTCCATTGCCCAGAAAAACGATGTGTTCCGCTACGATTTTAGCCGTCAGACCCTTTTCTTCGCACTGTCTCTCGAACCGTTTGCTGTCCAGCAGCGAATCCACCTGATCCTTGTAAGTCAGCCAAAATTTTTCGACGTCCGAAGCATCTACACCTACCACACGCTCCACACACCGGAACTTAATCTGGTTGGTCTTGTCGAGCTGTTTGTCGAACGTGTTTTTGGCCTTTCGGAGCAGCTGCCAGAACACAGGCATCGAGCGGCGCTTGGCCTTGGGTTGAGCATTCACGGTTGTCGGGTTTTCTTTTTTTGATACATTTGTGTTCAAATTTAAGAAAATATGGTCAATAAACACGCCTGTGTTCCCCCAAAAGAAGATTTTATCATCCGACGCATGGTAGAGTCGGATAATCCCGACATTGCACGATTTATCCGCGCGGTGATTGACGAATACTCTGGGCCGCAAAAAGACAGCGTTTATGATGATCCATCCACCGATTGTTTGTATCAATCTTTTAAGAAACAAAAGGCGGAATATTGGGTTATTGATTATAAAGGGAAAGCGGTAGGTGGTTGCGGCTATTATCCTACGGAAGGACTCCCACGGGGATGTGCTGAAATTGTGAAATTCTACATTATGCCGATTGCACGCGGTTGCGGACTCGGAGGACAGCTTATGGATATAATTATCGAGCAGGCCCGGGATGCCGGATACAGTCAACTGTACATCGAAACCATAGCCCTGTTTTCCACTGCTGTAGAGATGTATAAAAAACGAGGGTTTGAATTGCTCGATCACAAGATGGGCAATACCGGGCATTCTTCTATGGAAATATTTATGATAAAAACATTAGTATAAATAAGTAAGTATTCCAAATATATCAACAGATGCCGCTCTAAGATGTTTTACCAATATGGGAAAACATATATAATGAAAAAACTCTTTTCTTGGATCCCCATCCGATTATATGACAATACAATCTCCTGTATATTCGCAGTGCGATAAAAGAGAATCTCATTAAAAAACCTTATGTGGTCCTTCTCTCTGTTGGATTATATAGAAACTTTTTCCGAGCGGGAAACCGAACCGCTCTAGACAAAGTCCATTTCCGAATCAAAAAAATTTCTGGCAGCTATCTATTACCGACCCGTAACACAGACTGCCGATACGGTTTCGAGATTCTTTTTCTATCTTTGATACTATCAAATGATACGATCGTGAAACCGCCTTATACGATTAACCCCACTATCCTTAACCTGATCGCTTCCATTTCGGAAAAGTTGGGAGAGGTCAAAGCAGCCTATCTGCATAAAGCGCCTACCGAACTGCGGAAACGAAACCGCATCCGTACGATCCACTCTTCGCTGGCTGTGGAGGGCAATACCCTGACTATCGATCAGGTTACGGCGATTCTCGACCATAAACGGGTTGTGGCTCCACGGCGAGATATTCTAGAGGTACAGAACGCCATAACGACCTATGACCGTTTGGCAGAGTTCAAACCGTACAGCATTGAATCGATCTGCAAGGCCCACCGACTGTTGATGAACGGACTGATCGACCATCCCGGCGAGTTGCGTCGAAGTTCTGTGGGTATCGTCAAAGGTGAACAGCTTACCCACTTGGCTCCACCGGCTGAAAGAGTCAGGACACAGTTGAACGACCTGTTGCATTATCTGAAAACCGATCCGGATCTGATGTTGGTTAAAAGCTGTGTCTTTCATTACGAATTCGAGTATATCCATCCGTTTTTGGACGGCAACGGACGTATGGGACGCTTGTGGCATACCGTTTTGTTGAGCCGGCATAATCCGGTGTTCGAATACGTGCCAATCGAGACGCTTATCAAATCGCAGCAGGAGGAGTATTACCGCGTATTGGAGTTGTCGGACAATGCAGGCCATTCGACCCCTTTCGTGGAGTTCATGCTCGGTATTATCGACCATTCGCTGGAGGAGCTGTTACAAACGCAGAACATCACGCTTTCAGCCGCGGAACGAATCGACCTGTTTCGGATGCTGGCAGAGAATGACCGGTTTGCGCGCGCCGATTACCTGCGTTATTTCAAAGATATCTCTTCTGCAACAGCCAGCCGCGATCTTGCTACAGCGGTCGAAACGGGTGTGTTGGAACGTATCGGCACTGGCAGAACGACTCAATATCGATTTATTCGCTGATATCTACCAGATATATTGCGCGCTTAAGGATACTCCTTTTAGCTACCCTCCCCGTCGGTTGGTGGGAAAACAGATTGCAGATATTATCTATTTACTATACGCACAACTCGTTAAATCCTAAGACACTCTTCAGGTTCCGAGAACTTTAAACAGAGAGCCTTATGGATAGAGAAACTTTAACGAAGATTCATGTGCTGTATCCCCAATCCTCCGTCGTCGAAGAGTTGATCCAGTGCGGTAAGCTGGAGTGTGAATCGCTGTATGATGCCGGTTGCGAGGTTTTGGAATGGTGGTTGGTGAGCGACTGGTTGGCTGTCAAACTTACAGAACATGGCGAGGTGGTTATCGAGGATTACGGTTGCCGGTGGTGGGGACGAACTACAAGCGGTCAAGCCGTCTATATGGACTGGGTCATCGCCCAAATCTGCGGCGAGTGAAAAGCCGATATCTCCAGCTTACGGCGAACATAGTTTCCGGTCAATAGCGGAATTTTGGAAAGTTTGGGCGACCTTTGCCCTCACAATACCCCAAAAGAGTGTTCGGAGCGAAACATTTTCTATCTTTGTCAGGTCGGGAGCAATCTCGGCGGACATATTTTCGATGAAAGTGTTTAGCTTTTGTCCTTGGATAGAAATCTGGAAAATTTCAACTGAAACAAGGATAACAAAACACTCAATCACTTGTATGCTTACGATTTGTTCGTTCTGAACGTCGTATCTATACAGGTGTGGGGTATTGTTTATTTGTTTCAGGGTATTCCAGAACCTCTATCCAGATAAACTAACGACTCCACACTTTCTTTTTTCTACACCCTGTCTTTCCACGGAGTCGGAGGGGCGAAAAATCTACCAAAATTATGTGTTATTATTTCGTAGTTAACACAAACGGGACAGGCTTTTGCTTGGAGGATTTATCAACCCACAAACAATTCTCTGTAACAAAAACAACTTACAACCAATTTCAAGATCAAAACGGGAAAACAGCAACCATTCAGAAAATTCTACCACCAAATTTCAACTTGACAATTTACCGCTGCGAGAAAGACCTTCTTATCACTTCTACAGGAACAAATGATCTACTGTACAGACTTTCAGATCATTTGCAACAATTTACTCCACAGCATACTCTTGAACAAGACTCCATTATAGAACTATCTGCATGGAAGTAATAGCAAAGTAAGATTTGAATCATCAAATTCAACAGACTCTTATCATGAAAAAATACTTTTTAATTACCATAACAGCCTTAATGGCTGTTATGGTTTGGTCTTGCAAAAAAGACAAGAACGGCGACGATTTTAATGACAACAGCAATCCTGATCCTAATGGCCCGCCGTGGGGGATTGAGCTAACAATTGAAAATATAATCGGTCAGGGCCCATTTTTCTTTAGAGTCGCCGGAGCCGGAACATTTACCATCGATTGGGGTGACGGTACCAAGCAGGAAAATATGCAGATGCCGCAACTTGAAGAAGTACCTGAAGATGTTGATGTTTATAGTTTCCCTGCTTTTTCCCATAAATATGAATACGGAGGGCCGTATCAAGTCAAAGTGTTTGGTCAAGGGGGTGTCACCTTATTCAATGTAAATAGTGCCATTGCCTGCAGTTCTCTTTTGTTAGATAACTGTTCGCAATTGAAATATTTGAATTGCCGCTACAATCAATTGACCTCGCTGGATATCAGCGGGTGTTCGCAATTGAAATATTTGGATTGCCGCCACAATCTACTGACCTCGCTGGATATAAGCAACTGTCCTCAATTGAGAAAGCTGGATTGTGGCGAGAATCTACTGACCTCGTTGGATGTCAGCGGACAAACAGAATTGCAAACTGTGGTGTGCAAAGGTAATCTATTGTCCACCTTGAATACCAGCGGATGTACGAAGTTGGAAGAATTGGAGTGCCAGGACAATCTATTATTGACCTCCTTGAACGTCAGCAAATGTACGCAGTTGGAAAAGCTGGAATGCTGGAATAATCTACTGACCTCGCTGGATATCAACCAATGTCCGCAATTGGAATATTTGTGGTGCTCTTGGAATCGACTGACCTCATTAGATGTAAGCCAATGTCCGCAATTGAAATCTTTGAGCTGCCGTAGCAATGGACTGACCTCGCTGGATGCGAGCGGATGTACGCAGTTAAAAGGGTTGGATTGCGGTGAAAATCAACTAGCCTCCTTGAACGTCAGCAAATGTACGCAGTTGGAAAAGTTGGATTGCGGTGAAAATCAACTAGCCTCCTTGAACGTCAGCAAATGTACGCAGTTGGAAAAGTTGGATTGCTGGAATAATCGACTGACCTCATTAGATGTGAGCGGATGTACGAAGTTGGAAAGGTTGGAGTGCTATATCAATCAATTATCCGAAGTTGCCATGAACAAAATTTATTTCGATTTACCACCTGTCAAGTCGCAGCAGGGCGTATTGGAGATCGATAAAAAGAACGCAGGTAATTATGTGATTGCTAAGAGGAAAGGGTGGGTTGTGTATTTTCATTAACCTGTCAAATTCTAAAAATGGTGAAACAAATGAAAGCACAATGGATTAAATTAATCGAAGAATACGACAAGTTCAGTAAGCACAGAACGATTTGCCTATTTCAAACATTGCGTTCTCCTCTTAGCCGGGTGCCCAAGCAAGTGCGGGAACAGTGGAATAAGATCATAGGGAGCCATAGAGATCGATTATCACAGGCTAAAGACTACAACGATTTATACCAGCAAATAGAGGATTTGAAAATCTCAGGTATTGGTCCTGCATGCATTGGAGAAACTGCGGCAAAAATAGCAGATGATTATAATATACCTGTAGATGATTCTTGTTGGGCTTGTTGTTACTTGATGATATCGTTGAAGAGTGCTGACTTACATACGTTGCGGCACTCTCTGGATGAAGCGAAATTAACGCCAAAACAGCAAATAGATTTCATTCTCACCTTTAGAACCAAGATTCGACGGTTGCTCAAAGCAATGTATAGGTAAGCAGCTCTAAATTTCTACCCCGTAGCGCCCTCGGCGCGCGGGGGTTTCTTTTTTTACATCAATAACTTTCGCTATCTTTGAATCTATGAGCGAGATTGAAGTACAACAGATGGAAGAAAAGATACTCCGAGGGATCGAACTGGCATACCAGAAGCTGGTGGAACAGAAAAAACGTGAAAACGGCGAATTGGTTTTCTCTCAGGATGGAAAGATTGTGGTGGTCAAGGCATGCGATTTAGACTGATTGCAGCCATCATTAATTCAACAAACCCTATTCTGCTTCGGTGGAATGGGGTTTTCTTTTTGGTCGACCACTCAGAAGCCTTATTCTCCTAAGACTAAAATAACCCCTTAACGAGGTTTGGCCTTGTTATTTTTAAATTGAGGTTGGGGCCGGTCATCCGGTTCTATGCTCTTAAATAATTCACCTTTAATACGTTAAAACACAATGAAGAGACTATCTCCATCCGGCTATGGGTAGTCGGAGGTCTAACAGGATGACTTAGAGTCGATTACAGTTTTATTTTATTCACCCGCAGACGGCGAAACACTCTCCATAGGGTCTCCATAGAGAAAAACCGGTGCAATATTTCTGCATATAACAAATTGATTATTTGTATATTTGTAAAAATCACTCAGGTGATAGAGTACAAGCTATGGTGATCTTCTCCGGAAGTCCCCCTTGCAACAGAAATAACCTAATTTAAATCATTCACCCCACAGAAGACAACCCGTCTTGTTTTCTCAAATGTTTTCACCAGAACGCTGAAAGTAAAAGGTAAAACAGTGATTACCAGGTCTTAAAATAGGCTATCGATTAATTACTGAAAATCCTTGTGTCCTTGGTTCGATTCCGAGTGGCACCACTTAAGATCAGCGTCTACAGTCTCATGTAGGCGCTTTTTTTGTGCTTTGCGCGGCTGATTTTCGTGGCTTTGGACACCCCAAGTTAAACCGGGAGTTAAACCGAAATTCACCCGGACATCGGAATAATCAACCAACTCCCTGTCGACATCGCCGCCCCGGGCTACCGCCACAACCTGGCGGGTAGCCTGCTGAGCATCGGCGAACAAGGCTACAGTTGGTCTTCCTCGGCAAGCGACACCAACGGCCTGAATTTGGGCTTTGGCGGAACTTGGTTCCGCTTCAGCAGTTCGGACGGACGTGCCTACGGTTTTCAGTTGCGTTGCCTCTCGGAATAAACGGGAACGCGCGCACGCGGTGGGTTAAGAGGCCGGAATGATCCGAACGCTCCCCGACACAACCTATCGCCCCCTCACTTAACGCCCACTCCCTTCAGCCCGCGCCACAGACGAACCGCCCGCAACACCCCCACCGGACAATCCGCACACCGACCCCGAGCACAATATTCCGTACTCAATTGAATCAACGCCTGCGAGTCCGACGCGCTTTCCGGCCGAAACGCTCCGGCCCACATCCGGGTATAGCGGTTCGACTCCGGCGCCACCTCGTCGTAGAGCACCAACGCCCGCTCCTGCAACCCCGTGTCGCGAGTCGCACGCCCCATCGCCGTCAGCAGCGGAATCACGAAATTGATGATCCGCAAATCCACCTTCTGAACGCTCATCCCCTGTTCCGCCCCTCCGAACAACTCGCGCAACGCCGTCATCCCCTGCATCGCCGCCTCGCGCACCCGCTCCGACAACTGTGTCGCCCGAACCAGCAACGCCGCCGCCCTCAGCAGCATCGTCGAAGGCAGCGACACCGGCCGAACGCCCGCTCCGGCCCACGACACCACCGGTCGCAACAACCCGTATTCCTTTTTCAGCGACAAATAGATATCCTGCCACTGCCGAACGGCCGGTTCCGCCTCAAACACCCCGCTCAGATAGCCCGACTGCCCTAGCAGCAAAGCCTCGGCCTGCCGCACATCGCCTCCGCAACGGACGAAACAACGCAAAGGGATCGACCTCGCCAACGCCTCGTAAGAACGTTTCTGATCCCCCATCCCCAGCGAACGCAGATAACAGACATACGCCGTCTCGTCCCAATCTCCGCCCAAATCGGCCCGCAACCGTTCGACCTCGGCCGTCTTGCGTCGCAACCGATCCGCCAGCAATCGTGACACGATCTGCCCCTGCTCCACCCCGGCCAGACCGCCAAAAAACTCGGCACACGCTCCTCCCCGACCCTCTGCGGCCGTGGCAAGCGATTCGGCGTACCAGCCGACCAGCCCCTCCGAGGGCTTCAATACGAGCGTCGGCACCTCCCGCCCGTTCCGCACCAACACGCGATCGCGTTCGCCCACCACGTGAAAAGCTACGCTGTCGAAAGCCGGATCGCTCATCCGTCCCCCGTCGCGCCACGTCGAAGCCCGACCATCCACCCGCACCGCTCCGTAAAGCGTCGTCGCTCCGATCCGAACGGCAGCCTGTGCGAAATCCGGCGAGGGGATCGACGCATCGGAATCGGCAGCCGTTTCGGCAGCATACCCCGGATGCTCGACGGCACATTCGCCAACCTCCCCGACCTCCAACTGATCGTCCCGGAACAGACGATGGCCCCACACGAGCGCCAGAAAGCTCCTTGTTTGATTTTCGGTCATAAATTGTTTCGCTAAAACCGTCCGCCGCACGGTCTTTTCCTCCGAGCGGCATTGTTTTCCAAAGATAGCGTTTCGGAACGAAAGTCTCGCTTTCTTTTTCGCCGGAAATCCCCTATATTTGCGACACGAAAAATACACAGTATCACCGAAATTCGATATTATGGGAAGAGCTTTTGAATTCCGCAAGGCGCGTAAACTCAAACGCTGGGGAAATATGGCCAAAACATTCACCCGGCTGGGCAAGGAGATCGTCATCGCGGTGAAGGCCGGCGGGCCGGATCCGAACTCCAATCCGCGGCTCCGGATGCTGATCCAGACGGCGAAGTCGGAAAACATGCCGAAAGACAACATCGAACGGGCCATCAAACGGGCGGTCTCGAAAGACACGGATACGGACTACAAAGAGATCCAGTACGACGGTTACGGGCCGTTCGGGATCGCGATCGTGGTGGAAGCGGCGACGAACAACAACACGCGGACGGTGGCCAATGTGCGGAGCTACTTCAACAAGGCGGGCGGTTCGCTGGGGACGACGGGGAGCCTGGATTTCATGTTCGAGCGCAAGTCGGTGTTCAAGATCAAGACGCCGCAGGGGTTGGATCTGGAGGAGTTCGAGCTGGAGATGATCGACTACGGGGTGGACGAGGTGTTTGCGGAAGAGAACGAAGAGGGGGTACAGGAGATTGTAATGTACGGGGCGTACGATTCGTTCAGCAAGATTCAGAACTACTTGGAGGAGAAGGGTTACGAGATTCTGAGCGGGGAGTTCGAACGGATTCCGACGGATCAGAAGGAGGTGACGACGGAACAGCGGGAGTCGATCGAAAAGCTGCTCGAAAAGTTCGAGGAGGACGAGGATGTGCAGCGGGTCTACCACAATATGAAAGAGGAATAGTTCTCTCGCGCGTTTCTTTTTCAACGATATGTATTATGTGGGCTTGTATCTTATCGAAAAGATGCAGGCCCATTTCTGTTTACGGCAAATGGAAACCCCGCCCCGGGCTTCCGCGACGCGGGCATTTATGGGCGATTGGGCGCTTTGACGTACGTCGGCAACTACGGATACAGTTGGTCGTCTGAGCTTAGCGGGACTGACGGCGTGTTTTTGCACTTCGGCACACAGAACCTCGGCCCCAGCAGCGTGGACGGCCGTGGCCACGGTCTTCAGTTGCGCTGCCTCTCGGAATAAACGGGCCGCGAGCCCACGGTGGGCAAGAGACTGGAACAACCCTGAGTAACCGACCACCCAACCCTGCATTTAAATTGCATCACTGCGGCTCTCTGAGCCGCGCGGGCCGAAGCCACCCCAGGCGTAGGGCCGCAACGTCGCGATGCTCGTTGGGCCCACGCTGGCTCCGACCCGAATCACAAGTGAATACCCCTATCTATCTATTGAGTAAAAGCGCGCTGTATGGCAGGCCGGCCCAGGAGGTACCGCAACTCTCGACGCGTAAGCGGCGTGTTGCGGGCCTCCCGGGCGTCCGGCCCGCGCGACTCTGCGAGTCGCAAGAGCAACACCTCGTTCACCGCCCAAAGCTGTCGGGTTCGGCCTGTCGCCCAATTCATTACCAATCTGCCGGGTTCGTTTTCGGCCGAAGCTAACGGAGAACGAATATTAAACTGAGGCGGCCAGTAAAAGACGCTGTGTGTCCCCTCCGCATCCAGGGGCTGCGGGCCGACCGTTGACACGGGGACTGAGCTATTCGCTCTCAGCCTATAGCTGTGCGCCGTCAGCGGTGAGTGCAACGAGCTCCGACGAGTTGCAGTCCGCCGCATGGGGTGGCAGCGAACTGCGCGGCTCAAAGAGCCGCAGAAGCCCGGCCAAAAGCAAAGCCCAAAGCACGACCAAAGGTTCAGCCCCATTCTGTTGGTTTCGGCCTGTCGTCCATCCCCCCGAGCGGCAAAGCCGCTGGGCGACAAGGCCGGCGACCCTAAAGGGTCGAAAAAGCA